>JADGCE010000169.1 GCA_015229095.1 Magnetococcales bacterium | reverse complement strand
GCCGCATCGGGAGCGGCTTGCACCGCAGGCACCATGGAACAGAGAGCCAACGACAAAACCAGAACGGCAGAGCGCAGAGCGCGTTTTTGAGGATGTAGCATGAAAAATCTCCTGTCATAACAGTGTGAGAACATCTTAACAAACCCTTAACGAACCGTAGGATAGCAGACAAGGCCGGGTCGTGTCAATCGGGCTGTTGTGCTCTCTCGGCGGCCAAGATCTCCGGAGCTCTGCGGCAATGCGTTGAGGATGATTTTTTGTGATCATAATTTTTCTGGACGCAGATGCTGTTATACTATACACTCTGATGCCGTAAGGAAGAGTTACGATAGCCTGTTGTGATGCGTGATATTTTATATCTGGCTTTGGTAAATTACAGGTGGTTGTGTGTGTGCGGGCAATGACCGAAATAATGTGTAAAATTATCAAAAGCGTGCTGCATGTGGTGTGTCAGGAGTTTCGTCTCTCCCTCTCCACCATCGCGGATGATGCAGGCCTCTCCCTGGCGCGCGTGCAGGGGATCCATGGAGGAGCCCCCTGCGATGATCGGGAAATCTGGGCACTGGCAAAAACCTTGCGCTTGGCCGATGGTTCCGCCTTCGCAGAGGATGCACAGTGGTATGACGAGCCGGTACGCATGCTGACGCGGCGCGCGGAGTTTCAGCAACTCTCTCAGGAGAGTTGCCTGCGGGTTTATCAACTCTCCCAGACGGCGCGTTCCCTGGAATTTTTGCGTCAACGTCAGGCGATGGGTAGTACCTGGGGACGCTTTCTGGAAGCACGTGATGCACTGCAGCTGCCATCACTTGGCATGGAACGTACACCATGGCAACAGGGTGAGCGGTTGGCCAAGGCTCTCAGGAAGGCTTTGGGACTGAGGGATGACCCCATTGCCTCCATGCGGGATCTGGTCATGGACCGTTTTCCCGGACTGACCCTGCTGTACGGCACCCTTGGTCAGGATGGGCCAGAGGCCCTGCTGTTTGCAGACAACAGTCGGGGTGTCACCATTGCCCTGAATCTGGATGTTGCCAAGAATGGGCTGTCGGTCGTGCGTCGTTTCAACTTGGCCCATGAACTGTGCCACGCTCTGGTCGATGTGGGACGCCAACGCCCCTTGGCGCACATGACCCGTCATCTGGACGAGGCTCATCTTGAAATAGAGCAGCGCGCCAACGCCTTCGCCGTGCGTTTTCTTTGTCCCCCGTCCGTTTTGAGGGAATATCTTGAGCGACTCAAAGAGCCTCGTGTGGTGGCGAAACAGTTGGTACTGGATTACGGGTTGCCTTATACAGCCGTGCGGAACTATTTACGTCACACATCGGACTGTTTGCTTCCATTCCAACCGGATCTGCCTGCCCACCTGGATCGCTGGGACCATGCGGAGTCCGTGCCGGGTATGGAAAATTTCCCGGTGCAGAGAGTGCCCATGGAATACCGCACCGATATGGCCCGCGTCGCGACGGAGCTGTTTTTGTACGGGGACGCCACCCGTCAGCAACTGGCGCATAACCTGGGACTCTCGGAGGATGATCCGGTGGAGGATGTGCCCCGCTTTTTGTTGGGTTCCGGTAATCCAGCCGTACTGTTTGCCGAACTGCGCGCCATGCTGACCGACGGGGAGAGTGCTGTGGAGTCTGGATGGCCTGGGGAACGGGGCGCATGAGCGCGGCGGATCCAACGGCGTATCTGCTCGATACAAACGTCGTCAGCGAGGCGACTAAACGCTCGTCCGATCGAGCGGTTATCGATTTTCTTAGGATGCTGTCCTCGACGCATCTCAGCGTTATCACGCTGGCAGAAATTCAGTCCGGCATTTCACGGAACCCGAACCAGTCCGGGCGCCTGAGCCGTTGGTTGTCAAATGCTCGGAAGTCGTGTACCTCGCACGCTGTCACCGAGGAGATAGCCATCCTTGCTGGCCAGTGGCACGGCGAACTCAAATCGGTCGGGCGTTCGCAAGAGTTCCAGGATGTGATGATCGGGGCAACGGCTCACAGTCTCGGCATGACGCTTCTGACGAGAAACAAGAAAGATTTTGATGAGATGAGAGACAAAGGGTTGCGTGTCCAGGATCCGTGGGAGTCCTGATACCGAAACCGGAGAGACGCCATACACATTGCCCTTCGTGAGTTTCCGCAAGACGAGACGGTCGGTTGCCTTTTGCCGTGTCTATCCTACTTCTGCCGCTGCATGACCAAAATGGACCACTCCTCCCGCCTCTGGTGGGAGAGGAGGCGAAAGCCGTTTTGACAGGCGGCATCCTCTACCCCCTGGGCCTGCTCCCACAGTATCCCTGACAGCAGCAGGTGCCCTCCCGGGACGATGCAATGGCGGAACCGGGGGGTGGTCCGGCTCAAAAAAGCGATCAATTCGGGGGCCAGAATGTTGGCCACCACCGTCTCAAACGGTCCCGGCGGCAGTTGTTCATCCTGGTGTACCCGCCATCGTTTGTCGGCATCCGCCAGATTGATCTGGCAGTTGCGTATGCAGGTCTCCACCGCCACCGGGTCCAGATCGACCCCCAGCCCGGACTCTGCCCCCAGCAGCAGGGCCGCAATGAGCAGAATGCCCGAACCGGTGCCCATGTCCAGCACCCGCCCCAAATGACCCTGTTCCGCCAGTTCGTCCAGGGCCTCCAGACAGCCCTGGGTCGTCTCATGCTTGCCACTGCCGAAGGCCATCTCCGGGTCGATGCGCAGGATCAGCCGCTCCTCCATCCCTGTCGGCACCGGCAACCAACTGGGCAACACCAACAACCGCTTGCCCAGGGGGATGGGTTGAAAATAACGCTTCCAATGGGTCTGCCAATCCTGCTCCTGCAAAGAGAGCCAGTGTATCTCCGTATCCCCCCGCTCCCCATGCGCCACCAGCAGGGTGCGTATCCCCCACTCCACCTCCGACCGCTCCACCGTCTCGGCAAAATAGCCCTTGAACTGACAGCGTTCAAACGGCACATCCGCCGAAAAAACCGCCTTGCGCCCCACATCCTCCAGGACAACCCCCATGGAACCGGCCTCGGTGAGCAGATCAGAAAGGGGAGTGTCCAGCCGCTGGGGGGCCACGAAGCGCAGTTCGTAGATCACCTAAAAATCCACCTGTACCCGGCTTTCCAACAGATTGGGCTCATCATGCCGGCCTCCCCGGAAGGCATCCGCCAACACATAGTTGGCCATCATGCGCAGATGGGGATTGAGATACCAGTTGATTCCAAACGTGACGTTGCTCTCTTCCCCACCATCGACATTTTTATCCGCCAGATCCAGGTGGCTGTAGCGGGCCGCCAATTCCCAGGCCCCTGTCCCTCCTGTTTTCAGATTGAAATTTTCCAACGGCTTGACCCGGTCAAAGCCGCCGGATTTGACCTCATAGTTGCGGGATTCCCCGGTGGGAAACCAGCTGACGCTGCCGTAATAACCGCCGAAACGCAGGTCGGGTTGCCGCAGATCCCGCGCCAGTTGGGTGACGACATATTCCCCCTCCACGGAGAAAGGCCCCCATACCGCCGCACTTTCCAGACCATAACTGGTCCATGAGTCGACGTTGTAGAGGGTTCTGGTATCCACCATGCGCACCGTGCCGACGTGGGCCTCGGGACGGGCGCGAAACCGTGCCACGGTGACATTGTCGGTGGTGACCCGGTTGCCGTTGCGATCTGTGCCGGCCTCTGCCGCGCTGTCCGGGGTTTGATAGATGACCGTTCCCCCCAGATGCAGCAGACGCCCTTTTTCCGCAATGGGCGCCCAGGTGAGGCGGGCACTGGCACCACTGCCCTCGTCATCCACATCGTTGCTGGCTCCGCCTTCGCCGAAGATGGCCATCTGCGCCGACCAATGGTCGCCACTGCTCTCCAGCCCTATGCCGATGCGATCATCCGGCTTGAAGGCATTCACCAGCATGGCCTCCTCCATGAAGATGCCAAACAGGGAGCTGCCCGCTTCGCTCAGGGTGAAGGGGGGGGTGAACAGACCTGCCTTGAGGGTGGCTGCTTTCCAGCCTCCATAGGCGATGTAGGCCGCCTTGTCCTCCACGGCATTGTCCGCATAATCAAAGGCGAGCTTGAATTTCCAATCTTTCTCAATCTTTCCCCCCACATCCAGGCGGGCACGGCGCAGTTCGGTGCCGTTGGCATGATCGGCCCGATCATCCCGATAGAAGCCCCCGTCCACCTGCACCCGTCCCCCCACGGTAAACTCGGAGGCGCCATCCTGGGATTTGACCTTGAGACCCCCTTCGCTGCTGACGGTGACGGCCGGTTCAGCGGCCTTGGAGGCGGTTGCGGCAGGCGGTGCGACCGCAGCGGGGGGGGTGGCCTGGGCGCTCTCCGCCGGCGGGGTGGTCGCCGCGTTGCGCAGCAGCTGATACTCCTCCTGGGTAAGCGTTCCTTTTTTATGTAAAATTTCAATTAATTGCATTAAATGGGCGTTGTCGGCGCCCGCCGCATTGGCCATCAACAGTGCACCCAAAAAACCTATCCACCCCATCCCCCTGCTCTTCATCTGCTCTTTTCCCCGCTCGCATGTCAGAATAGCCGATATTTTTGGCAACCCACGAGGAGTCCTGGCCGACCGGCCTCCCCACCCAACAGGGCCAGTGTGGCACAACGGCCTCTGTTTTTCCAGGTGTGTGGGAAA
>JADGCE010000168.1:2968-4701 GCA_015229095.1 Magnetococcales bacterium | reverse complement strand
CACCCCAAACAAAAACGGCCACCTTATCGGTAGCCGTAAATGTCTGATTTTATTGGCGCGCTCGGAAGGATTCGAACCTCCGGCCTACTGGTTCGTAGCCAGTTGCTCTATCCGGGCTGAGCTACGAGCGCAATCGGGATCCCCCCTGTCAGTCGGAGAGGAATCTAGCGGATCGCGCGACCATCGTCAACCTTTAAAATATTTTTTCCCACAGCAAGCGCAGCCGTTGAAAAGTCTGGCCTGGGTTTCGATGGAGCAGTGGGCGCCTACTGTTCGCGGATACCCTCATGGCGTGCACTTGACCGAGCCAACCCCATCGGTTCTCCCCATGATAAGCCGCTTTCCTCCGGGAAGTTCAGAACGGTCGGAGCCCAGTGGCGGTGCGGTTGCCCGGTATCCTTTCCTGTATCAGAGTTTGCTGGATCTGCCGCAGGCTTTCCAAACGGGCCGGATGCAGATTGCCCGCCTGGAGCTCACGCTGAACGGCACAATCCGGCTCTGCGCCATGCTGACAGTCGGAAAAACGACACTGCCCGGCCCAAGGAAAAATATCCGGAAAATAGCGAGCCACCTGATGGGCCTCCACCCCATGCAGACCAAACTCCCGGATGCCTGGCGAATCAATCAGACTGCCCCCGCCAGGCAGATGGTACAAGGATGTGACCGTTGTGGTGTGACGCCCCTTGCCACTCTCCTGATTGACCAGGCCAATTTTGAGAGAATCGGAAGAGATCCACTGGGAGATCAACGAGCTTTTGCCCGTACCGGATTCCCCCACAAACACTGAAATCCGTCCCTTCAACGCTTGGTCAAGCTCTGTCAACCCCAAAGGCTCCAGCGTCGATGTAAAAATGACCCGATATCCCATCTGCTCATAGTGGGCAAACGAGGCCATCAAAACCGCCCTGTTCTCCACCAAATCCATCTTGTTGACCACAATGACCGCCTCGATCCCCGCCACCCCCGCCGCCACCAGATAGCGGTCCAACAAACCGACGTGGGGGTCCGTGGCCACAAAAACAATAAAAATGCGATCCACATTGGCCGCAATAATCTGCAACCGCTGCGCCGACAGCGGACGCTGCAAAACGGATGTGCGCGACTCTATGCGATTGATGATACCCTGATTATTGATGGATCGCATCCACACCACACGATCTCCACAGACCGGTTCCCCCGTGGCGCTCTTGCGCACCGCACAACGAAACCGCTCCCCCTGATGATCCTCCACGGCCACATTCAAACCAAAGTGGGCGATCACCAGCCCCGGTTCCTCCGCACCAAAGGCCGAACGACCCAAACAGTTCAACAGCGCATCCCCATGGACCGCCTGACTCTCAGAGCGCTTCTGCTCGGTATGGGCAATGCGCCCCTGCTGGCGCAAAGAGAGGGAGCTTCCTCGTTTTCTGCGTATCATGGTTTCCTTGTCCCCGCAATGTGGCCACCTTTTTTCCCCTTCGACACCTCCACGCCCAGGATCCCAGCCATGGCAAAAATGTGCAAGGGCTTGTATAGTCCGATACTCCTCTTACAGCAGGGAACCATTGCATGGAGTACACCTTCTTCGCCACCACCGCCACCGGGTTTGAGCCACAACTGACAGAAGAGTTGCGCGCTCTGGGAGCACGTGCCCTGCGGCCCGGCCATGCCGGGGTAACCTTCAACGGCACCACAACCGTGGCAATGCGGGTTTGCCTGTGGTCCCGGGTGGCCAGTCGCCTGCTGCTGCCCAT
>JADGCE010000168.1:0-2868 GCA_015229095.1 Magnetococcales bacterium | reverse complement strand
CTGGATCTCTCTGGCGAGGGGCTGCATCGCCGGGGGTGGCGCCTCTCACCCACCTCGGCCAACCTGAAAGAGACCTTGGCCGCCGGTCTCCTGCTCCTGGCCGATTGGCCGACCGTGGCCGCCGCCGGGGGCGGCTTTGCCGACCCCATGTGCGGTTCCGGAACCTTTCCGATCGAGGCCGCCTGGATGGCCGCCGGCGTCGCACCCGGACTGCTCCGGGCCGTCCCCTTCGCCTTTCAAAAACTGCCCTGGTTTGACCGCACAGCCTGGCCTGATCTCCTCGCCGAGGCACAGGCACGGGCCCGGTCAGGGTTGCAACATCTGCCACCTCTGTTGGCCTGGGATGCCGATCCCCTGGTTTTGAACGCCGCGCGCAAAAATGCACAGGCGGCGGGTTTGAGCGATCATATCCGCTTTGAACAGCGCCCCATGGAGCAACTCTCTCCCGGCGATGTCCCACCCTTCGGCCTGCTGGTGGTCAATCCTCCCTATGGCGTGCGCCAGGGAGGGGAAGATGAACTGCGTTTTCTCTACCAAAAGTTGGGCGAACAGTTGCGCCGCTGTTTTCCAGGATGGTGGCAGGCCATCTTCACCGCCCGTGCCGATCTGCTCACCAACCTGGGCATGTTGCCTGCCCAGGAACACCATCTCCAGAACGGTCCCCTGCCCTGCCGATTCTGGATCCATGCCCCCAAGCCGCCCGCCACATCCCCCACAAGCGAAGCAACAGCTGCCCCCATCAACCATTTTGCCAATCGCCTGCAAAAAAATTTAAAACAACTGAAGCCCTGGAGCAAACGGGAGGGCATTGAATGTTTCCGCGTCTATGACGCCGACATGCCGGAATATGCCGCTGCCATCGACCTCTATGGAGAGTGGGTCCACATTCAGGAATACCACCCCCCCAAAACCGTGGATCCCCAACAGGCGCGACACCGTTTTTCCGAGTTGGTGGCGGGCGTGACCCAGGTGTTGGGAGTGCCGCCTGAGCGCATCCACATCAAAACGCGCCGACCACAACAGGGCAACACCCAGTATGAAAAGGAGGGCAACAGCCACTCCTTGTTGGCGGTTTCTGAAGGGGGGCTGAAATTTTTGGTCAATCTGGAAGATTATCTGGACTCCGGACTCTTTCTCGACCAGCGTTTGCTGCGGCAGCGTATCCGGCAACTGGCTCCTGGACGGCGCTTTTTAAACCTGTTCGGTTATACCGGCAGCGCCACCCTCTATGCCATGGATGGGGGGGCCCGTTCAACCGTACTGGTGGATATCTCCCATACCTATCTGGCCTGGGCAGAACGCAATTTTAATCTCAACGGCCATGCGGTCGGCAACCAGCATCAATTGGTCCAGGCCGATTGTCTCCAATGGATACAGGGTCAAACCGACCGGTTTGACCTGATCCTGCTGGCCCCTCCCACCTTTTCCAACTCCAAACGCATGCAAACCGATTGGGATGTCACCCGGGATTATGGCCCGCTGCTGGCCCGTTGCCGCACCCTGCTGGCACCCCGTGGCATACTGCTCTTTTTGACCCATGCCCGCCGCTTTCGTCTGGATCCGGAACGTGTGCCAGCCGATATGCGTTGTACGGAGATTACCGCGCAAACCGTGCCACGGGATTTTCAACGCCAGAAAAATTTTCATCGTGCCTGGGAGATGCAACGACTCACATGATCGGGGTCAAGGCGTTGTGTCGCCGCTGTCGATCCCTTAGAATGGGGCGCACGGTTGTGATGTCGATTATAAAAAATCAAAAGGAGGGATTGAGCATGCGCAAATGGTGTGTGGGACTATGGGCATTGCTGGGCTGCGTCGCTCTTGCAACGGCGCAGGCAGCGGAACCGATCCTGATCAAATTCAGCCATGTGGTGGCAGTGGATACGCCCAAAGGCAAGGCGGCGGAAAAATTCCGCGAATTGGCGGCAACCTACACCAACAACCAGGTCCGGGTGGAGGTCTATCCCAACAGCCAACTCTACAAGGACAAGGAGGAGTTGGAGGCCCTGCAGATGGGGGCGATACAGATGCTGGCTCCCTCTTTGGCCAAATTTGGTCCGTTGGGGGCCAAAGAGTTTGAGGTGTTTGACCTGCCTTTTCTGTTCCGCGACTATGAGGCCCTGCACACCGTGACCCAAGGTCCAGTCGGTGCCGCCCTGTTGCGGGGATTGGAGAGCAAAGGTATCATCGGCCTGGCCTATTGGGACAACGGCTTCAAGCAGATGAGTGCCAACAAACCCCTGCGCACGCCGGAAGATTTTCAAGGTCTGAAAATGCGCATTCAATCGTCCAAGGTGCTGGACGCGCAAATCCGTGCCCTGGGGGCCATGCCGCAAACCCTGGCCTTCTCCGAAGTCTACCAGGCACTGCAGACCGGTGTGGTGGATGGCACGGAAAATCCCCCCTCCAATTTTTATACCCAAAAAATGCACGAGGTCCAAAAATATGTGACCCTCTCCAATCATGGCTATCTTGGCTATGCCGTCATCGTCAACAAGGCGTTCTGGGAGGGCTTGCCCGGGGAGCTGCGCGGACAGTTGGAAAAGGCCATGCAGGAGGCGACCCTGTTTGCCAACCAGATTGCCAAGCAGGAAAATGAAGCGGCCCTGGAGGCCGTCAAAGCCTCTGGAAAGACGGAAATCATCCCATTGACCCCGGAGCAGCGGCAACGCTGGGTGGAAAAAATGGTGCCCGTGCATCGCCAAATGGAAGAGAGGATTGGCAAAACGTTGATCGCCGAATTCTACCAAGCCACCGGCTTTGCCGCCAAGCCATAGAAGGAGGTGTAGGAAGGGTATGGGGGGCCGTTGAGATGCTCAAACTGCTGGACCATCTGGAAGAGTGGTTGATCACCCTGTTGATGGGGGC
>JADGCE010000167.1 GCA_015229095.1 Magnetococcales bacterium | reverse complement strand
CCGCCCGCTGGCGCATCCCCCCGCAACACGGCCAGCACCTCCTGGCCATAGGCCTGCAACTTGCGCCGGCCAATGCCGTGAATGGCGGAGAGAGCGGCCATGGTCATGGGCCGCTGTTCCACCAGATCGCGCAACGTGGCGTCATGGAAGATCAAAAAAGGCGCAACCCCCTGTCGTTGCGCCAACTCCTGGCGCAGTTTCCGCAGCATGCGCCCCAGGTTGGTTTGGAGCGGGTCGGAGGGGTGCCCATCGGTGGTGGCCGCAGCACGGCGGGGAGAGGGGAAAGGCACTGTGCTCTCCTGCCGCAAGCGGATCGACTGCTCGCCCCGCAGGAGGGGCCGGCTGCGTTGGGTCAGGCGCAGGCCGCCGTGCTCACGCTCCACCGCCACCAGATCGGCCGCCAGCAACTGCCGGTAGACGGAACGCCACTGCTGCTGCGTCAACTCCCCACCAATGCCGAAGGTGCTGATGGCCTGATGGCCGAAACGGAGCACCCGCTCGGTGGTTTTGCCCAGAAGAATATCGATCAGGTGTTCCGGCCCAAACTGCTGCCCGCTGCGAAAGATGCAGGAGAGGGCCTTTTGGGCCGCCACCGTGCCATCCCAGGTGGCCACGGGTGCCCGACAGCTGTCGCAGTTGCCACAGGGCTCCTTGTACACCTCGCCAAAATGGCGCAGCAGCACCTGACGACGGCAGGTGCTGCTTTCACAGTAGCCCAGCATGGCAGACAATTGCTGGTGGGCCACCCGTCTGAAGGGCTCTTCCATCTGGGAGTTGTCCAGCAACTGCCGCATTTTGGCCACGTCCCCATAGCCATAGGTCAAAAAGGCATTGGCAGGCAGACCATCCCGACCTGCCCGCCCGGTCTCCTGGCAATAGGCCTCCAGGCTTTTGGGCAGATCGAGGTGGGCCACAAAGCGCACGTCCGGTTTGTCGATGCCCATGCCAAAGGCGATGGTGGCCACCATGATCACCCCCTCCTCCCGCAAAAAGCTCTCCTGATGATGCTGTCGCACCCCCTTGTCCAGGCCCGCATGATAGGGGAGTGCCCGCCGACCGCAGTCGGTCAACCACTGGGCCACCTCTTCCACCCGGCTGCGGGAGAGGCAATAGACGATGCCCGCATCCTGGGGATGTTCCGCATCCAGAAAGCGTTTCAGCTGGTTTTTGGGATCTTTTTTGGCCACGACCGCATAGTAGAGGTTGGGACGGTCAAAACTGTCGACAAACTGCCGGGCGTTGGGCATGTCGAGATGGCGGACCATGTCGGCACGGGTGGGGGGGGTGGCGGTGGCGGTCAGGGCGATGCGGGGCACCTGGGGAAAACGGCTGCCCAGCAGGGCCAGCCCCAGATATTCCGGGCGAAAATCGTGCCCCCAATGGGAGACGCAATGGGCCTCATCAATGGCAAACAGGGCCAGGGGAATCTGGCTCAACAGGGTCAGGGAGCTTTCCATCAACAACCGTTCGGGGGCCATATAGAGCAGGTCCAACTGACCGTTGCGGGCCTGTTGCATCACCATGCCCACCTGGGTGGCACTCATGGTGGAGTTGATATAGGCAGCCCGGATGCCGTTTTGCCACAGGGCATCCACCTGATCCTGCATCAAGGCGATCAACGGGGAGATGACGATGGCCACACCCGGTCGCAGCAGGGCCGGGATCTGGTAGCAGAGGGACTTGCCACCCCCGGTGGGCATCAGGGCGATGGCATCCCCTCCCGCCAACAGATGCTGGATGATCTCACGCTGAAAGCCTCGAAAGGATTCAAACCCGAAATATTGGCGCAAGACCGCCAGGGCTGGATCGGCGGTTGAACGGTGCATCTCTTCCACAGCGCGCCCCCAGGCAGCAAGAAGGGTTCTCCGGTAACACGTCAGAAAAAACAGGGTTCTCCAGTAGTACAACAGGCGGCAGCCACCGTCCAGGGTTTATGGTCGGTCGACCGGCCCGCACCGGTCGCCTGTATCAGAAGGTGCCGGATGGCCGGCGGCGGTTCCCCACGGCTGGGGCTTTGCCCCTGGTTCCCTGATCGTAAAAAAATGATTAAAAAAAAAGGGTGGAGGGGGTCTGGGGGAGGCGGTTCCCCGCCTCCCCCAGGAGTGGCCGAAAGGATGAACAAGGCCGCCCGTTGCTGCCCAGAGGAAAAACCGCGCAAAAAAATGCACCGGAGGCAAAAAAAAGCTTAAGACCCCACACCAAGATCCGATAACTTGATCAAGTGGTTTTTTTCGCGTGCCAGATGCCTGTAGAAAAATGGCCACCCGGACAGAAAAATCGCTCATCTTTCTGGACAGGATGCCGATAAAAAGAATGGGTGGTGTTTTGTCAGCAACGAAACACCCAGGATGACAGAGAAAAAGTGCTCAACTTTGTGGTTCTCTGGCCGATAAGAAGAATAGGGGGGATTTTGAGATAAGAATTTTGAGTGAAAAAATTTCCATCGCTCTCATCGGGTCTGTTTGTGACGAGGAGAGGCAGATGGAAAAAGGCCGCACAATCTTTCGTTTTTGTCTTGGCGGTTTGCTGGGCAGTACCCAGGATGACGACAGGGGTGGAACTCCGGGAACGGGCACCACAAACGTCGCGAGAATACGGCATCATGCCAGTTTTGCTTACAACACCTTAAAAAAAGGGGCTCGACCATGGCTTTAAACATCAATACCAATATGACAGCTCTGCTGGCTGTGCAGGGCATGGACGTCAACAGCAAAATGCTGTCGAAGACTTTTGAGCGGCTGATTTCGGGCTCTCGCCTCAATACTTCCGGTGATGATCCTGCCGCCTTCGCGGTCTCCACCCGGCTGACAGCCAAAATTCGCGGATCCAATGTGGCCATCCGCAATGCCCAGGATGCCATCTCCGTCACCCAGGTGGCGGATGCCGCCCTGGCAGAGACCACCAACGCCCTGCAAAAAGTGCGGGATCTGATGACCTCGGCCGCCGGAGCGGGCGTCACTGCCGTCGACCGGGCCGCCATCCAGGCCGAAGTGCAGGGGTTGATTGCGGAGGTTCAGCGCATTGCTGTGGGCACCAGCTTCAACGGCAAAGGGTTGTTGACCGGCTCTTATGCGGGGCAGAGGGTGCTGATCGGAGCCGGAGGGGATATCTTGAGCATGACCATCGGTGGCACCAGCCAAGAGGCGTTGCGCTTGCTGTTCGGGGAAGACACGGGTCTGAAGCTGTTCGGTTCCACCATCGCTTCCACCAATGAAGCCGTTTCTGCGACGATTGCCAACATAGCGGTCGTCGACGCCGCCTTGAATTCCGTCTCCACGGTGCGTGCCAACCTGGGAGCTGTGCAAAACCGTCTCAATTCGGTGATCGGTGGTCTGAACACCCTGGTTACCTCCACCAGCGAGTCTCGCGCCCGGATCGCCGATACCGACATGGCGACCGAGGCCGCCGAATTGGCCAAACTGCAGATCAAACAGCAGGTGGGTGCCGCCATTCTTTCTCAGGCCAATCAGACGCCCATGGCTGTGTTGACCCTGCTCAAATAGCAGCTCTGTCTGGTGCGACTGGCTGGGGGGGGAGAGAAGGTTTCTCTCTCCCCCCAGTAGCTCTTCTTCGAGGTTGCTGTGCCCATTGCCGCTTATCGCCGTTTTTGTCAGGATCGCCATCTCTCTGACCAGTGGCGCGCGTTGCGTGTGGTGGGCCCTTCCCAAAAAGGTCGGGTGGCGTGTGCCGACCGTGTCGTGCTTAATTTTTCCTCAAACAATTATATGGGTTTGGCATCGCATCCCGATCTGATTCAGCGCTCTGCCGAGTGGGGTGCCCGCTGGGGTGTGGGGGCCACCGCCTCCCGCCTGGTCTGTGGCAATCTGCCCCCGTTTGCCTCCATTGAGGCCAAACTCTGCCGGGGCAAGGGCAGTGAAGCGGCCTTGATTTTTAATTCCGGATTCCAGGCCAACAGCACCGTGCTCACTGCCCTGCTGGATCGGAACGTCCTGGGAGCGGAGCCGTTGCTCTTTGCCGACCGTTATAATCATGCCAGTTTGCACCACGGCTGCCAGGCAGCCGGCGTGCGCCAATTTCGCTTCCGTCACAATGATCTCAACCATTTGGAAGATTTGCTGCGCCGCCACGCCTCGAAAAAGGGCCCGCGTTTTATCCTGTCGGAAACCCTGTTCAGCATGGAGGGGGATTGCTGTGATGTGGCCGGCCTGCTGGCCCTCAAGGAGCGTTATGGCGCCTTTTTGTATCTGGATGAGGCCCATGCCACCGGGGTATTGGGGGTGGAGGGGTTTGGCTTGACCGCCGCCTATCCCGGTCAGGTGGATCTGGTCATGGGAACCTTCAGCAAGGGTCTGGGGAGCTTTGGCGCCTATGTCGCCTGCAGTCAGGCGTTAAAGGAGTATCTGGTCAACCGGTGTGCGGGATTGATCTACAGCACGGCACTGCCCCCCCCGGTCCTGGGGGCGATGGATGCGGCCCTGGATCTGCTGCCCGGCCTGGGGGAGGCGAGGGCAACGCTGCAATCCAACAGTGCCCGGGTGCGCCAGGCGTGGCAGGCGGCGGGGCTGGATACGGCTCTTTCCACGACCCAGATCATCCCTCTGCTGCTGCGGGACGAAGGGGCGGCCCTCGCCATGAGCCGCCGTCTGGAAGAGGCATCCATCCTGGCGGTGGCCATCCGCCCCCCCACCGTACCTGCGGGGGGCAGCCGCATCCGTTTTTCCCTGACCACCCACCACAGCCCCGACGATCTCCGTTACCTCATCGAAACCGTG
>JADGCE010000020.1:13425-27379 GCA_015229095.1 Magnetococcales bacterium | reverse complement strand
TACGGTTGCCATGCGGGGCAAAAAAATCTTCTCTTCCCCTATACTCCTGCTGCAAAAAGGCGTATTAATCCCGACGCTCCCGTTTCATAAGGTTCCTGCCGCCGCGATTGAGAGATACGATGCATGTCCAGACTACGAAAAAGCATACCACAGACGCACCCCCCGGTGATGCTCCATCCAGCGTGCCACCGGTGGTGACAGAGGCGGCGCGGCGGCGTGAAGAGGCCGCTGCCCTGGACACCCTGTTTGATCCCCGCCATCCGGATCGGCCTCTGCCCAAGACGGCCATGGCCTTCCTCTGGTTTTTTTTGCGAAAACGCTTTCTGTGGCAGGCGGTGTTGATGATGATCATCGCTGCCCTTTCCATCGCGTTGATGGGCTATGAGGCACCCTCTCTGCGCAATCTGGTCGATCTTATGGCCCACTATAAACCAGGCGATGACACGGAGGATATCTGGTTTTGGTTTTTTGTCGTCGGCGGGCTGTGGCTGGGTTCCGCCATGTGCAACAGACTCTACCAGTTGATGGAGACCTATCTCTATCCCCGCTTTCGTTTTCTGGTACAAAACACCCTCTATTCCCATCTGATTTGGCACTCACCCAGTTATTTTCAGGAAAGTTTTGCCGGTCAGGTGGGACAAAAAATCAAACAGGCGGGCAACAGTTGTCTGACCCTGTTGGGTATTCTGATGCACGATACGGTGCGTATTTTGACCATCATGATCCAGGGTACGCTGATCTTGTGGCCCAGTTCCCCCACCATGGCGGTGATGATGGTCCTTTGGTCCATCGGCTTTTTGGGCTTCTCTTCCCTGTTCATTCACCGTTGTCGCGCCCTTTCCCAGGACTTTGCCCGGGTCTCTTCCGCAGCCATGGGGCGCATCGTCGACAGCATTGCCAACATTGAACTGGTGCGGGCTTGCGGACGACACCTGTATGAACGGCGGATCATTGGCGACTATATGCTCCGCGAAAAGGAGGCCTCTGTCCGGGTGCGGAGCTTTTTTGTGCTGGTCCACGCCTTATTGTTTACCACGACCCTGCTGTGCCAGTTGGGCCTGCTCTCCATGGCCGTCCATCAGGTTGTGGCGGGCACCATGACGGTGGGGGAGTTTGTGCTGGTCTTCTCTTTGGCCGCCGTTGTCTTCAACAATGTCTGGGGCCTCTCACAACGCTGGCTGGAGTTTTACGAGCAGTTGGGCACCGTCACCGATGCCCTGGAACAGGTCAATCGTCCCCATGAGATTGTGGATGCCGTCGATGCCCGCCCTTTGGTTGTCAATGGGGGGCGCATCCAGGTTACCGGATTGACCTTCCGCTATGGAGATGGTCACAGTGTCTTTGAAAATCTCGATCTGGAGATCCAGCCGGGTGAAAAGGTGGGGCTGGTGGGCCCTTCGGGTGCGGGGAAAAGCACCCTGATCAAACTGTTGCGCCGTCAGTTTGTCGTGCAGGGGGGCACCATCTGCATTGATGGTCAGGATATCACCCAGGTGACGCTGGAATCCCTCAACCTTGCCATTGCCGAGGTGCCGCAACAGCCCGGCATGTTCCATCGCAGCATCGGTGAAAATATCGGCTATACCCGGTTGGAGGCCAGTACCGAACAGTTGG
The DNA here is from genome assembly GCA_015229095.1 of Magnetococcales bacterium. Lineage (GTDB taxonomy): Bacteria > Pseudomonadota > Magnetococcia > Magnetococcales > Magnetaquicoccaceae > Magnetaquicoccus. Next base: position 25,765 of record JADGCE010000020.1, on the reverse strand, counting down.
AGGCCGTAGCCCACAGTGCCCACTGCAGCGAATTTATTCAACGACGCGCCCTGGGATTTGATACCATTGTCGGCGAGCAGGGAGTGCGCCTTTCCGGGGGGGAGAGGCAACGGGTGGCCCTGGCCCGTGCCTTTTTGAAGGATGCGCCGATTTTGATTCTGGATGAGGCGACCTCTTCATTGGATTCGGAAACCGAGCACATCATTCAATCCACCCTTTGGGCGTTGATGACAGGTCGCACGGTCATCGCCATCGCCCACCGCCTCTCCACCATTACCAGCATGGATCGCATCCTGTATATGGAACGAGGTCGTATTCTCGAAGAGGGCAGCCACGAGGCACTGATGGCACAAAACGGCAAATATGCCCGGCTCTGGGAGCGGCAATCGGGTGGGTTTCTGGAAGTATGAGAGGGACTCGATCATCGTTTCGCCCACAACGGGGGCTTCGCCCCCGACCCCCACCAGGGACTCCGTCCCTGGACCCTGCCAGGGGGATAATCCCCCTGGACCCCTGATAGTAAAAAAACTATTGAAAAAAAGGGTGGAGGGGGGCTGGAGGAGGCGGTTCTCCGTCCTCCCCCAGAGGGAGGCCTCTCTATGATTTCAAAGATTTGATCAGGCAGCCCTGGGCCACGCAGCTCAGGGGGTCACTGGCGTAGCGCACGGTGGAGAGGGCCAAAGGCCACTCCTCCTTTTGCACCTGTTCCCGCACCAAATCCAGAAAACCGCCTGCCAGGGAGGTGCCCCCGGAGATGATCAGAGGAATGCTGTCTGGAAAGCCCAGATCCAGATCACGGCGATCCAGCTCCTTGACGGTGCTTTTTACCACAAAGTGGATGAGATTGGTATAGTAATATCCCAGGGCCTCCCGTACCTTGCGCTCTTTTTTCCGTCCACTGTCGAACCGGTTGATGTCAAAATCTTTTTCTTTGATGGCCACCACACGGTTGGGAATGGTTCCCACCGCCAGGGCCACATTGTCATCGATCCAGTCACCGCCACGGTTGAGGGCAAACTCCAGGACCGGAATGGATTTATACACCACCGCGACGTTGGTGAGCCCCGCCCCGAACGAGATGCTGATGCCGCTGAAATCGGTATCGGCGCACTCCGCATAGACAATGGCCACCGCCTCGTTGAGGGGTTCCGGTGTAAAACCGATCTCGCTGACAATCCGGGCAATGATATTCTGGTGATAGAGCACATTGGAACGGGTGTTGATGGGATCCCCTGGAACGGAAAAGACACATTTTCCCGGTCGACCGCCACCCTCCGGGCTGATCAATTCGCGGATCATGATGGAGAGCACGTCGGCAGAGTTGATATCCTCCGGGCTGATCATCCCCTTCTGCATGGAGCGATTGATGCGATAGCCGAAAATATTGGCAAAATTATAGGCATCGTTGGCCAGGATAAACACGCTGTCGTCGATGCGGGCGTGGCTGATCTTGGAGAGATCCATCTCGCCCAGATCGGTCTTGTCCACGGTGAGAAAAACATTGCGCAGCGTGCTGACATCCACCTTGCCCGTCTGATTGATCGATGCGCAGACCAGGTTCATGGTGCCCACGTCCAGTCCTACATGGACCTTCTGTCCCTCGTCGGCGACTGATCGGGTGGGGGCCGTGGTTTTGACAGCGGTGGGTTTCGGTGCGGCGATGACGGCGTCGTCGTCATCATCATCAAACGGTTCGTTCATCAAACATCCCCCAGATTGTAATGGACCCCTGGCGTTGCAGAAATCCTGTTGGGCCACTGGCGCAACGGCACCTCTATCCAGCGGCATGCAATGAGATCATGGTTGTGTATGGCCATCTACCCGCCCTGCATGGAAGAGAGCTTTTTGGCGACATCCTCCAGACTGCGGTCGACGGTACGCTTTTTGTGCGAGGAGGGGGTGCTGGCGGCCGTGTCGCTCTGCATGGTCGGAATGAAGGTATGAGGCTCCTCCGGTTTGGCGGTCGCACTGCGCAGAGGCGGGAACGAGGGCTCATCCACCACCGGTTGTTCCAAACGGCGTTGAATCTCGTCCAGGCGCGCCACAATGCGCAGCATCTGCCTCTCCTGACTCTCCAGGGGAATCAGAATGCCGACAAAGACCGTCACCACGACGATGGCGGGCAGATAATCCGTGATGCCTCCATACCAGAACAAGGCAACGCCCGCCACCGATCCCAACAGGGTTCCTCGGATAAAATTTTTCATCTGTGACTCAATGGGTGGATGGGGGGAAAATGTTCCATGCCGGCACCTCATCCTCCCATGGATTTCAGTTTGCTGGCAGCCTCTGCCACATCGCCCGTGACGACCCGCTTGTGTATCGAGGGGGAGACCCCCTCCAGTTTTTGGCTGGTGGTCGCGGGCATGAACTCCTGTCCAAACGAGGGCTCACTTTGCTGCAAGGCGTCACGCAGCAGTTGGGGATCCTGTTTGGCTGTGGCGGACAACAAGGCCTGCAGGCTTTTCCAGCGATCTGCCTGGTTCCAGCGGCGTCCCAACCAGGAGAAGAGCAAGCCAAACACAATCAGCACCCCCACAAGAGCGGCCCCCAGCCAGAGCAACTCCCCCTGTTTTACCATGGTTACCAGGGAGAGAGGGGAGGCGGGAGGCGGAGGCGGCGCAGGGGACTCTGCCACAGGGGGGCGTGGTGCCGGGTCTGCGGCAAGGGTTTGACTGGCGGTCTCTCTGGCCTGTTCCAACTGTTTGATCCGTTCCCGCAGGAAATCCCACTCCTGCTTGGCCTGCTCCAGACTGGACAGACGTTGTTCCAGACGATCCTGTTGGGCTTGATTGCTCTCCAGCACCCGGGTAATGACCTGCAACTGCGTCAAAATGGCTCCCAACTCCGCATGCTCTCCCACGGACGAAGCCTGTTTGTCCGGGGAAGGTGGCAGAGCAACCGTATCACGGGTTGGAGGAGCGCCAGCACCAGCGGTTGGCGGTGCGGCAGTCGCTGTGGCAATGCGGGGTGCAGCGGGCATATCGTGCTGATCTGCAGAAGCTTTTTGCCACTCCAATCCATGGGTCAACCGCAACTGCCGCGCCTCCTGGAGATCCACCTGGGCCAACTCTGCCGAGGAGGGGATGGTCAGAGTCACCCCGGATTTCAATCCATTCATGTTGTTGCGGATGAAATGGCCCGGATTTTGTCTCCAGAGGCCAACCACCGCCTGAAAGAAAGAGATATTGTCGTGCGCCAAATGCATCTGGGAGACGATTTCTGACAGACTTTCCCCCTCTTTCACGGGACCATAATGGCCACCCTGTGCGAGACTGGCCGGAGTGCTGGCTGCGGCACTGCTGACGGCCTCACCCTGTGGCGAAGCGGCTGTTTTTTTGGCGGGAGGCCGGCTGGCTTTTTTCTCGGCAGGCTGAGGTTCCGCAGCGACCGATTCTGCCGCATGGGTTGCAGCGGCACCGCTGTCGGCGGCTGCATCCTGTGATGGGGCGGTTTTCTTTGGTGCGGGCCGGCTGCTCTTTTTGGCTTCGGAGGGTTGAGGCTCCGCAGCGACCGACTCTGTTGCAGGGGTCGCCGTGGCGGGTTTGGCCGTGTCGGCGGGCGCATCTTGTGGGGTTGCTGTTTTCTTTGGTGCGGGCCGGCTGCTCTTTTTGGTCTCGGAGGGTTGAGCCTCTGCGACGACCGACTCTGCCGTGCTGGCCGCCGTGGCAGGCTCGGTGCTGCTGGCCGGCGCATCCTGTGGCGGTGCCGCTGTCTTTTTGGTGGGAGGCCGGCTGGCTTTTTTGGCCTCTGCGGTCTGCGATTTCGCAGGGGCGGCCTCCGGTTTTTCGGCGGCCAAGGCAGCCCGTTCCGCACCGGGGGTGGTCGGAGCAGCTTCTGGGGTGCCGGAGGCCTTTTTAAGGTCTGCCGGCTGGTTTTTCAGGGTATCCACAGCCTTTTCGGCCATGGAGAAAAAGGGCAATTTTTCAAGAGTTGCCTTGTCAATAGGCTTGCCCTCCTCAACCGGGGCGCGTTGCCCCTCCTGGGCAACCGGGCTGTCGGTTGCGGTTGACTTTGCAGAAGCCTCTTCGCTGCTGGCCTGTTTTTGTGGTTTATCCTTTTTTGGAGGGGCCTGACTCTCTCCGTCGACCGGCTCCTTCCTGGCGGACTCTTTCTTGACCGGCTCTTTTTTGGCGACAGCAGAGCTGGAATGGAGCCGGAAAAAGGGAAAAAAGGTGTGCTGATTGGAAGAGACGCGCAACAGAATAAAAAAGTCCTCTTCCTGGATGGGTGCGGTGCTTTGCAGCCAGACAACCGGCCCACCCGATTGATCTTTGACCTGGGCCGTCAGTTTTTCCACCGCCGCTGTATGGGGCAGGTTGAGCAGGGCATAATCGTCGGTCGAGCCGACGGTTACGGAGGTGATCTCCTCCTCTTTGCCCAATTTGATCGCCGCCGTCGCCTGAAATGGCTGGCCGGGGCTGCTCAACAACTGCAACTCCCCCAGGGAAAATGCCTGTACCGCACCCGGAAAACCACCAATCGACAGCATACAACAGATGAGAAGTACACGCAGCGTAGTCACCAATCAACCTCTTCAATAAGGGTAAATTTCCGCTTGGAAACCGTTGTCGACGCGGTGCCCCGCTTTCTGACGGCGGGAGAGGGGCGTTCCCGCAAGAGCGCGTCCATGTTTTTACTTGGGTGCGACCGTGTTGCCCTCTTTGCCCGGAGGCGGGGCGTTCACGGAGATGGGCACGCCTCCGCTTTTGTTGCCCTCAGGGCCAACGCGCCGTTCTTTTGTTAAAAAATTCCACTCTTTCATCGATTGTTCCAGGTTGGAGACCCGTTTTTCCAGCTGATCCCGTTGTTCCAGATTTTTTTCCAGATTGGTGACCCGCTTTTCCAACTGCTCCTGCCGTTCATGGTGATTTTCCAGGACACGGGTGATCGCCTGCAACTGCACAAGAATCGCCTGCAATGCACCGCTCTCCACCTTGACCTGTCCCCCCTGATGGGTTGTCTTGGCGGGCGTCTCATGCTCCTCACCGGGTGGTGTCTGGGCAAGGGTTTGACTGGGACTCTGACCGCTCTTGACCGGTTGTGGGGAGGGCTCCTTGGCCGGTGCGGCGACCGGTTGTGGGGAGGGCTCTTTGGCCGGTGCGGCGACCGGTTGTTGAGGCGGCTCTTTGGCCGGAGATGGGTCGGGTTCCTGGGACGCAGAGACCGCTTGAGGAGGTGGAGAAGGCGGTTTTGCCTGAGCCGTTGCACCGGCTGCGGCCAGGGCGGCAGCCATGCCGGAGGGCGCCGTCATGCGGGCCTGCTTTTTGGGCGATTTTTTCCACTCTGCCGCGTGGTTGAGGAGGAGGGCGTCCGCCTCCTGTTTGTCGATCGCGGCAATCTCTTCGGGAGCCGGGATGGTCAACTTGACGCCACTTTTCATGCCGTGAATATTGTTGCGGATAAAATGGTTTTGATTGCGCAGCCAGATGGCCACCTCCAGCTGTGCCACGGAGAGAGAGTTATCTGTTTGAAAAGAAATGGCAATATCCCGCAACCCCTCCCCTTTGCGAACCGGACCATACAACTTGTTGCCCTTGGCCATCCCTTGTGAAGGGGGGGGATTGGCTTTGGCGGTTTGCGCGGTTTGCGCGGTTTGTGTGGTTTGTGCGGAGGCCCCGGCCTTGGCCTGCACGGCTTTTTTCTGAGAGGCGTCGACCGCAGCTTGCTGTATGCGAAAAAACGGGAAATAGGTATGATGGTTGGAAGAGATCCGCAGAAGGACATGAAAGTCCTGTTCACGCACGGGGCCCGTTGATTGCAACGAGACAAGCAGGCGGCCCTCTTCTTCTTTGAGTTGGGGGACAATCTCATCCACGATCCCCTTGCGGGTCATGTTGAGGAGGAGATAATCGGCGTCACTGCCTATGGTCACGGAGAGAATTTTTTCGTCCGGATCAAGGGTGATGGGGGAGATCGCCCGGAACGGCTGGTTGGGCTTGCCCAGGAGCTGCAGCTCCCCCAGGGCGAAGGCGTCCGCTTCCCGGGGCGCGGCGCCGGCCAGCAGTGTGGTACAGCAAACCAGCAGCGTATAAAACAATTTATTCACGAACAAGCCTTTTGAAAGGAAGGTTGTGCGACTGCGTCTGCAACGTCCGAGTGATCGCCCCGCGCAGTTTCCAAAAAAACGGTGCCAGTGTACAGGAGAAACATCATTAAAGGAACTCTCAACCATGATCAACAGAAAAAACACGTCACGGATCATTGGGTGAGGCATCTTCCCGGAGGGTTTGGGCAACCAACGCCTGGATGGCGGTATAATCCGCTTTTCCGGAGCCCAGCAGGGGCAGGGTGGTGACGCGGATTATTTTTTTGGGCAGATAGATTTCGCCCATGCCTTTGGCGCGAATCTGGGCGAGCAGGGTGGAGCGGTCTGGATGGGGGTGTTCGGTCAACAGCACCAGCTGTTCCCCGGCGCGTTTGCTCTCTTCCTGCTGTTCCGGGCGAAAGGCGACGACCGCATGGCGATGGTCTGGCCAGGCCAAAGCGGCCACCTGTTCCACAACGGCCAGGGAGATCATCTCTCCCCCCACCTTGGCAAACCGTTTTGCCCGTCCCAGGATGTAGAGGAATCCTTCGGCATCTTTGCGCACAATGTCGCCACAGGCATACCAGCCCTCGCCATGGGGGGAGAGGGGGCGGTGGCAGCGGCCATCCTGGCCCGGCAACAGATATCCCAGCATGATATTGGCCCCCCGTACCGAGAGCAATGCCCCCTGGGGAATCTCTGCGACGGGATCCAGGCGGCAGTCGATCCCTGGCAACAGGCGTCCCACGCTGCCCAATCGATGGGAGAGGGGGGTGTTGACCGACAGGACCGGACTGGTTTCGGTGGTGCCATATCCTTCCATGATGCGGATGCCAAAGCGTTCCAGCCAGAGGCGGTAGGTGGACTCCCTCAGGGGTTCTGCCCCTGCCACCACATACCGCATCCACTGAAAATCACTGGGGTCGGCGGTGCGGGCATAGCCGGCCAGAAACGTGTCGGTGCCGGCCAACACAGTGGCCCGCAGGGTGTAGGCCACTTCGGGAATGCGGTTATAATCCAGGGGTGAGGGCAGGCAATGGCAGCGCATGCCCGCCCACAAAGGCAACAGGGTGCCTGCCGTCAGACCGAAGGCGTGGAAGAGGGGCAGAACATTGAGCAGAATGTCACTGTTGTGTACGTCCATGCGGGCCTGCATCTGCACCCCGTTGGCCAGCAGGTTGTCATGGGAGAGCAGCACACCTTTGGGTTCCCCTTCGGAGCCGGAGGTGAACAACAGGACGGCGGGTTGTTCGGAGGTCACGCCGGGGGCGATGAAGGGGTAAACCTGTTGGGGAAAGCAGGACAACAGCATGCCCCATGCCAGTTGCCAGGGTTGCAACTGGCCACGCACATCCTCCAGAAAGAGCACCTGACTCTCCTGGCGCAACTCGGCCAGCAGGGGCTCCAATCCCGCCTTTTGCACAAACAGACGGGAGGTATAGAGGGTTTGAATGTCTCCGGTTCGGCAGGCTGAACGCAGAGGCGCGCTGCCTGCGGTAAAATTCAGCAGGGCTGGAATGCGGCCAAAGGCCTGCAGGGCAAAAAATGTGGTGATTGCGGCGTTGGTGGTGGGCAGCAGAATACCCACATGGGCACCGCGTGGGTTGTGTTTCGCCAAGTGTAAACCCAGGATAAGGGCGCGGCGCAACAGCTGCCCATAGGTCGCGCTTTTGCCGGTGTCATCGGTCAGGATCAGACGCCGGTGACCCTGTTGACGGGCGGCTTGGCACAGGGAGTGCCAGAGGGTGCGGCGACCCAGGTGGTGGGCCAGTGCGGCCTCCCCCAGTTGATCTTCTGCCCACTGGCCGGCAGCATGACGGCGGCTGCGCAACTCTCCCTCTGCCGGGATGGATACCAGGCGGGGAGGCAGCAGGGTCAGGGAGATGGGACGGCTGAGGGTGTCGATATGCAGGGCCACAACCGGCACGGCGGCCTCCTGGGCCGCCAACAGGGACCAGCCATAGGGCTTGATCTGGGGCCGGGCGGCGGAAACGGAGGTGGCTGGGATGGCTTTTGGGAAGAGCATGGCCCACCCCCCGGCGCGCAGATGCTCCGCTAGGCGTCGGCTGCTGGCCGTCAGGGTCTGCTCGCCCCGTGCGGCGCAGGGGTCGGCCACCTGGATCGAAAGATGCGGCAACAGACGCCGCAGCCACGGGGAGAGGGGTGCATCCGGATGTATAAAAAATAAAAGTTTTTCATTGGTGGGGCGACGCGATGGTTGCAGGAGCAGCCATGCCAGCACGATCCACTGCTCCCACAGGCCCGGATGGTTGGCGATAATGAGAACGCCTCCCTCGATTGTTGCCAGATGCGGTTCTCCTTGTACCGAAAGGCGTATCCATCGCTGCAGGAGGAATGACAGAAAAAGATGCCCTGTTTTCATGGGTTGCCTCCTTGGGTCTGTGTGGTGTGCGCCGGGTTAATGCGCATCTTTTTGTTGCAAAATCCGCTGCAAACTCTCATCCAATGGGGCCTCCACCGTGGTTTGTGTGCCGGTTGTGGGGTGGGAAAAGGAGAGCCGTCGGGCATGCAGAAAGAGGCGGTGTAATCCCATTTTGCCGAATCGTTCATTGAAGGCTGAATCACCATATTTTCTGTCTCCGGCCAGTGGGTGGCCAATCGATTGAAAATGCACACGAATCTGGTGTGTTCGTCCGGATTCCAGGGTGACCTGCATCAGGGAGGCGTTGGCAAATCGACGGAGCAGGCGATAGCGGGTACGGGCGGCCAGGCCATGCCCGGCAGAGACGACAATCCGCTCCCCTCCCCGCACAATGCCCCGGCTCAAAGGCAGGTCGATCAATCCCTCCTCCGGTTGGGGGTGACCCCGCACCAGAGCCAGATACTCTTTTTCCACGGTGCCGGTGCGAAAGGCTGCGGCCATCTGTCGGACAGCCAGGGGGGTCAAGGCGAACAGCAGGCATCCGGAGGTATCCTTGTCCAGGCGATGGCACAGTTCGGGTCGCAGGGGACTCTCCTCCCATTGCAGCATTCGGCGCACCCCATCCACCGCACCCCACAGATCGCCGCTACCCCCATGCACCACCAACCCGGCCGCTTTGTTCAGTACCAGCAGGGTCTCGTCCCGCCAGAGAATACGCTCTTGCAGGGCCCGAACCAAGCTGTCCGGTGGGTGGGTGTGCGTTTTGGGTTCTGCCATGCGCACCGGGGGGATGCGCACATCATCCCCGACGGCCAACCGTACATGACCCTGCACCCGGCCACTGTTGATGCGGACCTGCCCGGTGCGCAGTAGCCGCTGAATCAGAGCGTGTGGTGTGCCGGGCAGACGCGCACCCAAAAAACGATCCACCCGCATGCCTGCATCCGCAGGTGTGATGGATATATGCTGGACGGGCAGGGAGGATCCCTCTGCAACAACCGGTGAGCTTTTTTGCCATTTTTCGACGGGGGACACGGATGTCTTTACGTTCATGGGTGCATTGTCCTATAATGGCTGGTGGCCGTGGTGTGGCTTCTATTTAACGTAAGATAATTGATTGAATTTTTTTGTGCGGTGTGCCCCTGTTCGGGTCCGTGTCAGCATTGTTTTCATCCTTTATACACCAAAACATATCAGAAAACGACCCGCCCTGGTGCGAAGGGAGCGTTGCCCCGCTTTGCCCGGTTTTGGTCAGGGTCATACACAGAACAGGAGTATTACATCGATGGCCAAGCGTATGCTGGTGGACGCCACCCATGCCGAAGAGGTTCGCGTGGCGGTGGTCCAAGACCAGAGATTGATCGATATTGACATAGAGACCGCTTCCAGGGAGCAGATCAAAGGCAACATATACCTGGCGCGGGTTACTCGGGTGGAACCCTCCCTGCAGGCTGCTTTTGTCGAGTTTCACGATGGTCGGCAGGGGTTTCTTTCTGTCAACGACATTCACGGCAAATACTATCCCCTCGAAGAGCCGGAACGGGAGGGTAAAAATAATACCTCGGAAGGGAACAAGGGGGGAGGGGCCTCGCAAGAGGCGGTCAACGCAGAAAAGGAGGCTGCCCTGGGCTCCCCCGATGAGGATGAACTGACCGATGAATTGCCCCCCAACGATGAGCTGCGCCCGCGCGCCAGACGCCGCTACCTCCCCATTCAGCGGATTTTGACCCGGGGCCAAACCCTGTTGGTCCAGGTGGTCAAAGAGGCCAGAAGCAACAAAGGGGCCTCCCTCACCACCCATATCTCTCTGGCAGGCCGCTACACGGTCTTGCTGCCGGAAAATTCGGGGGGGGGTGGCATCTCCCGCAAAATCACCGATCCCGTGGAGCGTAAACACCTGAAAGAGGTGCTCAACTCCATGGAGATACCCGGTCATGTCAGCTTGATCATCCGCACCGCCGGTCTGGGCCGTACCAAACGGGAGGTGGCGCGGGATATGTCCTACCTGTTGCGCCTCTGGAAAATGATCGAAGAGAAGGCCAAGCAGTTAAAACCCCCCGCCCTGATCCACGAGGAGGGCGATCTGATCATTCGCGCCATCCGGGATCTTTATACCACGGATATGGAAGAGATTTTGATCGATGGGCAGGAGGGATACCGGATTGGCAAAGATTTCATGCGTCTGCTGATGCCCCGTTATGTCAAGGTGGTGCAGCCGTACAAGGATTCCCTGCCGCTTTTTGCCCGTTATCAGATCGAAAACCAGATTGAATCCATGCACGAGCGCAAGGTGCTGCTGCGTGCCGGTGGTTATCTGGTGATCGACCCCACCGAAGCCCTGGTCACCATCGACATCAATTCCGGGCGTTCCACCCGGGAGCGGGATGTGGAGAGCACGGCTTTCAAGACCAATTTGCAGGCGGCGGAGGAGATTGGCCGGCAATTGCGTCTGCGTGACCTGGGTGGGTTGGTCGTCATCGATTTTATCGATATGGATGATAAAAAACATGTCGCGGAGGTGGAGAAGCAGCTCAAGGAGTCCCTCAAGCTGGACCGGGCCAAAATTCAGATTGGCAAAATTTCCTCCTTCGGATTGTTGGAGCTCTCCAGGCAGCGCATGAAGCCCACCTTCAACGAGACCAGCCGTCTGGAGTGTCCTCGTTGCAAGGGATTGGGCACCATTCGTTCCATCGAATCGGCTTCCATTCATCTCTTTCGCCAACTGGAGGAAGAGGTTGCCAAGGGACGCTACAGTCGGTTGACCTATACCACCTCTCAAGAGATGGCCAATTATCTCCTGAACAACAAGCGGGAACAGTTGCGGAACATGGAGGCGCTGCATGATACGGTGGTCCTGATTTATGGGGATCCCAGTTTGCAGACGCCGGAATTTCACAAAAACCGTGTGGAGCGCACCCCGGAGGAGATGGAGGCCCGTGAGGCGTTGCGCTCTGCCCGTATTGTGGCCACGGAAGCCCCGGAAGAGCCGGAAGAGATGGAGTATACCCCGGACGATCTGGATGATCTGGATGAAGATGCCGATGAGGAGGGGAGGCGCAATGGCTCTCTTGCCAGGGGTCCGGAGAGCCCCTCGGTGGAGCGGACAGAGGCCGGTGCGCCCTCTCCGGATCCAGCCCGCGCCGGGGAACCGGGAGTTCGTGGGGAGCCAGAGGGTGCAGACAAGGGGCGTCGCCGTCGCCGTCGCCGGAAAAAACCCGCGCTGTCGCCGGCGGGTTCTGAGGGGGGGATGGAGAGTGAGGTGACGTCGGAGATGCCAGCGGTCGATATGGCCAAGCCGGATGCTGTTCCGGTGGGGAGGCGGCGTGCGCCTCTCACGGGCGTGTCAACCAGACATGTCGGACAGCGGGGCCGGATTGGGACAGGGGGGGCTGGACAACCCGCCAGCACGGACGCGCCCCTCTCTCCGCCCGCCAGCGATGAAGCCGTGGTTGTCACCTTGGTGCCTGGCCTGTATGTTTTGGGTGGTACAGCCTCGGCGGGGGTGAGTTCTGTGGGGAGTGCCGAGTCGGTGCGCCTGGATGGAGAATCGGCAGAGGGTGGCGCGGAGGAGGGTGAGTCGACCGGGGTGCTGCCGGGCAGTCGCCCAAGACGGCGGCGGCGGCGGCGGCGTCCCGGGGTGTCACGCCTGCCCCAGGTGATGACAGAGGCAGGAACGGGAGAGGGAGAGGAGAGCGAGGAGGATGGTGCGCGTGACTCCTCCGAGCCGGTTGTGGCGTGTACGACGGAAACGATCGAACAGGGCGTGGGGGTTGAGTCGGAGGCCCGTGCCGTAGAGGGGGTTGAGGTCATATCGGGGGTGGCCGATGTGGAGAGCATGCCTGCATCAGATGGGCCCGTTTCCGAGTCTGTGGTGGTTGCAGAAGCGTTGGTGGAGGCGGTTGTTGTGGTGCCGGAGCCGCTGGTGGAGG
>JADGCE010000020.1:0-13325 GCA_015229095.1 Magnetococcales bacterium | reverse complement strand
TGGAGGCGGTTGTTGTGGTGCCGGAACCGCCTGGGCAAGCGGCAGAGATCTCCGAGCCGGATCAGCCGGTTTCCGGGTCTGATGGGATGCCGGAACAACCGGGAGAAGCGGCAGAAGAGGGAGGGGGTGTCGTTGTACCGGAACATGTCGCCGATGCTGGCAGCCAACAGGGATCTGCGGAGGCAGACCCCGTGGTGGCCGTGCCAGCCGAGATGGCTCCCCCGGAGTTGCCCGGAGAACCCGATGGGGTGGAGCCTCTTCTTCCCCCTGCAACGCCTCCCCCCAAGGTCAGAGCTCCCCGCACGAGGGCCGTGCGCAGCAAAGTGGTCAAGGATGTGCCGCCTGTCGAGGTTCCTGTTCCGGTCGAGACGCAGGCACCCGAAAAGAAACCCAGGGTGTATCGCAGGCGGGTGGCCAAGGCGAGTGTGGAGCCGGATGGGGCTGCCACTACTTAGGATGTGTTGACGCTCAAAGGCGAGGCCCTGTAATGAGTGGCGGGGCTTCGCCCCGCACCCCACCAGGAGGGGATAATCCTCTCCTGGACCTCCCTGACCGTTTTGCCTCCAGCAACAGGCGGGGTGTTGGCGTGACCGGGGAGCTTGGCCGGTGTCGGTTGGATTCTGCCTGCCAGGCGCAAGCGTGTGTGCGCATATGGGCGGGTTTGTGCATTGGCGGGAGGAAAAATTGGTTGTGAACAGGATCGATTCCGGCGGGTACCCCTATGTGTGGTATATCCGCCCGTTGCTGTTTTTGCTGCGCCGCAAGACGGGGAGCCTCTCCACGGCAGTGCGTCTGTGGGGCCGGTTGCCAGGGGGATTTTTGGGGTTTCTCTGGATGCTGCGCTGCCTCGATCACGGCAGGACGCCGCTGCCCGCCACGCTGCGCGCCCTGCTCCGTACCCGTGTCTCCCAGATCGACCTGTGCGCCTTCTGCATCGATCTGAACGGCAGCAAGGCATTGGCTCTGGGTGTCAGCACCGAGAAACTGTCGGCGTTGGCCGATTGGGCGCATTCGCCGTTGTATGATGCCGCCGAGCGGGCTGCACTGGCTTTTGCAGAGGCCATTACCCACACAGGTGGCAGGATAGAGGCGGAGCTGCTGGCGGGACTGCGGCAGCATTATGACGACGATACCATCGTTGAACTGGCGGCACTCGTTGCCCATCAAAATCTTTCCACCAAATTCAATCGCGCCCTGGGTGTCAGCGATTGACGGATCATTGATGGCGCGATTGACGGGCGGGTGTCGCCTGTTTTGTCCGGGTTGTTTGGAGGGATTTGGGCGGGGATTGTGCCCGCAAACAGTCGGGGGGTTCTCGGAGTGCGCCCCGGTTGAAATCCTGGCTCAGGGCGGTCAATACCATCTCCTGATCCCATCCCAGGCCCTCTGTCAAACCCCGATACAGCCAGTCGAATTGGTGCCGCAGGGCGATTTCATGGGTACGGCCAATCTGGGCAAACAGCCAGTCGCTCAGGGCAAGAAAGGCGTAAAACGGCTCCGGTTGTGTGCAAAGGATGCCTCTCACATGGGGAAACCGACCGGAATTGCCGAACAGATCCCAATAGCGGGCCAACCGTTTCAAACGGCGCAGGGTGGCAAAATCCAGCCGATCGTTGCAGAGCAGATCGTAGGGGGGGTCCGGGTTGTAGATCATGCCGAAGGCCTGGGTGTCGGCCTGGATGGGCGCGCCCCGCAGACGTTTCAGGATGCCAATCTGAATCTCGTGGGGGTGGACGGCGACCAACTGATCAAAACCGGCGGCAAAGCTGGCCAAATCTTCTCCCGGCAGGCCGACGATCAGGTCGGCGTGGACGTGAACGCTGGTATGCTGCACAATCCAACGCACATTTTCCATGCTCTTTTCCCGATTTTGCCGTCGATGAATGCGGGCTTGCACCGCCGGATCCAGGGATTGAATGCCGATCTCAAATTGCAGGGTGCCGGGTGGAAATTGCCGTATCACCCCCTTCAGGGCTTCAGGCAGACGGTCGGGCACCCATTCAAAGTGCAAAAACAGCCCCAGAGAGATATGGCGCAGAAAAAATTCCAGCACCTGGATGCAGTCGCCCGTATGCAGATTGAAAGTGCGGTCCACAAATTTAAACTGCCGTGCGCCCCGCTCCAGCAAGGTTTGCATGGCCTGCAGGAACGGGCCAAGGGGAAACAGGCGTACCGTCTCATCCAGGGCAGAAAGGCAAAAACTGCACCGGTATGAGCAGCCACGGGAGCGTTCCACATAGAGCAACCGGTGGCTCAGATCCTGGGGAAGATAGGCATCATAGGGCAGGACGATCTGGGAGAGATCCAGGGGGGGGGCCTGCTGGATCTTTTCCACCGGTCGTTGCCCGGCCAACAGAGCCCGGCAGAGTGCGTAAAAGAGCTGTTCCCCTTCGCCGCAAATCACATAGTCTGCTTCCTGGACAATGACCTGTTGCTCGGTTTCAAAGGAGACTTCCGGTCCCCCCAACACCACGACCAGCTCCGGGCGCAACCGCTTCAACAGCCGCACCAGACGGGTGCAACCCTCCACATTCCACAGATAGATGCTCAGGGCCACAATGCGGGGGGCATGCTGGAGTATGCGCTCCGCCACCTCTTCGGGAAGATCGCTGCACTCAAATTCCAACAACAGGGCACGGGGGCGCAGTTCGGCCAGATTGGCCAGCAGATAGCGCAGGGCAAAGGCTGTGTGACGATAACGGGCATTGAGGGTGGAGAGAAGAATATCAGCCATCAAAAATGGATTCCCGGTTTCTGAACAAGAGCAGCAAGACTGGACCAAACCAATTCTTTCATTGTACAGTGTGCACCGGGCATACACTTCCGACAAGGCATGGCGGCACGGCGTATCATGTTTGACCCTTATTCTGACCTTCTCCTCATGGAGGAGGCGGCCCGGTTGGCCGGTGCGGCCATCATGCGGCATTTTCAGCTTGGGGAGCCTCTTTCTGCCCATCTGCGTCTGATGGACAAGGGGCACAACAATCCCCTGACCCAGGCAGACCTGGCAGCGGATCAGTGTCTGCGGCAAACATTGTTGGGCAACCGCCCGGACTATGGCTGGCTCTCCGAAGAGGGTACGGATGATCCGGTTGCACGCATGGAACGGCAACGGGTCTGGATCGTCGACCCCATGGATGGCACCAAGGAATTCATCAGCGGTTTGCCGCAGTTTGCCGTCTCCATCGGCCTGGTGGAGAGGGGGTCTCCCGTGGCTGCCTGTATCTTCAATCCCGCCACCCGGGAGCTTTTTTCGGCCGTTCGAGGGGGAGGGGCTTTTTGCAATGGTCAACGGTTGCAGACCTCGCGGAATGCCTCTTTGCAGGGTGCCCGCTGTTTGGCCAGCCGTTCCGAAACCAAACGAGGGGAATGGCGCTCGTTTGCCCAGGCATTGCACATCACCCCCATGGGCTCCATCGCCTACAAGCTGGCCTTGGTGGCATCGGGACGCTATGATTTGACGTTTACCTTAACCCCTAAAAATGAATGGGATTATTGCGCGGGCACCCTGTTGCTGCAGGAGGCGGGTGGTCGGGTGAGCCACAAAGAGGGCCAACCGTGCCTGTTCAACCAAAAAGATCCCAAAGTGCTCTCTGTCCTGGCCAGTAATGGGCCCCTGCATGAGCCTCTGTTGCTCTCTCTCGAACAGACCCCTCTTTCACCCGATCGTCAGGCGGTGGCATGATGGCAGACGGTCGTTTTTTTTCCCTTTGCGACAGGAAACCAACGCATGACCCACTATGATGTTTATGGTATTGGCCACGCCCTTGTGGATGTGGAGTTGCATGTGCCGGACGCTTTTTTGACCCAGGCGGGGTTGCAGAAAGGCAGCATGTCCCTGGTGGATGAGGCCTATCAGAACCGGTTGCTGCAGCAGGTGGCCGGCTTGCCGCAGCACCGCTCCTGTGGGGGCTCTTCCGCCAACACGCTGATTGGCTTGGCCCAGTTTGGTGGTCGGGGTTTTCACGCCTGCAAGGTGGCAGAGGATGAAGCGGGTGCTTTTTTCGCCCAGGATATGCGCTTGCATGGGGTGGATAACAGCCTTCACCTTGCCCGTTCCCCCGGCACCACCGGTCGTTGTCTGGTCTTTATCACGCCGGATGCGGAGAGAACCATGTGTACCCATCTGGGTATCTCCGAACAATTTTCCACAGAGCAGATCTCCCCGGATATTCTGGGTCAGGCGGAATATCTTTACATCGAAGGTTATTTGGTCTCCTCCCCATCGGGACGGGCAGCCACGGTGGAGGCCGCCCGTCTGGCGCGGCAACAGGGGGTGAAAACGGCCCTGACCTTTTCGGACACCAGCATGGTCACCTATTTTCGTGCGGGTTTGGATGCCATTATCGGTGATGGGGTGGATCTGCTCTTTTGCAACGAAAGCGAAGCCATGGCCTATACCGGCAGCCAAACCCTGGCGCAGGCCAAACAGGGGCTGAGCACCATTGCCCGAAGAGTTGGCTTGACCTTGGGTGCGCAGGGGGCGACGCTTTATGACGGCGAACGCTGGATGGATGTGCCGGGTTTGCCCGTGCAGCCGTTGGACAGCAATGGGGCGGGGGATCTCTTTGCGGCCGCTCTTCTGTTCGGTATGACCCATGGTTATTCCCTTGCCAAGGCGGGTCGGTTGGCCTGCCATGCCGCTTCTCTCTTGGTGACGCAATCAGGAGCCCGTCTCAAGGCGGGCCAGGCACGTACTGTGTTGGACCTTCAGGAGCACGTTCAATGACAACCACACCCCAAGAAGCACTTCAGACCCCGGAGCGTCGCCAGTTTTCGCGGGTCGATTTTCGGCACCAGATCACTCTTTGGGGGGAGGATGGTTCCGAATATGCCGGTGCCTTTGACGATATCAGCTTGAAAGGCATGCTGTTTTGGAGTGAACCACTGCCGGCTCAGGGGGAGGTGCTCACCGGCGTCCTGCTGTTGGGCGATGTTGAAGTGCATCTTTCGGGCGTCGTGGTCCACTCCCATTTGCAGCGGGGAGCCGCTGTGCAATTTCAAGGCATGGATGTGGACAGCTTCGGCCATCTCCGCCGTCTCGTCTCCCTCAATATGGGGGATTCGGAGACCATCGACAAAGAATTTTTTGCTTCCCTGTGAGGGGCATGGTTGGCGTTCGCGGTTTGCTGCCCATCCTGGATGCCGATTGTCTGGATCGTCTGGAGCTGATTTCGTCCGCCGATATGCGGCGTTTTCATGCCGGGCAGGATTCCCCTGTTTTCCGTATTGCCCGTTGTTTGGGCGAAGCCTCTGTTGCGAGTGTGCAGTTGCGCTGCAAGGGGGAGGGGCTCCGTTGCGCCTCTTTTGTGTCGGTATGGGTGGAGGCCTTGCGGCGGCACGCTCCCGGAGTGGCCATTATCGTGAATGATCATGTGGAGTTGGCGCTGACCCTGGCGGCGGATGGCGTGCATGTGGGGCAGGAGGATATGCCCGTGGCGAGATGTCGTTTGCTCCTGGGACCAGAAAGGATGGTCGGCCTGTCAACGCACACCCTGGCAGAAGTTCAGGAGGCCAACCGGATGGCGGTGGATTATATCGGTTATGGCCCCCTGTTTGCCACCCACAGCAAGCCGGATGCGCAGGCGGCGCGGGGCATGGCCTCTCTGGCAGAGGTTTGCCGTCTTGCCGTCAAACCGGTGGTGGCGATTGGCGGCATTCAAGTGGCCCATCTGGAGCAGATTGCTGCCAGTGGAGCGGCAGCGGCAGCGATGATCAGCGGCCTGTGGCAGCGGGTGGAAGGGTGGGATGCGTGGGCACACCGCCTGCGGGAGGCGGTCAAGCAATGGAAACCAGGGGAGAGTCCGACGGGGTAGGGCGGGCATGAGTCACCCCCTTTGCCTTGGGCTTGCCACGGACGGGAGGGGCGCAGTCGCTATGGCTCCTCCATGATCTCCTCTTCTTCGGAGAGATTGATCTTTTCCCGTCGTTCGGCTCTGGTTTTGCAGCCGATGCACTGATCGGTGACCGGGCGGGCCTCCAACCGTTTCAGGCCGATCTCCACGCCGCACTCGTCGCAGAAACCATACTCATTCTCCTCGATGACGGCGAGGGTGCGGTCGATTTTAGAGATCAGCTTTCTTTCCCGGTCACGGGTGCGCAGTTCAAAGTTGCGATCGGTCTCCAATGCGGCCCGGTCGGTCGGGTCAGCAAAGATGGCTTTTTCTTCCGTCATGGCGGCCAACGTTTTGTCGGCATCCTCCACCAGTTGCTGCCGCCATTCCACAAGCAGGCGGTAGAAAAAGGCGCGTTGCAGGGGAGACATATACTCCTCTTCTTCGGAGGGTGCGTATCCCTCTGGCAGTTTTATGTCAGCGATTTTGCTCATTTTACCCCCTTGTACAATCCTGGCCAACACGTTCCGAAGAAACCCCGAAAAAAGGGCATTATGCGGGAAAGAAGCCTGTTTGTCAAACGTCAAAAGGGGTGGCCGACCTGCATCTTTGTGTGGGTGTCATCTGTTTGTGTTTTTCAGCCCCTTATTGGGCAGGAAAAATTTTTCCCGGGTTCAAAATGGCCTGGGGATCGAAGGCGGCTTTGATGCGCTGTTGCAGCATCAGGGCGACAGGATCCACCTCCCAGGGGAGAAAAGCCTGTTTTTGAATACCCACCCCATGCTCTCCGGAGAGAGAGCCATCCAACGCCAACACAAGTCGAAACACCTGTTCCAGGGTCGGGTTGACGGCGGCCATCTGCGGGCTGTTGGCCGGGTCGACCAACAGGTTGACGTGGATGTTGCCATTACCGGCGTGGCCAAAGTTGACGATGGGGATCTGCGATTTTCGGGCAATCTCCGCCAGCCCCTCCATCAACTCCGGCAGGCGGGAGACCGGCACCACCACATCTTCGTTGATGCGCCTGGGGGCCAATTTTTTCAGGGTGGGGGAGAGGGCATAACGGGCCGCCCAGAGTGTCGTGGCCTCTTCTGCCCCGGCCTGGAGCAATTCCAGACAGGCAAAACGGCTCAGGCGCTGCAGGGTGGCGTCGGTCAAGGATTGGATATGGGCATGGCTGCCGGTGACTTCCAGGAGCAGCATGGCCCGTCCCTCTGCGGGCAGCGAGACAGCACCGCTTTGGCGCAGCAAATCCAGCGCGGATGCATCCAAAAATTCAATTGCAGCAGGCGGTTCTCCCTCTGCCATCAGGGCGCATACGCCTCGGGTGGCTTCGGCAACAGAGGGAAAGAGGGCACGCACCAGCCGTCGTGCTTCGGGCTTGGGGGCCAGCTTCAGGGTGGCCTGGGTAATGACTGCCAGGGTTCCTTCGGAGCCGATCAACAGGCGGGTCATATCATAGCCGACCACCCCTTTGCTGGTGCGTCCCCCGGTGCGGAACAGGCGACCGTCGGCCAGAACCGCTTCCAACCCCAATACCCAGTCACGGGTGACGCCATAGTGGACCGCATGGGGACCGCCTGCACACATGGCCAGATTGCCACCGATGGAGCAACTGCGGGAGGAGGAGGGGTCTGGTGGCCAGCAGAGGGCATGGGGCCGCAGGCGGGCTTGCAGGTCGGCATGGATCACCCCTGGCTCCACCACCGCCAAGCGATCCGCCACCGATATTTCGACGATGCGGTTCATGCGCTGCAGGGAGAGCACCACCCCCCCCTGAACCGCCAGGGCGCCGCCCACATTACCGGTGCCCGCTCCTCTGGGGATAACCGGAACCGCAGCCTCGTGACAGAGACGCAGAGTCTGCTCCACCTGCTGGCGATTTTCCGCCAACACCACCGCCCAGGGGAGATGGCGGCAACCGGTGTTATCCCGTCCATAGGCCTCCCGTTCCGCCGCCGAGGAGAGCAGACTCTCCCTTCCCACAGCCTGGGAGAGACGGTTCAACAGGGCGGGCCAGTGGTCAGGGCATGGAGCTGCCGGGGGCGGCCACGGGGGAGATGGATTCATGGATGGTTCCCGAAGAAGGGGCGGTGGGTGTCATGGAGGGTGCTGCCGGAGCAGGCGCCGCTTTGCTGTTGCCATGGGTGACGGGTGCAGGGGGTGGCGCTGTTGTTGTGGATGCCGCATGGGGTTCCATCTCAATGTAGGAGACCACCTCCCGTACATCCGCCACTTGGCGGGCGACATGGATGGCCCGATCCCGCTCCTGGGGGGTTTTGGCCTCGCCGGTCAAATAGACCACCCCCTTGGTGGTTTTGACGTGGATATTCAGGCCATGGACCTCCTGATCCACCAAAAACTGACTCTTGACCTTGCTGGTGATGAGGGTATCGGTTGCCAATTCGCTGGGACTGACATACTGGACGCGAATTTCAGAGCGTACCTCAGTCACCCCACGGGTCTCCCGGGCGATACGAATGGCTTCGTTGACCTCCTCCTGATTGATCGCTGCACCGGTCAACAACACCCGGCCTTCATAGACGGAGACGCCGATATTGCCCACCCGCACCCGTTCGCTTTGCACATAGCGGCTGCGAATTTTCATGGCCACCCAGGAGTCTTCCATTTGGCTGGTCAAATCCCGTCCCTCTCCCACCACGCTGGTGGTCGCTGCCACCCCACCGCCAACAACCATAGGTATGCATCCGGAGAGGCAGGAGAGGGCTGTCAGGGAAATAAAATAGATTTTTGACGGTCTGTTCATGAATATGCTCCGACTTCAGGGAAAAGAGAGAAATCCTAACCACCGTTTACCAGCCAGGTCGAAAGGCATCGGCAATGATTTTTATCTGCCAGAGCAACCCACTTTTCCAGACCAGCACTGCGTCAAAACGGCAGAGGTGATTCGCATATCCGGGATGGCGTTGCAGATAGGCGGTTGCCAGGCGGATCAGGCGCTCCTGTTTCCGTGTGTGGATGGAGAGTGCCGGGTCCAGAGCACCACTGCCCTGTCGGGCTTTCACCTCGCAAAAAACCAAGGTCTCCCCGTGCAGAGCAACCAGATCCAGCTCTCCCTGTGGCAGGCGGACATTGCGTTCCAGGATGCGATAACCTTGTCTAAGCAAATATTGTTCCGCAACCTGCTCGGCTTGGCTGCCCAACGCTTTGCGGTTGTCGTTCACTCTTCCTCGATGGTTTCATTGTGTTGCTGGTTTTTTCTGGTTATGGCCATTTTGTACAACTGATTTCTGGATATGCCGGTTTTTTGGGCCAGTTGCCGGGTGGCAGCCCGCACGCCTGCGGCATCGGTCAACAGCTGCGTCAACAACCCCTCCGGGAGTGTGGTTTCCTGGGGAGGGGGCTCTCTTCCCCGCAGCAGCAGGACGATCTCCCCTCGGGGGGGATGGTTTTGAAACCACTCTGCCAATTCATTGACGCTGCCACGGTGCCAACTCTCAAACCGTTTGGTCAACTCTCTGGCCACCAGGGCAACGCGATCGCCGCAGCCCACCTCCTGCAACGCCACCAGGGTGGCCACCAGCCGCAGGGGTGATTCAAACAGGGCGACGCTCCGCGTCTCGTGGGCGATCTGCTGCAGACGTTCGCTTCTCGCGCGGCCTTTCCTGGGCAAAAATCCTTCAAAGACAAAACGATCCAGGGGGAAGCCGGATCCGGAGAGGGCGGTGACCACCGCCGACGCGCCGGGCAACACCTCAAGGGCGATCGAGTCGGCCACGACGCCACGAATCAGCGGCAGCCCCGGATCGCTGATGCCGGGGGTGCCGGCATCGGATACCAGGGCCATGTGCGCCCCGTTGCGCAGGGCCTGCAGGATCTCTGGCAGCCGTTGGGTCGCATTGTGATCATTAAAACTGGTCATGGGGGTGTGGATGCCGTAATGGGCGCAGAGGATCCGGGTGTGACGGGTATCCTCTGCCAAAATGCGTTCCACACCCTGCAAGATGCGAACGGCGCGAAAGGTCATATCTTCCAGGTTGCCGATTGGGGTCGGAACAATGTACAATCTGCCGTCGGTCACTGTTTTGTCTGTCCACCTGCGCTGGGATTGAAAATGGTTCAACACACTCCGCCTGCCCGTCACTATACACCCCTTGCCGGGCAGACGCCATCCCGCGCCCTTGCCTCGCACCGGCCTTTTCCCATCCAGGGGGGCATCGCTCTGCTGCTGGCCGTTCTGCTGGGGGGGTGTGTGGGGCAAAAGCCTCTCTATCCCGCCGCGACGCTGTTGCCATCCCGGGGAGAGACACACGGACCTGCGGCGGCGGCAGAGCCCGCCCAGGGGGTGCGCAAAACCGTGCCGGTCAAAGATCCGCGCAAGAAGGAGATGCGCAAGGGGGAGAGTCCTGCGGAGGCCGATCTCTACCAGGGCACCCTGCTGCTCTCCCAGGGTATGATCCTGGAGGCGTGGCATGTGTGGGCAACCGTGGCACAAGGGGGTGATGATCCCCTCGCCGCCTCCCAGGGGGATACCGCCTGGCGACTGTTGTTTGAATCCTACTTCAAACACGGCAATCAGGACAACACCTTGCGTTTCCTACAAGAAATTACCCCCATTGAGCCGACCGCCCAGCAGAATCGGCTCCTTCAGGAGTTGCTCGGCCAGCAATCCCCGGCCCGCCTGCAGGAGTTGGCGCAGATGCAACCCCCGACATCGGCCTTGTTGCCGCTTTTTCAATCCGCCCTGGCCATGCAACCGCCATGGACCGGTTCGGTGGAGACCTCTTCCCACATGGGCGGCGACTCATCGCCTCCGGGGGGAACGCCCTCTGCTCTGCCACAAGCGGCCAACGAGGCGGCTGCTCCCGCTTTGAAAATCGGGTTGTTGCTGCCCCTGGGCGGCAAATCGGCCAGCATGGGCGAGCATTTGCGGCGGGCCACCAAAAAGGCGTTGGCAGACTATGCAAACATGCCCATACAGTTGTCGATGGCTGACAGCGGTGACAGCGCTGACAGCGTGCGCAAAGGCATCAACGATCTGCTGGCCCAGCATGTGGATGTGGTGGTTGGGCCGGTTTTTTATGCCACTGTCCAGCCGGCTGTCGAGGTGGCTGTTGCGCATCAAATTCCCATCATCACCCTGAACCCGCAGCGGGAGGGCGATACCGCCCTTCCCGGGGTCTTTTCCAACGCACTGCAGCCGGAACAGCAGGCCAAAATCATGGCGCGCCATGCGGTTTTGGACAAAAAATATGCCCGTATCGCCGTACTGGCCCCGGAGTCCGAATATGGGCGCGGAGTCAGCAAGACCTTCGGCGACGAGGTGCGTGTGCTGGGGGGAAATGTGCAACGAGTCAGTTATTTTCCTCCGGAGACGGTCGATTTTTCTCCCTGGCTCAAGGGCGAGGGCGCCTCGTTTGATGCCCTGTTCCTGCCGGCACCGGCCAAACAGGTGCGCCTGATCGCTCCCCAGTTGGCCAATGTGCGGATGGGTAAAGCACCCGTGGCCCTGCTGGGAACGGCGTTGTGGAACAGTGCAGAGCTGCTCAGCTCAGGTCCGGAATATTTGGAGGGGGCCATTTTCTGTGATATCGACTCCGTGGCCAAAGAGCAATTTCGCCAGTCGTTTCGCCAGACCTGGGAGGAGGATCCCACCCCTCTGGCCACCCTGGCCTATGACGGGGTGGCGGTGCTCGCCCAGTTGCTGCAGGCCCAACTGCAAGGCGGACCGGCATGGCGGGAGGGCCTGACCCGGGCCAACGGTTTTCAAGGAGCTGTGGGGCCGGTGCGGTTTTTGGAAAATGGTCGGAGTCGGCGGCTCTACCATCTGTTCCAGGTCAACAAAGGGCAGATCCAGCGGCTGCAACCGCTGCCGGATTCCCTTAATATTCCATGAGGGAAGATTTTTGGGCCCGTTGTGTGGATCTGCTTTGCAGCGGTCGCGCGGGTGTGCTATGTTTCCTCAAAGTTGGTGTGGGGCCGGCAAAGGTCTCGCATATCTGTTCCATATTCAAGGGGAGTTGAACCGTGGCAATCACCCAAAGCTTTGCTGTTGAACTGCTGGCTGGCGAGACCTTGAAGGTCGCCGGGCCGGGATTTGTCGAATTCAGTGCACCAGAAGTGGTGCAAGCCAAACTGGGCGCGACGGCCAAGGGGGCTGCAGCGGCCACGACCCAGATGCAGGTTGGAGCGGGCACAGGCCAGGGGGTCGTCACCACCGGCGTGGACCCGACCCTCATCACCACCGCCGGTACCGGTTCCAAGGCCGCCGCCGGGACCATCTGGAATGGCAAAGGTTTAAGCCTGGGGTTGGGGCTGGGACTGGGTGTCTGGGGGCCCATTCTGTTGGCCACGGCCGTGACCGTGGGTGGTTATGTCTACTGGAAAAAACAAAAATCCGCCAAAGTCTGGCCGTTCTGATCACCCGCAAGGCCACAACGGGGTATGGATCCACCGTTGTGGGTTGGCAGCCGGCCCCGGGTCGGCTATCCTGGGGGTCTGATGTGATCTTGACCAAGGCCGGGAGAGGGATTCGCCTCTCCCGGTGCTTGTCGTCGCTCTGCTGCCCGGTGCGCGGCTTCGGCGTGGCTGCGCTCGCCCTTTCCCATCCGTTGTCTCTGCCCGTTTGATCCAAACCCACTGGTAACCATCGCATCGAGATTGAACCGGACATGCAGAACAGAATCCCCTGTTGGCATTGTGGGGCCGAATACGCCGCAGACCAGGAAAAAATTCCCCTCTTCGGAGAACGGGTGCATTGTCCATCCTGCACCCGCTCCTTCTATGTCATGAAGACAGATGCTTTTTACCGCAGCCATTTTCCCGAGGAAATTTTTTTCTACATTCTCCACCGGCACTGCAACCAGCATGTCGAAGGGTTGGAAAAGGAGGTGCAGGTCATCTCCCGGTTTGTGCAGCACCTGACCACCTTGGGCAAAACCCTGCGCACGGTCAACCGGGGCGAGGTGGAGCATTATGGCCGGGACCATATCGACCCGGCCATAGCACCCGCCTTTGAGCAGATCCTGACGGAGTTGTTTGAAACCATGCGTCTGCATGGCATCCGGGACAGCAATCCCATTGCTGAGACAAAAACCACCGTTGCCTTGGCCCGGATGAGAACGGTGGTTGCTCAGGGTATTGACGCCTACCGGCGCTATCGGGAAGAGTCTGGCAGGAGTGAAACGCTGGAAGAGGATATCCAGTGGATTCAAACATTGGAAAAATTTTTGGCCGCGCGAGGGCGCAGCAGTGCCAGTGCCACCGCAGATGACATCAGTCAGTTTTTGATGCGTTACGTGCCGGAAATGCCGGATACAGACCGATTGCTGAATATGCTCATCGAATATTGCGGTATTTTGCAGAAGGAGGGGCTGCTCTCCGACAATCCGTTCACCCTGCTCAGCACCCTGCTGCTGCAGGCCGTACCGACGGCCAAACGACCCCTGTTGCCCTCCGGGGCGGCAATGCGGGCCGTTGCCCAATCCCGTGCCGGCGCGCCGGCGCGCTCCACTCCGCTGGACAGGCCTG
>JADGCE010000166.1 GCA_015229095.1 Magnetococcales bacterium | reverse complement strand
TATCCCCCTGGCGGGTCCAGGGCAGAGCCCTGGTGGGGTCGGGGGCAAAGCCCCCGCTGCAAAAAAAACAATAACAAGAACAAATAGATGAAGCACATCAAGAGAGATAAGGCTGGATATCCACCTCGTCAAGCTGCTCTGGCCGCAAATATTTTTCCCCATACCGCCGATAGACGCCGGAACGCAGAAACAGATCAAACAACGCCGGGTCAATATGGCCATCTTTTTTGAAAAAATAGAGAATTTTGACCGCCTCGGAGAGCTTTTTCGGCAACTTGTATGGCCGATCCGAGGCCGTCAACGCCTCAAAAATATCGGCAATCGCCATGATGCGCGAGGGAATCGACAGCTCCTCCTTGCCCAGCTTGCGGGGATAACCCGTGCCGATCAAGGTCTCATGGTGGGAACCGGCATATTCCGGCACCCGCCGCAAATTGGGCGGCAACGGCAACTGCTCCAGCATGATGATGGTCTGGATGACATGCTCGTTGATCTTGTAACGCTCCTCCTCGGTCAACGTCCCCCGACCGATGCTGAGATTGTATATCTCACCATAATTGTACAGATGTTCCGGTATCTTGATCTTGAAACCATATTTCGGATCGCTGACCCCCTGCTCCGTCCGGGCAATGATATGCTCCGGCTTGTCGGCCAGCAGGTGTTCGGTGACCGGCACCGGTGCCGACTCCGCCCCATGACGGCTCAACTCCCCGTGGGATTGGCCGATATGGTCGTCAAAATGGCGTTGCCACGTCTCGGCGGCGATGCGCTGCAACCGCTCCCGGTCCGCCGGGGTCATGGGGGAATCCCCCAGGTTGCATTGGGCGATAAAGGCAAAATCATCCACCAACTGCGCTTTGCGCCGCGCAAAACGCGCCTCCGCCTGCGCCGCCTCCACACCCGCCGCCACTGCCTCCAACCGTTCGATCATGGCATCCCGAAGCAACACCTCAAAGCGGGTGCGAATTTCGTGGATGCGGTTATAGAGGGTCTCCAGCTTGGTGGCCTTGTCCACCACATATTCCGGGGTGGTCACCTTGCCGCAATCGTGCAACCAGGCGCCGATGCGAAATTCCCGCCACTCCTCCTCGCTGGCAAAGCCAAAATCGGCCAGCTCCCCCTCGGTGGCCCGACTGGCCTCCTCGGCCAGCAGGATGCCCAACTCCGGCACCCGCTCGCAATGCCCCCCGGTGTAGGGACTCTTGGTGTCGATGGCTCCGGCAATCAGTTTGATCAACGCCTCCATCAGCTCTCGTTGGGCTTCGATCAATTGATGGTTGTCCAGTGCCACACCCGCCTGCGCCGCCATGGCGGTGACAAAGCGCACCAGCTCCGGGTGAAAGGTGGTCACCTGGCCACTCTTGGGGTCCAGGGCATTGAGAAACTGCAACACCCCGATCACCTTCCCCTCCCGTGGGGCCAGGGGAACGGTCAGCATGGAGACGGTCCGATAGCCGCTTCTGGCATCAAAATTTTTGGTGCCGGAGACATCAAAATGGCTCTCCTGGTAGATATCGTCGATGATCACCGGGGTATTGTGCAGGGCGCACCAGGTGGAGATAAACCGTTCGACGGGCACACCGTGGGCGTCATAGAGGGGAATTTCAAAGGAGGGCAACTCCTCCGTATTGGTCCGCAGGGTGAAACGCAATGTTTTCTGCTCCGTGAGCAGGTATAAGGTGCCCACATCACAATGCAGCAGATCCCGGGCGCCGAATAAAATTTTGCGCAACAACATCATGCGGTCGGACTCCTGCCCCAGGTCCAGGCCGGTCTGGATCAGATTTTCCAGCTTTTCCTGACTGTTGCGCAATGCCTGGGTCCGCTCCTGCACCACCGCTTCCAGTTGGCTGGCATGCACCTCCAGCTTGCGGTGGATGGCCTGCAACGCGGCCTGATTGCGCTGTTCCGTCCGATGGGCGTGACGGCGCAACCGCACCAGGAGCAGGAGCAGCCAGACACCCACCCCAATGGAGAGATCCACCACCAGACGCTGGGAGGGAGCCAACCAGCTGCGGGTCTCCTGAAGGATAACCAGCTTCCACAAACCCGCCGGATCCTGCCAATCCACGTCGGCCTGCACGATGGCATAGTGAAGGCCATTCCACTCAAAAAAATCCTGCTCCAGGGGGATCGGCAAACGGTGAATGGTCGATTTTTCAAACAGCTTGCCAAACTGCTTGAGTTGCACGATGGCCGCCACCCGGTCGGGGGTTGGCTCCACCCCCATCTGGTACAGCCACGCCTTGTTGGAAGAGGCAAAGACCACCGACTGCGGCGACAGCAACAGGGCATGGCTGCCCAAGGCCGCCAACTGGCCATCCAGAAAGTCGGCCATCACCTTGATCACCACCACGCCGATGATGCCGCTCTCCCGCTGCTCTGTCCTGTAGAGGGGCGCGGAAATATAGAGCCCCCGCTCATCACTGGTGGTCCCCACGGCGGCATAGAGGCTGTTGCGACCCGCGATGCTCTGCTGCCAGTAGGGACGAAAGGAGAGATTTTTGCCGGTAAAAGAGATGCGTTTGCTGTCGTGGGCCACCACCACGCCCTGGCCGTCGATGACATAAATGCCATCGGTCTGGATCAGTTGCGCCGCTGCCGCCAGTCGGCTCAACACCTCCGGGGCATCCGCAGGCAGCTCCCCCAGGGCCGCCTTTTTAAGCAGCGGTTCATTGACCCCCAATAGCATCGCCATACCCATCATCGGGCTGCCCACGGTGCGGCGACCCAGCTCCTGGGCAGCCTCCAGGGTGCTGTGCCGCATCCGGGCCAGATGATCCTCCTCGGCCTCCCGGACCATCGTGAAGTCGGCCAGCAGGGCGACACAGGCGGCCAGCAACGGCAGCAACAGGAGGGTCATGCGGTGCTGCAGCGAGGGTGTCATGGGGCATCTCCATCCCAAAAAGCGGTCTCTTTGCCTGATGCTACGGCAACCGGCTCTGGCAAGGGTAACCCGTTTCGATACGCTCTGCAAGCATGCTCTCCCCGCAGGGGAAACAACCCCTCCGGGAGCGGCGCGCCAGAACCGCCGTTTTGTGTGCCGTGGGTAAAAAAAGGACTGGCTTAACCGGGCGGTTGCCTGTATCCTGCTGCGGTCACCGGGGCGGCATTGGCTGCGTGCCCGCGCGCTCTATTATCCCTGTCA
Organism: Magnetococcales bacterium; assembly: GCA_015229095.1. Classification (GTDB taxonomy): domain Bacteria; phylum Pseudomonadota; class Magnetococcia; order Magnetococcales; family Magnetaquicoccaceae; genus Magnetaquicoccus. Next base: position 1,614 of record JADGCE010000166.1, on the reverse strand, counting down.
TCTCTCAAGGAATCCACTTATGAACATTCTGCGCTCGTTCTTGTTTGCCCTGCTCGGCATGGCCTGGCTGGCCCACGCTGCTCACGCCGCCGAGCCGGTCTGGGCACCCATCGCCGAAAAAATGGTCCAGGCGTTGACCGAAGGGGAGAGCCTCTACAAGGCCAACGACAGCGAGGCCGCACAGAAAAAAGTGCAGGGGGTCTATTTCTCTATTTTTGAAGCGGAAAAATTTGAAGCGGCCATGGAAAAGGGGTTGGGAAAGAGCCATACGGAGTCGGTGGAAAAGGCGTTTGGCAAAATCCGCAAATCCATGAAAAGCAAAGCACCCCAGGAAGAGGTGACGGGCATGGTGCAGGCGTTGATCAAAACCCTGCGGGAGGATGCCGGCAAACTGGATGCCGCCGGGGTGACCCGACCCGCCGACAAGAGCAAAAAATAGAGCTGCAATGGGATGCTCTTTCCGGGATAGGCTTCAAGGGAGTGAATCATGAAAACGTGGCTCTCCGTGCCGCTGTGTGTGTTGTGGATGCTCTGCTGTGTCAGCCTGGGCTGGGGGGCGGAGCTGAATGTGGCCAAGGAGGTCGCCGAGGTGCTGCGCCAGGGCGATGCCGAGATCCGTCTCTATCATCCCGTCACCGGTCGCAACAGCGGCGATGCCCTGGCCTCCCTCTACTTTGATCAGTTTGAGGGCACCGGGCTGGAAACCGCCATCGGCATGCGTGACCCGGAGCGCAAGGTCCGTCTGGAATCCCTCTTCAGTGCCCTGATCGGCCTGGCCAACCGGGGCGCCCCCCCCGCCGAACTGCAGAGCGCCTGGGAGGCGTTAAAAGCCCTCCTGCAACAGACCGCCCAGGAATATCCGACGGAAGGTGGGGGCGCGGTGGCCCTGGTGCTCCAATCTTTCCTGATTTTGCTGCGGGAAGGGTTTGAGGCCCTGCTGGTGGTGACGGCGTTGGCGGCCTATCTGCGCAAGATGGGGGCGGCGGACAAGCTGGTGGTGCTCTGGCAGGGGGTCGGCTGGGCCCTGCTGGCCAGCGTGCTGACCGCCTGGCTGTTGGGCTGGGTGTTGCACCTGGCGGGTCCGGCCCAGGAGGCCATGGAGGGGATCACCATGCTGGTGGCCGCCGGGGTGCTGTTTTATGTCAGCTATTGGCTGATCTCCAAACAGGAAACCGCCCGCTGGCAGAGCTATATCCGGGACAAGATCCAGGCCGCCGTGGGGCGGGGCGAACTGTTCACACTGGGCTTTGCCGCCTTTCTGGCGGTCTATCGGGAGGGGGCGGAGACCATTCTCTTTTACCGTGCCCTGCTGGCCCAGGCCCAGGGTCAAAACGAGGCGGTGGCCCTGGGCTTTGGCCTGGCGGTTGTGGCCCTGCTGGCCCTGATGTGGATCATGCGCACGGCTGCCATGCGCCTGCCCATGGGCCTCTTTTTTACCGCCACGGCGGTGTTGCTCTATTTCCTCGCCCTCAGCTTTACCGGGCATGGGGTGTTGGAGTTGCAGGAGGCGGGTTGGCTTGCCAATACCCGTATTGCCCATCTGCCGACCATTCCCTGGATCGGCTTTTTCCCGACCCGTGAAAGTGTGATCGCCCAATTGTTGCTGGTGTTGCC
>JADGCE010000165.1:3515-4783 GCA_015229095.1 Magnetococcales bacterium | reverse complement strand
GCGATATAGTCCGTATTGCCCTGAATGGCCAACGATGCGCTGTGGATGAAGGTCGGCGTGGCCGCGCAGATCAACATCCGGGAGATGCCGGCCTGCGGCGCATCCGGAAAATCGGTCACCGTGGCCGAGCCCGTGAATTGGATAATGTTGCCCAAAGCGGTCCAGATGGCGGCGGTGGTTGCAGCCGAGGCGACCGTTACCACGGTTGTGTCCACGGCGGCGGTCAATGCGGCATTTGTCCCGCTGGCCAAGGCGTTCAAAACCGGGCTGTTGGTGGTCAGTGCCGCCACTTGTGTGGAGGACAATCCCGCCAGCGTGGTTGTGGTCAGAGCAGCCATCTGGGTGGCCGTCAGCCCCTGCAACTGGGTTGTGGTCAATGCCTTGATGGGCAGTGTGTTGGAGAGTGCGGTGATGGCGGTGCTGGAGAGGGCCTGAATCTGGGTCGCCGTCAACCCGGCCAGGGCCCCTGTGGGCAGGCCCGCCATCTGGGTGGCCGTCAACCCCTGCAACTGGGTTGTCGTCAGCAGGCCGACCTGGGTGGAGGTCAACTGGGCGATCAGGGTGTTTTGCAGGGCCGTGACCAGGGTGGTGGTCAGGCTGTGGATGTGGGTGCTGGTCAGAGCAGCCATCTGGGTGGTGGTCAGGGGGGGGCTGCTGTCGCTGCTGCCCACCGCCAGGGTGCTGGAGAGGCGGGAGTTGCGGCTGAGATCGGCATAGCCATCGTACAGCAGGGTCAAGGTGGTAGGCCCCCCGTAGGCGGCGACCACAAAATCCATCACCGCCAGTTTGCTGCTGCTGGCGACCGGGATGGCATCCTGAAGGGAATCCCAACATTGCGCCATATAGGTGGGGACGATGGAGGTGAAGGCGACGGAGGAGGTGGAAAAGAGCCCCCGCCACTTGTGCCAGCTCACCCCGGTTTCGTTGGCATAGCCGGCGGGGGTGGCGATGGTGACCACGCTGTCCGAGATACGGGCGATAATCGGGTAGAGTCCTGTCGGCGTCTGGAGATAACTGGCCTGGGTGATATCCGTGTTGGCGTCGGCATCTGCAGCCGGAAAGGGAGCCCCGGAAGCGGCGGTGGCGGTTCGGGAGGTGCCGCTGCCGCTGGTGGTGAGGCTCATGGCGGCGGCGATCACCTCGAACAGGCGGCGGGTGGCCCAGGTGACCCGCTCGTCGGCGACGGTATTGACACCCCCAAACAGGGTGTGGGTCCACAATCCGGCTGGCAGGGTTGTGCGGCCCAGTGGGGTGGCGCAGAGCCAGGC
>JADGCE010000165.1:0-3415 GCA_015229095.1 Magnetococcales bacterium | reverse complement strand
TCCACAATCCGGCTGGCAGGGTTGTGCGGCCCAGTGGGGTGGCGCAGAGCCAGGCAGCGATGGGAGCAGCGGCAAAGGTGGCGGTGGCACTGACGGTCAACTCGCCGCTGGTGACGGGTGTTTTGCTCAAGGAGTGGACGGGAATGCTGTTTTGGCTGTTGACAGCCAGGAGGGTCGGAGAGGCGCAAAAAAAGGTTTCCACCCCGGCTGAGCCCGGACTGCCCACGGCCAGGGGGACGTTGCGCCAGACATTGCCATCAAATTGTATCACATCGCCCGGCCATTGCCCGGCCAAAACGGTGGTGGCAGGTACAGCCAGTTCGGTCAGTTCGGGCAGCAGACCCACCGGCAGTTCATCCGACAGATTCATTTCGGTGGGGGTGCCACTGCTGCCCAGATAGAGGGGTTTGCGAGTCGCCATGGTTGTCTCCAGGGGAATGAATAAACCCCTGGCCACAGGGCCAGGGGGAAGCAGGTGAGCGAAGAGGGGTTATGCCAGCACGACCCCATCGGTGGGACGGAAGGCGATCTTGGTGGTGGCCAGGGCGGTGCCCAGATATTGGACCAGATTGCCGGTCGCCGCCGGTGGGGTGGCGGTAGCGGCACCGGGGGTGGTGGCACTGAGAAAATAGCGGCTGCCGACCGTCAGGCTGGTCAGGGAGTCGTTGGTTCCATCCAGGTAGACATCCACCGACTGCCCGGCGGTGGGGCTGGCCTTGATAAAGCCGTGGGCCCGTTTGCCGCCATCGGTGGCATCGGCCTTGCGGGCCTTGGGCGTGCCGGCGTCACTGAAAACATTGACAAAGTCACCGGCAGTCAGATTTTCGGAGGCGACGATATTGCTCAACGCGGGTCCGACGCCGGTGGGCATCATGTTTTGCGCCAGCTTGCCGGTGCTGTCCAGGGCCACCCCTTTGCCGGCACTGCCGACACCCGCCGAGGAATCCAGCAGTGCCAACTCTTCCAGGCTGCCGGTACTGGTGTTCAGTTTGAGAAATTTGTCTGCGGCCATTGTTGTTTTGCTCCTTTAACCAAGTGTAATTGCAGGTTGAACATCGACAAAAAGCTGTGTGGCGGATAGGCAATATCCCACCACGCACAAAAACCCGGTCGTTGGTACGCTCTGGGTGAGGGTGCCGTTGGTTGAGAGAAAAAGGCGGGATTTGTTCAGATCCCACTGCCAGGCGGAATCTTCCAGGAGGCCGAAGCGGCAGACGATGACCGTTTCTCCCATCGCCGCGCTGCCCAGGGTGATGCCGCAGATGCGCCCGCTGTGGGCAGCCACCGTGTGGTCGGCATGGATGACGCGCCCCTGATCGTCGAGGCAGACCACCCGCTGACCGCCCAGCTGTGCCCCCGCTTGCATCAGCAGTTGGGCGGCATTGCTGACCAGGTCGAGTCGCCTGGTGAGGGGGTTGAAGGCATACTGGTTCATGGTGGGTCACCTTCTAGCTGTAGATCTGGTTGACGCGCTCGGCCCAGACCTTGTTGAACAAGGCCTGGCCGCCGGCAAACAGGGTGGTGGTGCCATCGGCGGTGATGGTGGTCCGCTGGATCATCCAGACCCCCTCCGTCTCGGAGCTGCCGGGATAGGCAAACCCCTGATAAATGGTCTGCGTCGTGCCCGTGCCCACGGTGGCGGTGCGACTGGTCAAAAATTGCGCCCCATCCAGGGCAATGGGCAGGTTGCGGCTTTGCAAATCGTTGCGGTTGATCATGGTCACTCCCCGTTGTGGCTGGTGTGCTGGTAGAATGGCGCGTCGGTCGACATCTGGGGGGCATCATGGCGGTGGGTGGAAAAACAAGGAACGGGAAGGGGTTCCGCACCTCTTTTTGCAAGCTTCGGACGGGACCGGCAACCACGGCTGTTATTGCAAGAAAAAAAGTCAGAGGTAGTAGCGGGGTGTGGAAATGTGGAAAACAGGATGGAACAGGCGGAAATGATTTTATTTTATGGCTGTTGAATCCTGTGGATGAAATGGGGACAAAATGGGGATAACCGGCATGCAGCAGGGGCATGGTCGGTTTTTCTCTGGGTTATCCCCATGTTATCCACAGCGTATCCCCTTGTTATCCACATTTTGCTGTGGATAACTTCTCTTTATGCTTGGAGAATAAAAATCTATAATATTATCGGTAGTTTACCCCCTTTGACCCTCTATGTGCATATCCCCTTTTGCCGACGCAAATGTCCGTACTGTGATTTTCATTCCAGCCCGGTGGAGGAGATTCCCGAGGCCCCTTTTTTGGCAGCCGTTGCGGAGGAGTTGCGGCGGTGGCGACACCATTGGGCGCAGGATGAGCGGCCTTTGCAGGCCATTTTTCTGGGGGGGGGCACCCCTTCCCTGCTGAGCGGGGCGGCAGTTGCCCGGTTGTTGGGGAGCATTCAGCAGCATTGGCGGTTGGCGGCGGATTGTGAAATCACCCTGGAGGCCAACCCGGAGTCGGCCAGTCTGGAAAAGATGCAGCAGTGGCATGCGTCGGGTATCAACCGGCTCAGCCTGGGCATTCAGGCTTTTGATGAGGAACGGTTGCGTTTTTTGCAGCGTCCCCACGATCTGGCGACGGCGCGGCGGGCCATTGCGGCGGCCCAGGGTGTGGGGTTTGCCGCCTTGAACCTGGATTTGATCTATGCCACGCCGGGCCAGAGTCTGGCCGCCTGGGGGCGGGAGTTGGCGGAGGCCATGGCCTGGCAGCCGCAGCATCTCTCCTGTTATCAACTGACGGTGGAGGCTGGCACGCCCTTTTTTGCCCAGCGGGCCTCCTGGCCGCCGTTGGAGGAGGCGTTGGAACTGGCCTTCTTTGCGGAGACTCGCAGCCGTTTGGCGGAGGGGGGATGGTTGGCCTATGAGACGAGCAATTTTGCCCAGCCGGGTTTTACCTGTCGGCACAACAGCAACTATTGGTCATTCGGGGATTATGTGGGCATTGGTCCGGCGGCGCACGGCAAATGGAGCGACGGCAGTGGGGGGATCTGGCGCACTCAAAACCCGGTGGCACTGGCCGATTATCTGCGTCTGTTGGAGGGGGAGATTGGGCCGGATTGGCCTGGCGTGCGGGTGCCCCCCGCCGAGGCGGGCCGGGAATGTTTGGTGATGGGGTTGCGTCATGCCGGCGGGGTGGAGCGGGCGCTTTATCAGCGGTTGACCGGAGTCGATCTGCTGGCGCAGCACCGATCCCGGTGGATGGCCTGGCAGGAGGCGGGTTTTGTCCGGGTGGAGGCAGAGAGGATCTGTTTGACGGAGCAGGGCATGCCCCTGGCTGATGCCATGCTGCTGGAGCTTTTTTGAGCTGCGCCGCACATTATGCGATCCCTTTGGCCACAGACATCGGCCTGTTCGGGCTTTCAGGATCTACAATCCAGCACCCTCAGATGCGGGTCGGAGAGTCGGAGCGTTCGTTCTGCTCCTGTTCG
>JADGCE010000164.1 GCA_015229095.1 Magnetococcales bacterium | reverse complement strand
ATTAGGGGTCCAGGGGGATTATCCCCCTGGTGGGGTCCAGGGGCAAAGCCCCTGGGATGGCCCAAACGATGATCAAGGCCGGTTTTACGGCTCCTCTTTGGCAACCAGGGAGAGCCCTGCACCTTCCTGGCTCCAGTCACTTTTTTTACTGCTTTTGCTCTCCAGTTTGATGCGCAAGCGCAACTCATTGGCGGAATCGGCATAGCGCAAGCCATCCTCATAGCCGATCAGACCCGCCTCATACAGTTCAAACAGGGCCTGGTCAAAGGTTCGCATGCCCATTTCGTTGGATTTGGCCATGATCTCCTTGATGCCATGCACTTCCCCCTTGAAAATGAGGTCGGCAATCAGGGGGGAACGGAGTAAAATTTCAATGGCCGCCACCCGCCCTCCTCCGTTTTTTCGCAACAATCGCTGGGAGATGATGCCACGCAGGTTGAGCGAGAGATCCATGAGCAGTTGTTGCCGTTTGTCGGAGGGAAACAGGTTGATGATGCGATCCAGGGCCTGGTTGGAATTGTTGGCGTGCAGGGTGGAGAGCACCAGGTGACCCGTCTCCGCAAAATTGATGGCATATTCCATGGTCTCACGATCGCGAATTTCACCGATCAAGATGACGTTCGGTGCCTGTCGCAGGGTGTTTTTGAGGGCAGCATGCCAATTTTCCGTGTCGACCCCCACCTCCCGCTGGGTGATCAGGCAGTTGCGGTGGGGATGCACATATTCGATGGGATCTTCAATGGTGATGATGTGGCCGTGGCTGTTGGCATTGCGCACCCCCAACATGGCCGCCAGAGTGGTGGATTTGCCCGAACCCGTTCCCCCCACCACCAGGACCAGGCCGGTTTTTTCCATCACCACCTCTTTGAGTACGGGCGGCAGTCCCAGTTGATCAAACTCCGGGATGGTCGTGGTGATGGTACGCAACACCATCCCTGTCCGCCCCTGTTGTACAAAGACATTCACCCGGAAACGACCGATCTCCGGCGGTTGAATGGCAAAATTGCACTCCTTGCTGGCATCAAACTCTTTGATCTGCCGGTCGTTCATGATGGAACGGGCCAGCATCTGCGTATCCCCTGCGTTCAGGGGGACTTCGGTCAGGGGGGTCATCCGACCATCCAGCTTGGCCGCCGGCGGAAAACCCGCCGTAATAAAAAGGTCGGAACCGCCTCCCTTCAGCATGGCTTTGAGCAGATCCAACATGAATTTAATGGCTTGATCCCGTTCCATACAAGCTCCTGTGGAGGGGTTGAAGGTGTATTTCTGAAATTACTGTAACGCTGCAGCCGAGGCGGTTGCCGGAAGAATGCCGGGCAACAGCTGGGGATCGACCCGATCCTGGCGGACCATCACGCTCCAGTGCAGATGGGGCCCGGTGGCCCGCCCTGTTTTACCCAGGGTGCCGATGGGCGTGCCGGCGGCCACCCATTCACCGGGTTGCACCGCCATGCTCTCCAGGTGGGCATACAGGGAGAGTACGCCATCGCCATGATCCAGTACCAATGTGTTGCCGGTGAAAAAATACTCTTCCCCCCGCAGAGCCACTTCGCCTGAGGCGATGGCGACGACGGGCGTCCCCTGGGGTGCGGCAATGTCTGTGCCATTGTGGGGTTTGCGAGGCTTGCCGTTGAGGATGCGTCGGCTGCCAAACACCCCGGAAAATCGCCCGGTGACCGGCAGTTGAAAGCCCTCTTCATAGCCCACCCGGCCCCCCCGTCTGCTGTAGGTGGCGGTGATGGTCGCCGTCTCCTGGGCGGCTCTGGCCGCCGTTTCCGGCTCCAGTTCCACCTGGGTTTTAGGGAGGGTCAGAGGCTCCTCCCGGTAGGTTCGGGGCGGCACCAAAAATGTTTTCGTCAACACCTCCTTGGGGCCCTGGGGGAGGTGCAACTCCACCTGCAGGAGTACGGAACCCGGCTTGGCCTCCATATCCAGGGCCAACAAGGCGCGATGGTTTGCCGTGAAAGGGAGGGGTTTGCCGTGAAAGTGGCCGGTCAAACGGGCACCGTCAGGCACCTCGGTGACCTGCAGCATGACCGCCGTACCGATGGACGGCGGTGCCGAAAGCGACAGGTCGGCGGCCATTCCCTTCAGGCTGGGCAGCAATAACGCGATCAGGAGAGCGTATCGGAACATGGATTTTCCTTTTGGGGCAGAAGGATGGCGATCAACTCTCCCTGGGCCAGCCGGATGCGAAGCCGTTCGCCTGTCGGCAGCTCCTCCGCACTCCGCACCACCTGCCCCCGCTGATTGTAGACGATGGCATAGCCCCGTTGCAATACGGCCAGGGGCGATACACCGTGCAGACGGGTTTGCAGGCGGCTGTGGATCGCTTGCTTGCGCTCCAGATAGTGTCGACCTGCCTGTTGCAGACGCTCCCTGTTTTGGGTCAGGCGGCTGCGGAACAACGCCACGGCTGTTCCCTCGGCCCAGACCGAGAGCCGGTCCTGCAGTGACTCCAGCCGTTGACGCTGTCGTTGCAGCCCATGGTGCTGGGCCGCACAGAGACGCTGGAGGAGATCATCACAGCGGATCCGCAAAAATTCCAGCCGCCGTCGAGGATGCAACAGACGCTGCTGCACGGCGTGTACAGCCTGCCGTTGTTGCTCCAGTCGGCTCCACAGGGCGCGCCGCAGGCGGTGCCGCAGGATCTGGAGTTTTTCCTGCAGTTGGTTTTTTTCCGGCAGGAGCCGTTCTGCGGCGGCGGATGGGGTGGGCGCACGCAGATCGGCCACCAGATCGGCCAGGGTGACATCCACCTCATGGCCCACGGCACTGATGACGGGCACCGGGGAGGCAGCGATGGCCCGCACCACGGCCTCGCTGTTGAACGCGGCCAAATCTTCTGTGGCTCCTCCTCCCCGTGCGCAGAGAATAACCTGGGCACGACCGTCGGCCCGCAAGAGGTGCAGGGCGGCGACAATCTCTTCTGCAGCCCCCTCCCCCTGGACCTTGGCGTGGGCGAGCAGCAGATGGTAGTGGGGAAAACGGCTGTCCAACACGGTGACAATATCGTGGATCACCGCTCCGGAGGCGGAGGTGACCACGCCGATGGTTTCAGGCAGCAGGGGGAGTGCTCTTTTGCGTCTTTCGTCGAACAATCCTTCCTCTTTGAGGCGGGCGAACAGCTGCAAAAAGCGTTGCCGTTCTGCTCCGGCCCCCCCGGTCTGCATCCCTTCCACCACCAGTTGATATTCACCACGGGGGGGGTAGGCGGCGATGCGCCCGGTGACGCGGACGCTCTCTCCGGCCCTGGGCAGCACACGCAGGCGATGCCGGGTTGATCGCCAGACTACCGCCCGCAGGCGGGATTGGGCATCCATCAGGGTAAAATAGAGGTGGCCGGAGGCGGGTTGATGCAGGTCGGAAATTTCGCCCTGCAGTCGCACAAAGGGCCAGGCGCCTTCCAACAGGTCGCGAATCTGTTCGTTGAGTTGGCTGACGGTGAGCCATTGTTCCCAAGGGGGCATCCCGCCCTCTGTGTGGGTTGTCTCCAGGGGCGGCAGTCGGGTGGCGGTTGGGGGCCAAGGGGGGGGTGGTCTGTTCATGGAGGGGAGGATTGCAGAGTTTGTCTCCGCACACAAGGTTCATCGATCGCCACCTTCTGCCGTTGTTTCCATTGCTTTGCCGGGAAATTTATTTTCAAGAAAACTTGCTCCAGAGTGGCTTTCCAGGTAATACTGAACACAGTTGTTGGATCCGTGGGCCTTGATCGTCGTTTTGGCCGTTCCTGGGGAAGAGGGTGAACCGCCTCCCCCAGTCCCCTGCCGCCCTTTTTTTAATTGCCTTTACTATCACGGGTCCAGGGGGATTATCCCCCTGGTGGGGTCCAGGGGCAAAGCCCCTGGTGGGGGTCGGGGCAAAGCCCCGGCGGTGGCCCGGACAAGTGGTCAGGGTCGATCTGTATTCCACCGTTTTAACAAGATTGCATAAAGGGTTGTCATGAGTCGGTCTGATCAGCACATGGACGATATCACCGCTTCTTCGGGAGATAATCCGGTCGGTATGGTGGAGGAGTATGTCATCAACCAGGATTGGAACTCCGAACGATCCAATGAGCAGGAGTTGTGGGCAGAATTGCCCAGCCCGTGGGGCAACCAAAGGCTCTGGATTGTTTTTCATGAAGACACCGGCTTTTTGCAGTTCAATTGTTATCTGAACTTGAAAATTCCCCCTCGACAGAGCAGTGCGGCGGCTCGAACCATCACCTTGATGAACGAGCGGGTCTGGCTTGGGCATTTTGAAATATGGAGCGAAGAGCATGTGCCGGTTTTTCGTATTGTTTTGCCTCTGCGCAAGGCGGAGTTGCAGGAGACGCAACTGGAAGATGTGATGACGGCGATTCAAGAGGAGACAGAACGGTTTTTTCCGGCGATTCAGTGGGTTGTTTGGGGTGGCAAAACCCCGGAGGAGGCTATTGCGGCCGCCATGGTGGAGACGGAGGGAGAAGCATAAAGTCCCGTCATCGGCTCTTTCGGTTGGGTTTGCTGAAATCTCGGCATGCTGTTTGCTAGATTAACGCCGTCAGCTCTCGTTTCTTGACGACCGAATGACCGATGGAGGTTTGCATGCGCACGACAGAACCGGTGGGTGGTTCCTCCTCTGTGCCCCCGGCCCGGGTGACCGGCGGAATGGTGCAGTCGCGAGGGTTCGGATTGTTTGGTGATGTGCTGCGGGAGGCGGTGGCCTTGCAGCAGCGGTCGGGGCACTCCCGTTGTCGGACCAGTCTGCTGTTCGCCCTGCGAAGGGAGCGCGCTTTTTTGGCAGGTCGCCCTGGCCTGGGTGGAAATCGGGTGGTTTGACTCC
>JADGCE010000163.1 GCA_015229095.1 Magnetococcales bacterium | reverse complement strand
TTGCGCTTTCTTTCAGGACAACCCCCCTTTTCTGGGCTATACTGCCCCCTTTCGTCTGAAACTCCTATGGCTGCGCCGGTATCTGTCATGTCCGCTCCCCCCATTGCCCCGGTTGAACCCCCCATTGCCGATCCCGACTATCGGCTCTCCACCCTGGCCAACGGCCTGCTGGTGGCCACCTTTCCCATGCCCTGGCTGCACGAGGTGGGAGTCACCCTGGTGGTGCGGGCCGGCAGCCGTTATGAGGAGGAGCATCAGGCCGGCATCGCCCATTTTCTGGAGCATATGCTGTTCAAAGGGACCCGCTCCATCCCCGACCCCACCGCCCTGCATACCCGACTGGAAGCCATGGCCGCCGACATGAATGCCGCCACCGGTCAGGAGAGCAACGCCTATTGGATCACCCTGCCCCCCCGCTATCTGGCGGAGGGCTTTACCCTGTTTTGCGAAATGTTTACCCAGCCCGCCCTGGCCGGCATCGAAACCGAGCGACAGGTGATCCTGGAAGAGATGCGCGAGGATGAAAATGACCGGGGAGAGATCATCAACCCCACCCTCCTGGGGGGAAAATTGCTGTGGCCCGACCATCCCCTGGCCCGCTCCGTCCTGGGCACCCCGAACGCCATCCTCCAGATCGACCGCACCGCCCTGCAGGCCTATCTGCGCCAACACTATCGGGCCGCCAACATGGTGGTGGCCTTCTGTGGCCCGGTGCAGCACGAAACCGCCCTGAGCCTGGCACAGGCCGCTCTGGGCGAACTGCCCCCAGGGGAGCCTCCACCCACCCTGCCGCCCCCCCCCATGCCCCCCGGTCCCCACTGGTTGGCCGTCGATGATCCCACCTCCCAGTTTACCCTGACCCTCTTTTTCCGTACCGGAGGTTACCAGGATCCCCATTTTTACCATATGGCCGCCCTGCGCCGCCTGCTGGACGACGGCTTTTCCTCCCGCTTGCACGCCTCTCTGCGGGAGCAACGGGGGCTGGTCTACGATGTCTGGGCCTCCTTCACCGCCCACTCGGACAGCGGCGCCCTGGAGGTGGGGGCAACCGTCTCCCTGGACAATTTGACCACCGTCTTCGCCGCCCTGCTGGAACAGCTCCACTGGCTGAGCCGGGCACCCCCCCAGGCCGAAGAGTGGCAGCGTCTGCTGACCCGCTGGCACGCCCATCTGATCACCACCCTGGACCGCCCCGCCGATTTGATCGAACGCTATCTGGCGGATCGCCTGTTTGATGCCATGGAGCCCCTCTCCGCCGCTTGGCAGCGGATCAACGCGCTGCAACCGGAAGAGTTGCCTGCCGTCGCCGAGCAGGTTTTGGATGGCGGCAATCGGGTGGTCATCCTGGTCGGCCCCAATGCCCGCAAAAAAGTCTCCCTGCTGCAAAACCAGGCGGGACAACGGGTGGTGCATTAAAGGGATGAAGGGGGTATAGTGACTCAACCAACCGGATGGGATAGGTAAGGTATTATGGGGTCCAGGGGAGATTATCTCCCCTGGCGGGGTGCAGGGGCAAAAGCCCCTGCAAAGGGATGTGCTTGCGCCTCTCGGGGCTTCGCCCCGAACCCCACCAGGGCTCTGCCCTGGACCCGCCAGGGGGATGATCCCCCTGGACCCGCAATCCTTCTGCGGAGCCCGTCCAATCAGCTCGGTTAAGCCACCATGGCCGCTGACGGAGGGACGATGCACGATTTTTTTAAAACCGTTTGTCTTTTGGATAGCCAGGAAGATATCCCGCAACTGGTGGACTTTGTGGAGAGGCCGGAGCATGACCCGGAAATGCTCTTCCAGGTCATGACGCGCCTCCTCGGCGGCGGACGCCTGCGGTCTGCCTACCTGTTGTCCATGCTTCTCGCCAACAAGGGGCTGCACAACCCCACCCTGGACGTGCTCCTGGTGGCCGGCGGGCTGCTGTTTGACAACCCCCAGGAGGTGGAACGGGGCATGGCCGCCCTGCGCCTGCAGGTGGGGGATCTCTCCCCGGAGGAGCGTCTGCACACCTTTGAACAGGCCGCCTGCCCCGCCCTCACCCCCCTGTTGCGCGCCCCGCTCACCACGGCGATCCAGGAAGGAATGCCCCATCTGTGTGCACTGCTTGCCCTCCTCCTGCCCAGCCTGGAACAACGCTTTGCCTGGCAGGCCCCCCTGCCCGCCGCTCCCTTGCCGACCATGGCGGCACGGGCCCAACCGCTGCTCTACCCGCACCCCCCCGGCATGCCGCCTGCGTCGACCCGACGGTCGGTGCTGGTGGTCACCCGCACCCATCTGTATCCCGGCCATCTCTGGCCAAGCCCCAGCCTGGATGTCTGGTCCTATCCGGTGGATCGGGAGCCCCGCCAGCAGGCCGAAGCCCGCCTGCTGGCCGCCTTGAACGGCTGTGGCTGGCAGGCGGAACTCTGCTCCGTCGCGTCGGAAAATCAACGGGCCGACTGGCAGAGGGTCGTCGATGCCTGCCTGCAGCGCCCTGTGGATATCCTCATCCTGGATGAGCGCTGGCTCCTGCCGCAAAGCCGGGGAGAGGCCGCCGTGCTCTCCTGCATCGAACATCTCTCCCTGCTGCGGCAGCTCCGTCCGGCTTTGAAGGTGCTCCTGACCCTGCTGGAGGTGGCATCGATACCCGCAGAGGATCTGCAGGAGGTCGCCCCCTTTCTCCATCTCATCTGGGGCTGCACCGCCCCCGACCACCCCCTCTGGCAACAGCCCGCCCTGGCCGACAAGGTGCTCCACCTCCCCCTCCCCCCTGCCGAGGTGGAGCAGACCCCCCTGCCCCCCCTGGATGCTGCGCTGTCGTTTGATGAACATCTCAGCGGCTACCGCCGTTTTTGGCTGGCCGCCGCCCAGGCCTTGGGGGTGCCGGTGATCACCCGGGAGGCGCTCCGTTATCCCCCCGGTCTGCCTCCCCTGCAACGTTACGCCCTCTACCGGCAACATCTGGCCCGCACCCCCTGCAGCCTCCGCCTGGCCCTGCGTCCCCAGCAGCCCTGCCCGGTGAGCGACCGCAGCTTTGCAACCCTGCTGAGCGGTGCCTTGCTGGTTCAGGAGGGGCCATCGGAGCTCTCCCGCTATTTTATCCCCGGCACCCACTATCTGGAATTTACCTCCCTGGCGGAGCTGGCCAGTATCTGCCGCCTGATCAGCGAGCATCCCCAGGAGGCCGAAGAGATCCGCCGCTGCGGACAGCAGTTTGCCCAGGAGCACTACAGCGCTGCCCGTTTGATCGGCCATCTGGAGGCGCGCCTGTATGCCCCGGAGCACAACCGCACCGCCCCGACCGCTGCCGTCGAACCGGCGGAGCAACGCCATCAGTTTGTCTCCTTTGAATATATCTCCGTCAAAAACTGGTGCCGCCCGGTCTCCCCCGAAGGGCTGGTGAGCCAATCCGGTCCGCTGATCTGCCATTTTGAGGAGCTCCTCCCCAACCAACCCCCCATCGATCTGGGATTGCACCTGCGGGGGAAAGGCTATGAGGATCTCTTCCCGTGCAGCGAGGAAAATATCGGCGCCTTTGCCCCCCGTTTTGATTTTCGCAGCGGAGCCGTCGTCCCCAGGGCCCCGTTCATCGCCCGTCTTGAAAATGTTCACCTGGAATATCCCGGTTTTGGGCTCTTTCTGGACCGCCATCTCCTGATGGAGGAGAGTTATCACCAGAAGGATACCACCTCGGACGTGATGAACTGGTACCGGGATAACGGCAAGCGGCGGGTGGCGACGCTGGAGATCCACGCCACCATGGGCACCGACTGGATTTCGCCGACCTATCCCCTGTGCCGCTCTGTGGAGCTGAACTATTATATCGAGCGGGGCATCTGCCAGTATGAAGAGGGGCCGATCCTTCTGATCAGCGGCCCCTCCTCGGCCAACTGGCATCATTGGCTGATTGAAATGCTCCCCCGGCTGTGGGCGGTGCAGGCGGTTCCCGCCCTGGCCGAGCTGCCGCTGCTGCTGCGCGGCCCGTTGAAACCCTTTCAGGCGGAAACCCTGCAGGCCATGGGGGTCACACCGGAGCGGATTCGCCTCTTCACCGGGGAGTCGGTGCGGATAAAAACCCTGTTTTTCCCCTCCTATATCGCCCATCTGAATTATGCGGCGCAAAATGTCGCCTGGTTGCGGAACAATCTGTTGCCGGCCTTTGCCATCCAGACCGAGCAACCGGCGCACAACCGGATCTATCTCTCCCGCAAGCAGGCCAGTCGCAGCATCATCAACGAGGAGGCGGTGGAGGCCGCCCTGCACTCACGGGGGTTTCAGAGTGTCTGCATGGAAGAGAAGAGCGTCCGGGAGCAGCTGCAGATTCTCAATGGGGCCCGGATGATTGTCACACCCCACGGGGCCGGAGCCACCGGCATTCTGTTTTGCCAGCCGGGGGCCACGCTGATCGAGTTGATGCCCACCTCCTATCGGCATCTGATCAACATGAGCTATGCCTCCTACAACCAGTGCCACTATGGCTGTCTGATCTGCGCGGATGGTGGCCCGACCCAGTTGGAGATCCTGGTGGATATCGATGCCCTGTTGCGGGTGGTAGACACCGTGTTGGCCAGCGGCCTTGTGGCATGACACACCCGACCCGCCCTTCCCCCAGGGAGAAAGCGGTGGCAATCGCCGGGAGATCCTGATAGAGTCTGGAAAACGTTCAGCCGGAGGGAGAAACCGCCATGAGCACAACCCTTGATGTCGCGTTTGCCTTTGACACGCACAAGTTTGTCAAACAGATGGTTGCCACGGGATTTACAGAGGAGCAGGCAGAGGCGCAGGTGCGTCTGCTGTCCGAGATACTGCACACCCAACTCTCCACCAAAGCGGATGTGGCGAAAGTGGACG
>JADGCE010000019.1 GCA_015229095.1 Magnetococcales bacterium | reverse complement strand
GTGGGGGGGGGGGGAGGGGGGGGGGGGGGGGTTTTTGGTCCGTGGGTTTGCCAGGGTTCCCCCCCCCCCCCGGGGGGGGGGGGGGGGGGGCGCGCCATGGCGCGGTCACACCCTGCATGGGGCGGGGCCTGGGATTGGCCTGCGCGTCAATCAAACCGCCATTTCATGAGTTGCAAGCCAAGCAGCAGAAGGAAGATGACCAGGTTGGCCCACATGACCTCCGGAGCCGGCAGCAACAGTCCGTAAAGGCTCCAGGAGAGCGTTCCCAGCAAGGACATGGCCAGCCAAAGAGCGGAAAGATCCCGCGCCGAGCGGGTGCGCCAGGTTTTCCAGAGTTGTGGCAACAGGGAGGGGGCCGTGCAGGCCGTGGCCAACCCGCCCAGCAGCTCCGGCCATGTCAGCGACTCCAGCATGATACTATCTCCTTGTTTCCTGTCATGATCCCCCCCACTCCAAACCCCGCAACTCTTCCAACAGTTGCGTGGAACGGCGGGCCAGGCGTTGATAAAAAATGTGCTCGATTTCGGCGTGACAGGCCAACAGCTCCAGGAGAGCGGTGCGGGAAAACTCCAGCAGTTCCACCTCCCCCTCTTTGACCCACAGCGTCGCAGTGCGCGGCTGCCGGGTAAAAAGCCCCAGTTCTCCCAGCCAATCCCCCTCCTCCACCTGGAACAGCACCGCATCCCGGCCCAGGCTGGCCAGGTCGGTGCGGCCATACAGGGCACCTCTCAGGTGGATATAACCGTTCTCTCCCGCTTCCCCCAGGTTGAACACGATCTCTCCCGGTCCAAACAGACGACGGGTCAATCGACCGGCAAAGCGGCGCAACTGCGGCTCGGTCACCAACAATTTTCCCTCTTTACCCACCAGAAAGCGCTGCACAAAACCGCTGCGCAGCAGCAGGTCATAACAGGCTTCCGGGGCCCGGGGAGGCGTGCTCGGGGCAGCGGTGGGGGGTGGCATGGCATTGATCTGGAGTGCTGTCACCGCACCAGGCGTGGTACCACAACGGCGCAGTTGATACCAGACCCGCTCCAGAACATCTCCCTCAATACGGCTGCGGTCGTGATAGGTTCGGCTCCAGAAGCGCAACCGATAGATCATGGCTTGTTCATGGCAGGCCACCAGCATGGCATCCGGCTCCTTGAAGCTGTGGTCCACCGCCGGAACGCTGTGTGCGGCCTCCTGGAGGGCCTGGCAAATCTGGGCAGGAGAGAAAACAAAATCTACAGGAATATCCAGTTGGTGGCGTCGAACCGGTGACTCCCCGGTCAAATAGGTGAGGAGGCTGTTGGCCACCGTGCTGTTGGGCAGGATGTAAAAGTGCCCGCCGGTGGAACGGATGCGGGTCTCCCGCCAGTTGCGCTGCACAATTTCCCCCTCCTTGTCGCCGATGGCGATCCATTGACCGGGTTGGGTGGTGCCCGCCAGATGCAGAGAGAGGCCCGCCAACAGGTTGCCCAACACCTCCCGCAGGGCAAACCCCACCACGGCGGCTACCACCGCCGTGGAGGTGAACAACTGAGTGGCATCAAGATCGGTGGCAAAGCGTAGCACCGTCCATACCAGGCCCCCAACAATCAGGAGGCGACCACCAAAAAAGAGCAGAGTATAGGGGGAACGGCCATCGGCGCGAAACTGGGCGTAATAGAGCCGACCCAACCCCTCGCTGAGATTGAAGAGCAGAAGAATGAACCAAAACAAAAGCCAGCGCTCTACGGGAAGGGCGGGCAGTTGCAGATGACCAAAGGCGACTGGAAAGGCTTGTACCACCCAGACCAGAAAGGCCGAAAGCAGCAGCACCGCCAGGGGCAATGAGAGACTGGAGAGCAGCGAGCCTCCCAACGGCCAGCGGCGGCTCAACTGCCGCAGCGGCAGGCTGATGGCGGTGGTCACCAGCAACAGGCTCAACAAAACTGTGCCGCCCAGCATGATCCAGACGCTGCTTTCCATGGGTCAGTTTCTGCTTTCAGAAGGGGTGGGGGGGGCGACCGGCGCCTGTCGGATCAGCTGGTTCAAGAGGGTGACCAGATCTTTGAACGCTCCCTCTGCCGCCGGTTCTTCCAGGGGCTCCACGGGTATTCCCTGGCTGAGGCGGGCCATGGCCTCGCTGACCCGGGGCAGCAGGGCAAGACGCTCCAGCATCTGGTTGAGGGAGGCGCAGGCGTGTTGCAACCGACCGGAAAAATCGCCGCATACCGGCTCTGGAATGATTCCCCGTCCCACCAGATGGAGAACCAACAGCAAGCGATCGGACCAGAGGCGAAGTCCGTGCATCTGTGTGACCAAAGCGGCCAGGGCGGTGGCCAATTGGCCCATTTCATCCGAGCCTTGTGGTGGGATGGCCACCGGCCATTCCCCCCGGCTGACCGCCGTGGAAAAGCTCTGCAATGCCTGCAAAGAGCGGAAAATGGAGCGGAGGATGGCCCCACAGAGCACCCCACAGATGGCCACGCTGAGCAGGGAAAGGAGCAGCAGGAGCACCGAGGCGCGCTCCCCAAAGGCTTGACTGGCCGCTCCCTGCTGTTGGGCCAGGGTCAGACCCAGTTGCCGGATATCATCGCTCAAGGGTTCGACAGGCCGCACGGCCTCTCGCAGGCTGACCAGCAAACGGTCATTCTCTTCATCCTGTCGCAGCATGGCTGTAAAGGCCACACCATATTCGGCCAGCAGGGCGGCGGCGTGTTGCCCCTCCTCCCCTGGCCATTGGGCGGCGGCCAGCCGTTCCTGCAAACCGTGCAAGAGGGATTGGACTTTTTGGGCCTCTGCGGGGGTGCGGCGCAGCAGATAATCCTTTTCGGCGCGGCGCATGGAGAGATAGTCACTGAACAGGGCAGGCAGCTGTTGTCGTGCCAGCTCCTGGTTCAGAGCCAAAAGGGTGCGATGCAGAGGGTCGGTCAGTCGGGGATTGCCCGCAGGCTTCTTGAGCCCCTCTTCCCACCCCTGCACGGCTTCGACAAAGGCCTCTTGCAGGGAGGGGGGCAGGTGGCTGCTTTTCTGGATGGGAACCCGCAGTGCCTGGGCCTGAACCAGCAGCTCCTGGGCTGACGACGCCTCCCCATGGAGCAGATAGGCCAGATCCTGGCGCAGAAGGGCAGAGAGTCTTTCGGTCAACTGGTCGGGGTCAGCCGCCTGGAGCTCGGCTTCCAGTGCGTGGGAGGCGCGGCGGAAGGCCCCCTGCAATCCCAAATCTTCGGCAAGCCCCACCCTCTCCTGACCCTGTGCCAGGGTTTGCAGGATGCTCTGATAGGTTTGCATGGCTTGGACAATCTGCGCGGCCTTTTCCTCCATGTGGCCTGCGCCCGCCTCCCGGCTGAGGCGTTGCAGGTGTTGGGCCTGCTGAACGGCCATCTGGGCGGCGCTGACGCCTGCTTGCTGTGCAGAGGGATCTTTGTACAGCAAAAAATCTTTTTCTGCCCTTCGGGCCTGGAGCATCTGCCGGGTGACATCATTGGCCAGCTGCTGGAGCGGCATTTCCCGGTTCTGCAACCGTTGGTTTTGTGCGAGGGATTGGTGCAGAATCACCGTGTAGGCAGCGGTTATCAGCAGCAGGAAAAAGAGGGTGATGGCAATGGTCCAGGATAATTTGCTGCGGATACGGAGGTTGGCCAGTGACATGGTTGCGGCTCCCTGGAAACGATGGAGACAAACCAGCGCAGAGAAGCGAAAGACAAATGAGTGCAGCAGGCGCGGAACTGCGTCACTCCTCCCTCAAGCCTGCAGGCAGCCATCCAGAAAGCGGGTCGCCTTGGCCAGGGCCTGTGCCCACAGCCTCTCCACCGCTGGCGGGATGGGTTGGCCAGGGGCCAGGCTCCGAAAGGGACGCCGCCGACCGCCAATGATGCGCCAGTCAAACCCCTGGGCGTGGATGATGACCTCCACAATGGGCTGGATGGGACTGTGAAACCCCCACTCCAGGGTATCCATCAGGGGGGTGCCAAAGTCGGGGTTGGGACCGCAGGCCAGGGCTTCATGCAGTCGTTGCAAACGGGGCAACAGGCCGTGGACAAAGAGCTCTGGCCCCAACTGTTTTTGCATGCGCTCGGCAGCATCGAAAAGATCGCTGGTGAGCAACAAAGTCTTGGCAATCATGGATGGCCTTCCTCCCCTTTCTGATCGTCGTTCCACGACATGATGCCCAGGCGGGGCGAAAAAAAGCAACAGAAAAAAGCAAGGCAGTTCATCCTGTCCGTGCCATGCCCGCCATGCCGGATACTTGCCCATGCACCCGCCTCGCCGGGCTTGAAAAATGGGTTGCAAAGGGCGCAACCACTGGGGCATACTCGACCGAGGCGTCACGGAGAGCGTCATGCTGCACATCCACCGAAAACCTGCCAACAGAACCCGTAATCCTAGCCCTTTCCCGGTATTGGGTCAACCACTGGCCGGGGGATCGCCCGAACCGGTGGCCTTGCCGGGGCGTCCATTCCCACAGGAGAGCATCCCATGCGCGCAGCTTCCAACCCCTTGGCCTCTCCCGTCGCGCTGTTGACGGTCACCAACGGCTCCGGCAACCGCATCCCGCCCAGCGGGCAGGGCAACGCCACCGCCAGCGTCAGCAATCTTACCTTGACGGATCTGGGCGATGCCTTTTCTCTGGCCATCACCGGTGCCGACGTTCGCTTTGCCCTGGCCAATCTGGTCAGCGTGGCCAAACCCATCACCCGCATCGACTTGAGCAGCTCCGACAACAACACCTTGGTGGTCACCGCGACGGATATTCTGAACCGCTCCCCCAACACCCGCCTGCTGACGGTCGATGGGGGGGCGGGGGATGTGGTCAACATGGGACCAGGCTGGCTGGATGGAGGCGTCAGCGGCGCCTATCACCTCTACACCCAACGCCATGCCACCCTGCAAGTGGCCAACGGAATCCGCACCGTTACGGTGGGTGACCATCCCACCACAGCAGATGGAGCCTGGTGGGCCGATCATCCCGATGCGACAAAGGCCGAATATATCAGCCAACTGCTGCGTTTTTTTGGCACTGCCTCCTGGGGAACCCAGGGCAGTGCCCTGGTACTGAAATATCGCTTCATGGACAGCAGTGATGTGGCTGCCCGGGCCCATGACCAGGATGAGTTGAACGGTTTTATCCCCTTGACCGCCGCCCAACAACAGGCAGCGGTGGCCGCCATGCAGTTGTGGCAGGAGGTGTGTGGGGTCACCTTTGTGCCCGCCGCTGCCGGAGAGTCGCCCAACCTTTTTTTCGGAGCCTCCTCCGCCACCCATGGCGGTGGCACCTACACATCCTACTGGTCTGTCAACGATCGGGTCAGCGATGCCTATATCTGGTTGAGTTCCCAATGGGACAGTAATGGCGAAACCGCCGTTGGCCAATTCGGCTTCAAGACGCTGCTGCACGAAATCGGCCACGCCCTGGGGCTTGGCCATCCGGGCACCTACAATGCCCAGGCCGATTGGAGTGGCCGACTCTATGGCAACGATGATGTCATGCACTCCATTCTCTCCTATTTTTCCACCCCGCCCTACGAATCCCTGGATATCTCTCCATCCACCCCCATGATGATGGATATTGCCGCTCTCCAACAGATGTATGGTGCCAACCAGACCACCCGCAGCGGTGATGATACCTACAGCGTTCAAAGCGATTCTCTGCGGACCATTTGGGATGCGGGCGGCACGGATCTTCTGGACGCCAGCCTCCTGAACGACTACTGCAGCCTTGACCTCCGTCCCGGTTCATTCAGCTCCATCGGCCAGGGGGTGAACAATTGGGCCATTGCCTGGGGGGTCACCATCGAAAATGCCAACGGCGGCAGTCTGGAAGATCGGATCATCGGCAACGACAGCCGCAACGTGCTGCGGGGCAACGGCGGCAACGATACCCTGGTGGGTGGTCGTGGCGACCAGTTGCTGGGGGGCGACGGCGACGATCTGCTCTCCGTCGACGACCTCGCCTTCACCCTGGCCGATGGCGGCAGCGGCAGCGATACCCTGGCTTGGTCCGGCGCGGGGCAACGGCTCACCCTGGCGGAACTGACCGGCTCCCTGCGCGGCATTGAAAATATCGACCTGACCGGCAGCGGCGACAACGGCCTGATTCTGACGGCTGCCGATCTCCGCGCTTTGGCCCTCAGCAACAATACCCTGACAGTGGAGGGCAACAGCGGTGATCGGGTTGCCATGGGCAGCGGTTGGGTGGATGCAGGCAGCAGTGCCGACTATCATCTGTACCGGCAGGATGGACTCTCCCTGCGGGTGGCGGCGGCTGTGACGGGGGAGGTGACCCTTTCCCTCCCCTCCATCCCCTCTCCCACGGTGACAGAGCCACCGCTTGTCCCGCCCACCCTCACCGTCAGCGCGTTGCGCCTGACGACGGACAGCGGCAGCAGTGCCAGCGATTTTGTGACCAACACCGCCACCCAAACCCTTACAGGCCAACTCAGCGCAGCCCTGGGTGTTGGCGAAAGCCTGTATGGCTCCCTGGACGGGGGGACAACCTGGAGCGATATCAGCCGCCAGCTGCAAGGCAACCGTCTGACCTGGAGCGGGGTCACCCTCTCCGGCAGCAGTTCCATCCAGATCAAGGCCAGCAATGCCGCTGGCGCCGGACCCGTGACCCAGCAGGCCTACACGCTGGACAGCACCGCTCCCGTCGCTCCACAGCCTGCGGCCACTGCCTTCCCCCCCCAGGTGACCTTGACGACCAATCTCGGCACCATTGCCCTGGCCATGGAACCCCTGGCGGCTCCCAATACGGTGGCCAACATGCTCCGCTATGTGGACGCTGGATTTTACAGTAACACCCTGTTCCACCGGGTTATACCAGGTTTCATGGCTCAGGGTGGCGGTTTTACAACGGGATTGGCCTATCGAACCCCCACCCATGATCCCATCACCCTGGAATCCACCCAGAGCAGCGGCTTGGCCAACCGGCGTGGCACCGTCGCCATGGCCCGCACCAGCGATCCCAACTCGGCGACCTCGCAGTTTTTTATCAATCTGGTGGACAACGGCTTTCTGGATTATGCCAGTACTGCCTCGCCGGGCTATGCTGTCTTCGGCCATGTTTTTTCCGGCCTGTCGGTGGTGGACAGCATGGCCACGATACCCACCACCACGGTAGGCCCTTACCAGAATGTGCCCCGCGCCGATATTTTGATCAAAAATGCCAGCGCACTCGGTGTCAGCAACAGCGGTCTGGTCATCCTGAACGCCCTGGAAAGCGGTGGCCGCTGGGAATACAGCCAGAATGGGGGCCAAACCTGGTTGCCCGGCAGCACGGACCGTTTTACCCTGCCGGCGGGATCCTATGCGGCGGGAACCGTGCAGATTCGGCAATGGGATGCTGCGGGCAATGCGAGTCCCCTCTTCCGCTCCGACCGTATCTGGCGGGTGGACAAAACCCCGCCCACGGTGATCTCGGCAGCGGTGGGCACCAGCACGACCCAGGCACCCGGCAGTACGCTCGTGTTGACCTTCAGCGAGCCCATCCGGGCCGGGACAGGCACTCTGCAACTGACCGATGCCGAAGGGCGCGCCGTCGACAGTTTGGAGGTCGCCACCAGCAACCGTCTCTCCTTTGCAGGCAACACCCTGACCCTGGCTCCCAGCACCCCCCTGGCCCTCAATGGTCGCTACACCCTCAGTTGGGCGGGAGAGGCGATCCGGGATTGGGCAGGTACGGCCCAGGGCAGCACCAGCCGTTATACCGCCACCTTTGCCATTCAAAGCTCCGTAACCGCGCTGAATCGTACCCAGGTCGCCGCCCTGACCACCACCCAGATGGCCGGGTTGACGGCCACGCAGATCAGGGCCTTTTCCACCACACAGGTGGGTGCCTTGACCCCGACCCAGATCACCGCTTTGACCACCACCCAGATCGCTGCTTTGAAGGCCCAGGATCTGCCGTTGTTGACGGCGGGGTTGAGCCCTGCTCAACTCACGGCCCTCTCCACAACCCAGATTCGAGGTTTGAGCAGCACCCAGGTGCAAAGACTCTCTTCCACGCAGGTAGCCGGGCTGGGCAGCAGCCAGATGGCCGCCCTGGCCACCTCCCAGTTGCGGGCCCTGAGCCAAACCCAACTGACCCTGCTGGTCTCCAGCCAGGTGGCGGGTCTGACCACGGCGCAATGGCAGGGGTTGACCACCACCCAGGTGGCGGCCCTGCGCCTGGAAGGGGTCAGCAAAACCACCCTGAGTACTCTGGGAAGTCTACAACTGCGTGCCCTCACCCCGGAGCAGCTGGGGAGCCTCTCCAGCAGCCAATGGAACGCTCTGACGCCGGCCCAGATCCCCCTCCTCACCCCCACCCAGCTGGGCGCCCTGAGCGGCACCCAAGTGGCGGCCCTGACCACGGCCCAGGTCAAGGGGCTGACCGGCACGCAACTGGCCGCCTTGAACCGCACCCAGATGCGCAGTCTGGAGTTGACCGATATTGCCCAATTGAGTACGGCGCAGCTGCGTGGGTTTCGTGTCGAGCAACTGGGCGCATGGAGCGCCACCCAATGGGCTGGCCTCCCACCGGTGCTGATCGGCAATTTGAGCACTACCCAGTTGGCTGGCCTGGAAGCCACCGCCCTGGCCGCTTTGACCACCAGCCAGGGAGAGGCCCTGGGCAGCAAACAGTTGGCATCTCTCTCTGTCACCCAGTTGTCGGGCCTGACCGCCACCGTGCTGGCCGGGTTGAGCAGCAGCCAGTTGGCCGGCCTGACCGGCAGACAGATCGCCACCCTGGAGAGCACCCAGGTGCGCAGCTTGACCACCCGACAGATCGCGGCCCTCTCCTTTACCCAGGTAGCGGCGTTGACCACCGCCCAGTTCATGGCCCTGGAGCCTGCTCAGGTCGGCAGTGTATCTGCCACTCTGGGCGCGCTCTCCACCACAGTCGTGCGTCAGTTGAGCAGCGGTCAGTTGCGGGGGTTGAGTACCCAGCAGATCCAAAATCTCAGCACCACCCAGGTGGGGGCGTTGACAGCCAGCCAGATCACGGCGTTGACCACCACCCAGGTAAAAAGTTTGGAGGTTCGGGATATGCCCATGCTGGCCGCTGTGGCCGGGCTGACCACCACCCAGATCAGCGTGTTGTCTGCCCCCCAGATGGCGGCCTTGAGCAGCAGCCAGGTGCAGCAGCTCTCGACGGGACAGATCGGCGGCCTGAGCATCACCCAGATCCGGGCCCTGACCACCGCGCAGATACCCGGATTGCAGGGGGAGGATATCGCTGCCCTGGGGAGCAGCCAGATTGCCGCCCTGAGTGGGGCGCAGATCAAGGCCCTGACCTCGGAGGCGGTGGCCGGTCTGGCGTTGGCGGTTCCCCGCCTGAGCCCGGCACAACAGGCCGCTCTGGAGCCGGAGGATTTTGCCCGCATCGGCACGGATTTATGGAGCTCTGCCCAGGTCAGACTGTTTACCCCCGCACAAAAAAATGCCTACTGGCAGGCCGGGGGGCAGATCGGTGTGACGCCCCCCTGATGGCGCCTTTCCTCATCCGCCCATCTGTGGTTAAATGCGCGGCGTCGCGGGGGAGGTTGGCTGTTGGCTGAGGAGGGGCGGAAGATCGATGCAGTGGACGGATGAGGAAGCGGCTCGGAAAATCCTGGATTTTGCTGTGGCCGAACTGGCTGCAGGTGTCTCGCGAGAGCGTCTCGCGCAGGATTTGGTCCAGCGAGGTATGCAGGAATATGCGGCAATGGTCACGGTGGAGAGGGCTGCCAACGCCGTCAAGGGGCTGAACAGTGCCCGGCAGGTTGTCGATTATGTCGTTGCCGAACTTCTGGAAGGTGTCAGCGAGACCGTCCTCGAAAAAAAATTGGTGGCGCAGGGGATGCGGGAGGATTCGGCCAAAACTGCCATCGGCAAGGCTGTGCAACAACTGGAACAGACGGCGGCTGTCGACCGGATTCGGGATTTTTTGCTGACCGAACTGGCCAATGGTGCGGAACCGGCCACCCTCGAAGCAGATTTGCAGCAGCAAGGCATGGCGCAGGAGACGGCACACCGGGCGGTCGTGCAGGCGGTAACCGTCGCCAAACATCTCCGGGTGGAGAAAAAAATCCAGGATTTTTTAACGACCGAGTTGGCCAACGGAGCCAACCCTGCCGTTCTGGAACAGGATTTGATCCTGCGGGGCATGGAGCCCCATTCGGCGAAGGCATCGCTTCGCCAGGCTGTCCGAACGATGCGGCAACGCTCCGACGCCCTCCCCAAAAAGGTGCTCAATGTTGGAGGCAACAATAAAAACATTGAATTGCCTGAACATTTTGACGGTTTTGAACATCTTCTGCTGGACATCGATCCGACGGGCAACCCGGATATCCTCTGTGACGCCCGCACGTTGACAGAGTTGCCGGCCGCGCAGTTTGATGCCGTCTATTGCTCCCACAATCTGGAGCACTACCATGACCATGATGTGTCCAAGGTGCTGCGCGGTTTTATGCACGTTCTGAAGAGCGATGGTTTTCTCCATCTGCGGGTGCCCGACATGCGCGAATTGATGAAAGTGGTGGTGGAACGCGATTTGGATCTCGACGATGTGCTCTATCGATCCCATATCGGTCCCGTGTTGGTGCGGGATGTCATCTATGGCCATGCCGGGCAGATCGAACGGAGTGGTGTCGATTTTTTTGCCCACAAGACCGGCTTTACCGCAGACTCCCTGAGCCGTCTGCTGGTCCAGCAGGGGTTTGCCCAGATATTCATCCGTACCGGTCGACTGGAGGTGGAGGCCCTTGCCTTCAAAGGTGAGGTAAGCGATCTGGTGGCGCATCTGACGGGTTTTTCCCAGGTGTGTACCGCCTGCGGTCACTATGCCCCGGCCAAACCGTTGCCCATCGTGCCCAGACCCACGGCACACATCTCCTGATCAAACCGGCTCCCCTTTGCGGAAATATCCCGGCGCAACGCCAACAGATCGCTTTCCCCCCCTTGCAGTACCACATGCCGTGCGGCGATGGTACGCTGAAAAGAGTCCGGCAGTTCCTGCCAGACCAGCAGCTCCACCAGAAAGGGAAGATTGCTCTCCTCCAGAGCCTCCTTGAGTTCCGCAAGCAGGGGGCGTTGCGCGGGGGTGGCAAAAAGCACAAGATCAAGGTCAGAGTAAGGACGGGCACCTCCTGTGACGCGGGAGCCATAGGCCAGTACCGTCACAGCGGGGAGGAAACGCTGCAGCAAGGCGCAGAGCAGGGCGTGCTGTTCCGGCGTGATCTCCAGGGGGTCATTCATGCCCAGGGCTCTCCCGTCAAGCTCCGATAAAGAGCGACGGCATCCTCGATAAATCTCCCCATAAGCGCGAGTGCCTCTTGTGCTTTATGACCGCTGTAATCGTGGGCCGTGTCGGTTCTGGCATCGGCATAGCGCAGCCATTGCGACACGGGCGAGGGCAACAGATCGTTTTGACCGGCCCATTTGAACAGAGGCTTGGGGCTGTTGGGAAGATTCGGCAGCCCATGCACCTCCACCAGATGGCGTTTGAGCACTTTCCACAGGCTGTCATAACAGGTTTCAAACCGCTGGATCACCGACTCCGCAACCGCCTCCCGATCCAGTTCCGTCAACTCAGGGCGCTCCTGCGCGCGCCGGTGGTTGGCAAACTGCAACTCCAGATGTTGGAGAGATTTTTTAAATTTTCCGTAATCGATCATCGTCCCGTCATGCGTGGCTTTGTGGTTTTTTGCCGGCGGACCTCATGGCGGTGGTGCGACCAACCGCTGCTGTGGCTGCCAGTTCCGTACCCGCGCCTGTGCCCGGGTGAGTTGCTCCGGCGTGAGATGTCTGGCCACCTTGTCCCGATTTTTGCCTGCCTCTGGATTGCCCTGGGCGGCGGCAATATGCAGCCATTTGTAGGATTCCACTGCATCCCTGGGAACCCCTTGCCCCCGCAAGCTCATCAGGCCCAGGATCAACTGGGCTTGGCCGTTGCCTTGCTCGGCTGCCATCAGATACCAGAGCGCCGCCTTGGCATCGCTTTGCAGAACACCGCCGTTGCCCTCATGAAACATTTTGCCCAGCATCATCTGGGCCGCACTGTCGCCCAGCATGGCGGCGGTGCGGACGGCGGCAACCGCCTCTGATTCAGCCGGGCTGGGAACCTCGCGCGCCATGGCTGCCAAGGAGTGGAGGGCCGCCGGGGCACCCTCGGTGGGAGGGGGGGAGGGATTGTGCGACAGCATGGCGATGCGATCCCATGGCATGATCCGATAGATGCCGATGATCAGCAGCAGCGCAACAGCCACCGCCCAGCCCATCCTGACGGCGGAGCGACCGCCGCTGCGTGCAGCGGCGGGGGGAGCCATCTTCGGACGGGAGAGGAGAAAACCCGGCTCTCCCCCTCCAGTCGCCGTATTCTCCCTGGCCGGACAGGCTTTTTCTGCCTCTTGCAGTTTGTCAAATAGAGAGGACATGCGATCCCTTGTTCGTGTGGGTCGTTTTTGCCGGCTGCCCTGTGGCCTGTCAACAAACGGCCCAACAACCCCTGATACTGCGCGGCGGGACAGTTCCGCTGCTCATATACGACGGGAAGGGGCCGCGTCTGTCCACGCTATGGTTAAAGGAACCCTGGAGTTTTACACCGGATCATCGGCCCAGGTCAAGGAGAGCAGGCTACCCACGGTGGGAGCAGACACGGGATTCAGTTGTGTGGAGAGGGGTTCTGTGCCAGCCACGCCGCCAGGCTCTTTCGAAATGGGGCAAAAGTTCTCCGCACATCAACCAGATGCTGTCTGGCCGCCTCCCACTCCTGCGCTTGCACCGTCTCATGCAACTGTTTGGTACGCCGATTCATGGCGGGAAACACACTGTTGACGATGGAGCCACGCAGGATGTGGGAGGTGGCCCGAACCTCTGCGTGGCGTGCTGCTTGAAGATTCTGCTCCAGTACCTGCAGCAAGTGCGGCACCTGCTCGATCAGCAGATGGGCAATCTCCGGCAACTCTTCCTCCGTCAGGCCGAACGCGTGCAGGTCGTGGAGGATGGAGCGGATGTCCGACCCATGGCCAATCACCAGAGCCTCATCCGGCGACCACTCTCCGGTGTGAGTGGGTACAGAGTGGGGCAGATAGCGATCCAACAAGAGCCGCAGCTCCGGCAGTGAGACAGGTTTGGTCAAAAAGTCGCTCATCCCCGCCGCCTTGCCCGCCTGCCGGTTTTCCTGGGTTGTGTCGGCGGTAAAGGCAATGATCGGCACCGGCGTGCTCCCCTGCCACTGTTCCCAGGCACGGATCAGGCGGGTGGCCTGATAGCCATCCATGACCGGCATCTGACAATCCATGAGAACCATGTCAAAGTGGCCCTGTTGAAACCGCTCAACAGCCTGCTGTCCATCAGAGGCCGTCGTGCAGCGGTTGCGGTCACATCCCTCTTTGACGAGCATCCCCACCGCAACCATCAAGTTGGCCTCCTGATCGTCCACAATCAGGAGAGAAGCCTCTCGCACGGGAGCATGTGGGGGGCGGGAGGCGGAAGCACTCTGCCCGGTCTGGCAAGCCTCCGGGTGCAGCAACCGACGAAGCGCGGCATGCAGCTGCGGGACGCTGAAAGGTTTTTTCAGTCCCAGAACAGTACCGGGCAGTTCCACCTCCGCTTCCAGCCCCTGTGTCAGGCAATCCAAGAGGAGCAAAAAACCAGCCGGGCACGTGCTGTCGGGCCACAGAGTCTCTGCAACAGGGGCGCTTTGGCCCGGCCATCGGTTGATGATGACCACTGGGCAGGGTTTACCCTCTTCGGCAGCCTGCGCCACCGCCCCGGAGGCCTCTTGCAGGGTATCAACCGCCTGGCAGCTTCCCCCCCACCCCTGCAGGGTGTGTTGCAGCAGGGCCCACAGCAAACCCTGGCAACCCACGACCAGAATCCGCACACCAGAGAGACTCTCCTGAAAGCGCTGTTGTGCGGGTTGCGGCTGTGCGAGCAGTCGGACCGTGAAATAAAAAATGGCACCAGAGTGGGCAAAGGGATTGCCGTCCACTGCGATGCTGCCCCCCATCTGTTCCACCAGACGCCGACTGATCGCCAGTCCCAGCCCCGTTCCACCGTGCTGGCGCGTGGTGGAGCTGTTGGCCTGCACAAAATGCTCAAAAATCCGTTCCCGCTGCTCCTCAGGTACGCCCAGGCCGTTGTCCCGAACCTCAAACAACCATTCCACCTCTTCCCCCTGGCTCCCGACAGGCCCCGCCAGCAATTCGATGCGCCCCCCCGGTGGGGTAAATTTGATCGCATTGCCAACCAGATTGGTCAAAATCTGCCGCAAACGGTGCGGGTCACCACAAACAATCGCAGGCAGTTCCTGAGGGAGAAAAGCGATCAATTCCAGCTGTTTGGCATGGGCCATGGCGGCCATATTCCGGGCAATTTCATCCAGAAGGGCGCGCAGATCCAATGCAATCCGTTCCAGTTCCAACGGACCGGCCTCAAACTTGGAATAGTCCAGGATGTCGTTGACCAGGGAGAGCAGCATTTTTCCGGAACCCGCTGCCAGCCGAATCTGTTCCCGATGCGGTTGCGCCAGATCCTCATCCTTGAGCAGTTCAAGAATGCCCAACACCACATTCATGGGGGTACGGATTTCATGGCTCATGATTGCCAGAAATTCGCTCTTGGCCTGGGCGGCCCGTTCGGCTTTTTGGATGGCCAGTTGCAGCGCATCCCGCATGGCCATCAGATGAAACATCATGGATAAAAATTTGGCCACCACCCAGGCGCACAGGAGCACCACCAGCAGTTCGGGAAGCATACGCTGCCAACCATACCACCCCTCCTTGGGTTGGACGAAAAGCATCCACGGCGCATTGGGCAGGGACACTTCCACTGCAACAGGCTGTTGAATCTCCTCTGTGGCGGGCAGATTGGTGGCAATGAGCTGCCCTGGCTGCGTGTCAACCTGTTTGACAAGACGGTAATAACACCCGACACTCTCCAGCTTGCCCAACTGGCTGGCGGAGAGCAACGCCTGGGTGTTGATCAGGGCAGAGACAAACCCCCAAAAGCGTTCCTCTCCCTCTGCGGAGGGCACAAAAACCGGCAAACGGGCAATCACCCCGTTGCCCCCCTGAACCAGATTCAATGGGCCCGCCAGGGTCAACGTGCGGCTCTGCACGGTGCGGAGTGCCTCGCCGCGCTGCTGGGGATCTTTCAGTAAATCCAGACCGATGGCCAGTTCATTGCCTGGCAAGGGATGGATGTGCCGCACCACCCCTTCCGGGGCCAATTGCAGGTTGCGAATGATTCCTTTGTGTATGCTCAGCATCTCTGCGGCGATGGCATCGAAGGAGTCCAGAAAATGGACGCCGTGGCGGAGAATGCTGGCCAGGGTATAGTTGGCAGAGATGGCGACGTGCATTTGTCGTTCGATGTGCCGGGCGACATCCTCGCCGTTCTGGGAAGCGACCAACACCTGCTGGGCACGGCGAGCGACGACGACCTGGTCGACAAAGATCCCGCCCAGCAGAACCGTTACCATGGCACCCAACAAAACGATGGCGTTTTGCCGCCTGGTCAATCCATGGGTGGGTGGGTGGTTCGCCATGAGTCAGCATACCTTCCGGACAGCTTCTGCGTGCTCTTTTTTATTGCAAAGACAATCGTCCGCGCCTATTTTTTCTTGCCGCGTTTTTTGTCGGTTCGTGCTGGAAAGGGGGGGGGCGCAGTGACGGAAGCCGGTGGCGCGGGCGCTGGCCTGCCAGGGGGTGGGAGGATGTTGGCCACCGGGGGAAGAAAAGCGGTCTCCAGATGTGCCGTCAATTTGGAGTGGAGGGCCTCGGCCAACTCTTTTTCACGCTGCAAGGCCGCCGCCAGTTGCAAGCGAAACATGGCCAACTGGGCCTCCCTCTGGCCCAGCAGCGTAAAACAACCACGGACCAATTCCAGAAGGGGCAAGGCACGCAGATGGCTTAAGGTGGCGGCATCCAAAAACCGCTCAAAAGAATCCGTCGTGACACCCGCCATCCAGGCCGCTTCCGCCAGGGAGACCGCTGGCAACTGTTCCAGCCGTTTGGGATCCAGCGTCTCGTTCTCTTCCTCTTTCATGGTGGTACTCCCCCCGGATGGGTTACGGTTGCAGAAGGGTCGAGCGACGCCGATTGGCCGCCAGCTCCACGGCCAGAAGGACCGCTTGTTGAAAAGAGCGGGGATCGGCAATGCCCTGGCCGGCAATCGGATAGGCTGTGCCGTGATCCACACTGGTGCGCACGATCGGCAGTCCCAAAGTGATGTTTACGGAACGACCAAACCCCAGCATTTTGAGAGGAATCAGGGCCTGGTCGTGATACATGCAGATCACCGCATCGTAGGTTTGCCGGGCTTCCGGGTGAAACAGGCTGTCCGCTGCCAGGGGGCCGCGAATGGCCCCCGGCCACAGTTCGGCCAACGCCTGGCAGACCGGGGCAATCTTTTCCACCTCCTCCCGACCAAAAGCCCCCTCCTCCCCGGCATGGGGATTGAGACCCGTCACAGCCAGCCTGGGTTGCGCGATGGCAAAGTCCCGCTGCAATGCAGCATAGGTGATCTCGATCGTGCGGCGCAACAGATCGGCGGTCAGAGTGTCAGCCACCGAGCGCAAGGATTGATGAATGGTCACCGGGACCACCCGCAGCCCCTCCGTTGCCAGCATCATGACCGGCGTCGCCACGCCGGCACATTGAGCCAAGATTTCGGTATGTCCCGGCACCGAAAAGCCGCCACTGTGCAGGACCGCCTTGTTGATCGGCGGGGTCACCACGGCCAGCACCCGCTTCTCCATCGCCAAACGGCAGCCGGTGATGATGCTCTCCATGGTGACGGCGGCGTGGGCAGCGTGGGGCTCGCCAAAGGGCAGGGCACGGGAGGGCTCTGCAAAGAGCGCGGCCCGGTGGGTTGTCGGCAGAATGGCAAACTGCTCGTCCGACAACCGTGCCGCCGCTTCCGGGGAGTCCACCACTTGAAAGGGCAGCGTCACTCCCAGATGGGCAGCTGTTCGATAATAGACCTCAGGGTCGCCGATGTGCAGGCGCCGTGGCACCCCGGTAAAACCCTTAAGGGTCACCTCCGGGCCAATTCCCGCCGGATCACCCTGGGTAATGGCCAGCATGCCCGCCTCTCCTAACGCAATTCCACGTAGGAGCGTTGGCGTAAATCCCGCAGCCACTGCTTGTAGCGCGCCTTGCTTTTGCTCTCCTGAACCCGCTCTGTCAACTCCTTGCGCTGCGCATCCAGGGAGTCCGGGTCCAAAAACTGCTTTTCTTCCACGCGGATCAAATGCCAGCCAAAGGGGGTGCGCACCGGACCACTGGTCTCACCAATGGCCAGGGCAAAGGCCGCCTCTTCAAACGCCGGCACCATCAATCCCTCGCCAAACCATCCCAAATCCCCCCCATCCTTGGCCGTGGCATCCTGGGAATGGCGCTGCGCCAGGGCCATGAAGGCTTTGCTTTGCTCGACTTTCTCTGTTTGTGACAACTCCTTGGCGATCGCCTGAATCTGCGCCTTGGCTGCCCTGTTCTCCTCCTCACTGGCGTCAGCCCCGACCTTGATCAAAATATGCCGGGCTTTAATCTTGGCCTTTTCTGCCCGTTGCTGACTGCGCTCCCGCTTGTCCAATATTTTGAAAATATGCAAGCCTTGTGGAGAGCGCATGGGACCGATAACGGCCCCCTTCTCCTGACCAAAAATGACCTTTTCCAACTCTGGCAACAGTTCTCCCCGCTTGAACCATCCCATCTCTCCACCCTTCAGGCCACTGGCATCGTTGGAATATTGCCCGGCCAGTGTCTCCAGGGAGCTGCCGGAACGCAATTTTTCCACCAGCATTTCCGCCTGCTGCAGCACCTGTTCGGCTTTCCCATCTTCCTCCAGATACAGCAGAATCTGCCCCAGGCGGATCTCCTCCGATTGAGATCTCTGCCGCAGACTGTCATACAAATCCCGCACATCCTGTTCGGAAACCGTCACCAAAGGACGCACCACCCGATTGAGCAAGCGGCTCTGCAACAGGGTATCCTTCAGCCCTTTTTGATATTCGTCAAAAGGAATGCCTTGACTTGCCAATGCCTTGGGCAGGGAACCCATGGGCATGTTGTTGTCCCGCTCCACTTGGCTGATGACAGCGCTGATATCCTTCTCGTCCACCACAATACCCAACTGGCTGGCCTTCTGACTGCGCAAAGCCCGCAAGATCAACTCATCCCGACTGTGGGCCCACACCTTTTCCGGATCCACCGCCTCTCCCGATTGTCGCAGCTTCTGCAACAGGGGCCTGGAGACCGCCTCCACCTCTGATTGGGTGATGATTTGCGGTTTGACCGGCTTGTCCAGTGCATCCTGCAACTCAACGACGGCAACAATGCGATCCAACGGTCGTGCAGCCAGCACGGATGGCAGCAACAGCAGGAAAACGATCCAAAAAATGTTCAAATCCCCACTCCACCCAACCCTTGAAGGTTGATAAACAATCCAATAAAATCACCGCTTTGCGTGTTTGTCGTGGTCGCCAGATTACGCCCACCCTTCAAATGTACATTCCAGCATTCGTGTTCGTATACCAGCTCCGTTTGCCAGCTCTTCAATCCGCTGGATTCCAGAGAATAATCGGATCTCTGATTCCAAATCCAGGCGTCCGAGAGGCGCACCGAGGCATCCAGGGAGAGATCCTCCACCCGTTCCCGGCTGCTCTCCTGCAGGCTGAGGGGCAGCCCCGGAAACCCCGGCACACCCGCAACAAGCGGACGCCCGGAGAGGACAGGATCGTTAAAATGATGCCCCACACGGACCCAGTCGGTCGGCGTGCTCCGTTTTTTTGCTTCAGACTCCGCCTCCGGCCTGGGGTCAGCAAAACCGACCGACAGGGTGACATCGGAATAGGCCAGATCCTTCTGGTAGGGATTGTATCCCAGCAAGGCCGCTCCCGACAGTTTTTCCGACCATTTCATCTCCAGACTGGAAGCCACCGAAGAGAACGCCTCGCCATTCTGATAGCCGCGATTTCCCTCGGGGGCCCAACGCTGACCAACGGTCAACGCACCACTCTCCCACAAGGCGTTGTTTTCGGCGTTGTTCAACAAACGTGAAGTCAGCCGATAACCGACCCACTGGGCATCGCTGATCCGGTCGACACCCGAATAGAGATTATGGGCAAAGACATCTGTCACGGTAAAGTTGCGTAAACTGGCGTCATAGTTGGGCAGGCCGTTCTGATCGCTGGCTTTGTTCAGAACATATTGCACCGAAGGCTCCAGCGTGTGCAGATAGTGCTCTCCATACGGCTTGCGCAACGTGCTGTCAAGCCGCACGGAGAGCAAGGCAGACTCCCGGTGCAAGCTCTCTTCCCGATCCCGGCCCGCCTGATTGGGATCCCCGTTCAACCGGTAGAGAGTCTCCCGCAGGCCCAGTGCTGTGCTGAAATGCCCCAGATAAACCGGTGTCGTAAAGTTGAGCACAGGGGCCACATCCAACCGCTGTGTAAAGTCACCGGCCATCTGGTAAAAGTTGTCCATGCGCACATCACTTTCCAGACGCCACCCCCCTGCACCCTGATTGTGCCCATCCGACTCCACCATCCCCCTGAGGGAGCGACTGTCGGTCATATGAAAATAGGGCAGGTTTTGTACCGTCCGCTCATCATTGGGCTGTTCCAAGTCCTGATACCAGCGCAGACCGGACTCCAGGTTGGAATACCCCTGTTGCCGTGGCCACCAGCGGTTCAGCGTGACGGCTGATTCCAGACGCCGGGTGTGGGGATCCACCAGCGGCTGGTCAAATGTGTGGATAAAGTCCCGCGTGCGACTCCCGGCCAGATCGGCCCGCAACTGCCACTGATCGATCCTGTGTTCGTGCTTGACGAGCAACAAACCCCGATAGGCCTCATCCTGGCTGTCATAAATGCCACTGGCATCCAGTTGCCCTTTGAAATTCGGCTCCAGATAACGATATTGTGCGTTGCCCATCAAGCCGCGTCGGGAGATGGAACGCAGGGCCAACGTGGCATCCTGGTTGGGTGCAATATTCCAATAGTAGGGCACCTCCACCTCCACGCCATTGCTGCCTGCCCGAAAATGGGGAGCCAACAAGCCACTCTCGCGCTTGGGCAGCAGGGGTTGCCGCCACCAGGGAAAGGCAAAGACCGGCACATCCCCCGCGTAGAGACGCATATTCTGGGCTGTCACACGGTTACTGGCCCGGTCCACCTCCACATCGCTGGCGGTCAGATGCCACGGCGGCGGGTCGCATTCGCAATTGGTAAACGAGGCATTTTTCAGAAACAAAAAATCCTGCCCCTCCCCGTCGTCCGCGCTGCCGCTCTCATGCCAAAAATCGGCCGATTCTGCCGTCGCCACTCCCCCAGGACCGCGCAAGTTGACCGACACCTCCTGGAAGGAGCCATGCTGCTCGCCTATGTCGAAGAGGGCCCGCTCTCCGCGAAACAGATCCCCCTGACGCAGCAGACGGATATTGCCTGAGGCCTCCACTTGATTGTCGGCTGCACGATATTGGGCCTGATCCGCATGCAGCTCCACCTGGCCAGTCTGGACAATATGCACGCCTCCTGTGGCGGTCACGACCCGGTTTTCCTGGTCAAAATCCAGCTTGTCGGCATTGACATCGATCGGCAATGTGGCGGTCAACGATTCCAGTTCCTGCGGCCACGAACGGTTCTGCAACTCCTTCTCCGGGTCGCTCCGGCGCGGCCCAGCCGCAACTGCGCCATCCTCCGCTTCCACAACGGTCGTCAGCAGCATGCTCGACAGCAGCAGACCCAACAGGCAACCGGAATGGCGGCGCAAAAACGGGCGGCAACAGGGGCAAGGGCCTGGGTGGTTTTTTGGTGGTTTTTTATTAAAAATCATTCTTAGTTTCAATGCTTTAAAATTAGAGGATACGCAGGCGCTGCGGCGGCGGGCAAACGCACGGAAAGGGGCACGATGTTCGCGGACCCCAAACCGGTCTCTTACCTTAACATAACACGCTGTCAGATACCATCCCTTCCAAAGGGGTTGTTTGCAAAACAGTACGCACGGCACCCACCAGATAGAGTGAGCCGCACACCAACACCTGTCCGGTTGCCGGGCAGGCGGTACAGGCGGCGGTCAGGGCTTCCGCAGGGGTGGCACAGGCCTGGGCCGGTCGTCCCAATGCCCGCCAGAGGCAGGCCAGGGCTTCCGCCGACTGACCCCGCTCACCTCCTACCTGGGTGGTCCAAACCTGCGTGACACAGGGGGCCAGGATACGGGCCATCAGCGCACTGTCTTTGTCTTGCAAGGCGGCAAAAACCAGCACCGTCGGTTGGTGTGGCCGATTTTCCACTGCAAGCAAATAATCGGCCAAAACCATGCAGGCTGCTGGGTTGTGGGCACCATCCAACAGAACGGTCGGTGCCTCTCCCCAGGAAGAGGGCAACCGTTCCAGCCGTCCGGGCCAGCGTGCCTGCCGCACGCCGGTCTGGATGGCCTCCCAGGGAAGTGACCAGCCCGTTTGTTGCAAGCAGCGGGCAGCGGCAATGGCCAGAGCGGCGTTGTCCCACTGGTGACGACCCGACAGTCCGGGCAGGGGCATGGGATGGCATACCCCCCCCTCTTGATAGTACCAATGATCCATGGAGTCGCCATCTCCTGAAAGGGCGGCAGACGAGGAGAGGGTCGGGAGTACAGCAAAATCCCGGCTTGACAGGCGCAACGGCGCACCCACGGCCTCCGCTCTGCGAAGCAATACCGTTGCCACTTCCGGCGGCGCAGAGGCCGCCACCGCCGGAACCCCCTTCTTGAAAATACCCGCCTTTTCCGCCGCAATGCTGGCCAGGCTGTCGCCCAGATATTCGGTGTGATCCATGCCGATGGCGGTCACGACGGTCACCAGAGGCGTGACCACATTGGTGGCGTCCAACCGTCCACCCAGACCGGTCTCCAGAAGTACCACGCCCCGCCGCCCTGCTCCACCCCGCCCCAGCCCCTGGCGATAAAAATGGCAGAAAGCCACCACCGTCAACAGCTCAAAAAAGGTGATGGAACGCCCCTCACTGACTGCCAACGCCTCCGCCAACAAGGCCGCCAGCGCAGGATCATCGATGGGCCGACCATCCACCCGTATGCGTTCATTGACCCGCTGCAAATGGGGAGAGGTATAGAGGCCAACCCGGTATCCGGCCTGCTGCAGCATGGCCTCCAAAAAGGCCAACACCGAACCTTTGCCGTTGGTGCCCGCCACATGAACCACTTCCAGGGCATGGTGGGGATTGCCCCAATCCGCCAGAACCGCCTCCACCCGCTCCAATCCCAGTTGGATCGGTTGCGATGACTGACGGTTGGCCCGCTCCAACAGGGCCAGCAGTTCGGGGGTATGGGACACGGTGAATGGTGTCAGGGAGCCGGTACCGTTGTGGAATCGACCGGCGGATTCTCCTCAGAAGAGGATGCAGCACGCTTGGTCAGGCGGGAGAGCAGATCCGCCAGCGTATCCCGCATGGCGTGGCGATGGCAGATCAGATCCAGAAAACCATGCTCCAGCAAATATTCACTGCGCTGGAACCCCTCCGGCAACACCTCCCGCACGGTTTGCTCGATGACCCGTGGTCCTGCAAAACAGATCAGGGCATTGGGCTCCGCCATGACGATATCACCCAACATGGCAAAGGAGGCGGTGACTCCACCGGTGGTCGGGTCGGCCAAGACCGAGATGAAGGGGAGACGCGCCGCATCCAGCTTGGTGAGGGCCGCCGAGGTTTTGGCCATCTGCATGAGGGACAACAGCCCTTCCTGCATGCGCGCCCCACCCGAAGTGGCAAACACCACATAGCTGCACCCCTCTTCCAAGGCGGCCAAGGCCCCCTGCGCCACCTTGGCACCGGCCACCGAACCCATGGAGCCCCCCAGAAAATTAAACTCAAAGGCAGAGACAACGACAGGAATGCCTTTGATAAACCCTTTATACACACGCACCGCATCGTTGGCGCCGGTCTCCTTTTGTGCCTCGCGGATGCGGTCCCGATAGCGTTTGATATCCTTGAAACGCAGCGGATCGCTGGGATGCAAGCCGGAAAAGAGCTCCTGCCGTCCCACTTCATCCAGGGTAATCTCAATCCGCCGCGTGCCGGAAATGCGAAAATGGTGCTGGCAGTGGGGGCAGACATCCAGGTTGCGGGTCAACTCGGTCTGGAACAGCATCTTGCCACAGGGATCGCACTTGACCCACAATCCTTCGGGTGTTTGCGCACGCCGGACATTTTCTTTGATGCGGGGTTTGATAATGTTGGTCAGCCAGTTGATGGACATGCCCAACCGCTCATTGATATCACTGTCCCGTTTGATCATCGGTTTCCTCTGTTATCATCGTTCTGGGCGTTCGCTGCACGGGGCGGTTTCCGGGTATTGCGGGTCCGCCTGCTGCACTTGTTGAATAAACTGTTTGATTTTCTGGGGGCATTTGATACCTGGCCCTTTTTCCACCCCGCTGGAGACATCCACAGCATAGGGACGCACCTGCTGGACCGCACTGGCCACCCGCTCCGGCGTCAATCCTCCCGCCAGGATCAAGGGCAACGGGGTCGCGTGCTCCGCGAAAAGGTGGGGCCAACGGTGCAGCAGAGACCAGTCGAAGGCGTGTCCGGTGCCACCATACTGGTTGCCGACCTTGGCGTCCAGCAGAATGGCCTGTACAGGCCATTGGGAAAGCCCACGCAAATCTTCTGCCACCGCAACCCGGATGGCCTTGATGAGGGGCACCCCCCCGATTGCGGCACGGAGCTGTTGACAAAAATGCGGCGATTCATCCCCATGCAACTGGATGGCATGCAGGAATCCCATGGCCCATATCTGCATGATGTCTGCTGCGGGCGCATTGACAAACAGACCCACCCGCGTCACAAAAGGCGGCAACGCCACCGCCATGGCTGCGGCCAGCGGAGGGGTAACGTGGCGGGAAGAGCCGGCATAAAAGACAAAACCCAGGGCATCTGCCCCGGCGGCCACGGCCGCCTCTGCATCCTCCAGACGGGTAATGCCACACACCTTGATCCGGGTTTTCCCCATCTCCCCCCTACCCCTCTGCGCTGCTGGCGGGTTTCTGCTGCTGCCACGCTGCCAGCATGCCACCCAGAGCTGCTCCCGGATCGGCCTCCCGCATGAAAGCCTCACCGATCAGAAAGGCATCGATGCCATGCCGCTGCATGTGCACAATATCCTGTGCGCTGTGGATGCCGCTTTCGGTCACCAACAGGCGACCCGCCTCCACCCGACCGGCCAGGCGCGTCGAGGTTTCCAGGGAGGTGACAAAATTTTTCAGGTTGCGATTGTTGATGCCAAACAGGGGGGTTTTCAGGTCGTGGGCCCGCTCCAACTCCGCCTCGTCGTGGATCTCCACCAACACATCCAGGCCCACCTCATGGGCAGCCGCCTCCAGCTCCGCCGCCTGCTGGCGTTGCAACACCGCAAGAATCAACAAGATGGCATCCGCCCCCAAGGCCCTGGATTGTACCACCTGATAGGGATCATACACAAAATCCTTGCGCAAAACCGGCAGTGCCACCTGTTGTCGGATGGCCGCGATAAAGGCATCATCTCCCATGAAAAAATCCCGATCTGTCAGGCAGGAGAGGCAGGTCGCCCCATGCTCGGCGTAGCCGCGTGCAATCTCTGCCGGGGAGAAGGGATCCACGCCGGGAGCGGTGCCGGGGGGGACGGGATGGATGCGCCCCTTGGAGGGAGAACCCCGCTTGATCTCGGCGATGATGGCGGGAATACCCCCCGTTGGGCGGCGACACTGTTGCACGGTGCGGGTGAGAGCGGCGGCAAATCCCCGCACCGGTGGCACATCTGCCAGCTGCTGCAGCAGACGGGACTCCGGCTGGGATCGCCGGGCATGGCGCACCTCTTCCCGCTTCCGGGCCATAATTTGGTCGAGAATATGAGGTGATGCCTGTGTCATGGGACAACCGGTATGGGCTGGTTGGAAAGATGGATCCAGCGCTCCAGGGTCTCTTTGGCCCGGCCTGAATCGATGGACTCTGCCGCCATTTCGATCCCTGCGGCAATGCTGGGGGCATGCCGGGCGGCATAGAGGGCGGCACCGGCATTGAGGAGCACAATATCCCGGCGTGCCCCCCGTTCCCCGTCCAGCAGCTGCCGGGTGATCTGGGCATTGACCGTCGCATCCCCCCCACGCAGATCCGCCAGTTGGGCGCGGGGCAGGCCAAACTGCTCCGGCTCCAGGGTATAGAGTGTCACCTGGCCGTTTTCGTCCAGTTCCGCCACCTGGGTCGCCGCTGTGGTCGTGATTTCGTCGAGTCCGTCGGTTCCATGCACCACCAGGGCGTGCCGCACCCCCAAACGCCCCAACACCTCGGCCACGGGTTTGAGCCAGTGCGCCGCGAACAAGCCCACCAGTTGGTAGGAGGCGTTGGCCGGATTGGTCAAGGGACCGAGCAGGTTGAACAGGGTGCGCACCGCCAGTTCCCGGCGTGCGCCTGCCACATGGCGCATGGCACTGTGAAAGTGGGGGGCAAAGAGAAAACCGATGTTGCCCTCCGTCAAACATCGGCGCACCACCGGCAATGCCACATCGATGTTCACCCCCAGTGCGGCCAGCAGGTCGGCGGAACCGCATTGGGAAGAGAGGGCACGATTGCCATGCTTGGCCACCACCACCCCCTGGGCGGCTACCAGCAGGGCAGCCGTGGTGGAAATATTGAAGGTGCCGGAGGCATCGCCGCCGGTGCCACAGGTATCCACCACCGTACCAGGCAGCGTCACTGTCAAGGCCTTGGCGCGCATGGCCTGGGCAGAGCCGGTTATTTCGTCAATGTTCTCCCCTTTCATGCGCAAGGCCACGAGATAGGCCCCCACCTGGGCATCTGTGGCCAAGCCGGACATGATCTGCTCCATCACCGAGCAGGCTTGGGCTTGGGTCAAGTGTTGTCCGGCGAGCAAGGATTGTAGCGCTTCCTGGATGTTCATGGGTATCCCTGGCAAAACGGTGTATCAAGAGGGTGGGGTGTTACGCAGAAAATTGGCCAGCAAGGCATGGCCGCATTCGGTCAGGATGGACTCTGGATGAAACTGCACCCCCTGCACCGCCATGCTTTTGTGCCGCAACCCCATCACCAGGCGCGGTGCGGCGGGGCCGGGTTCGGTCCAGGCCGAAACGACCAGTGTTTCCGGTATGCTGTCAGCCGCCACCACCAGGGAGTGATAGCGGGTGGCTGTCAGGGGATTGGGCAATCCCAGAAAGAGGCCGGTATTGTCATGGTGAATTTCGGAAACCTTGCCGTGCATGATCTGGGGCGCGCGCACCACCTCTCCGCCAAACACCTGGCCGATGGCCTGATGTCCCAGGCAGACGCCCAGAATGGGAATATGGCCGGAAAAGGCACGGATGACCTCCAGGGTGATCCCGGCCTGATCCGGGTTGCCGGGTCCGGGGGAGAGGACAATCTGCCGGGGAGCCAGCTGCCGAATCTCCTCCAGCTGGATGGCATCGTTGCGCACAACCCGGACATCGGCCCCCAGTTCTCCCAAATATTGGGCCAGGTTATAGGTGAATGAGTCATAGTTGTCGATCAGCAGCAGCATGGCGGCTACTCCAACCCTTGTTGAACCTGGTCGACGGCCCGGAACAGTGCCCTGGCTTTTTCCATGGTCTCTTCATACTCCCGCTCCGGGCTGGAATCGGCGACAATACCGGCTCCGGTCTGGATAAAGAGGGTGCCCTCCTTGATGATGGCGGTGCGAATGGTGATGGCGAGATCCATGTTTTTGGAAAAGGAGAGATATCCCACAGTGCCGGCATAGGGGCCCCGGCGGCTGACCTCCAGTTCGTCGATAATTTCCATGGCGCGAATTTTCGGCGCACCGCTGACGGTTCCAGCCGGAAAGGTGGCGGCGACAACGTCGAAGGGGTCCAGCCCCTCCCGCAACGCCCCCTCGACGTTGGAGACAATGTGCATGACATGGGAGTA
This sequence comes from Magnetococcales bacterium, assembly GCA_015229095.1. GTDB lineage: Bacteria > Pseudomonadota > Magnetococcia > Magnetococcales > Magnetaquicoccaceae > Magnetaquicoccus. The sequence continues at coordinate 1,382 of JADGCE010000019.1, read as the reverse complement.
GCGTTCGATCACAAAGCGTTCCGTCACCCGGACGGAACCGATGCGGGCCACCCGTCCCAGATCGTTGCGTCCCAGGTCAACCAGCATGATATGTTCCGCCAACTCTTTGGGATCGGCGAGCAGCTCTTTTTCCAGGGCCAGATCCTGCGCCGGATCGCTTCCCCGGCGGCGTGTTCCGGCGATGGGGCGCAGGGTAACGCGATCCCCCTCTTGACGCACCAGGATTTCCGGGCTGGAACCCACCAGGGAAAAGTCTCCCAGGCGCAACAAAAACAGGTAGGGAGAGGGGTTGCTGGCGCGCAAGGCGCGGTAGAGCGAGATGGGAGAGTGGGGAAAAGGGATGGAAAAGCGTTGCGACAACACCACCTGGAAAATATCACCGGCGAGGATATACTCCTTGGCCCGTTCCACGGCGGCATAAAACTGCTCCCTGGACATTTCGCGGGAAAAATCGCTCTCCTGGACCGTTGTTGCCCGTTGGAGGGGTTCCCTGGGCACCGCCTGGCGCAACTGCTGGACGACGGCATCGATGCGCTGCACGGCCTGCTGGTAGAGGGTCTCCAGTGCCACATGGGGCTCGATAAAGAGGTTGGCCACCACCTTGAGTTTTCCCAGCAGGTTATCAAAAATCAGCACCAGATCGGTGACCATAAAGAGCGCGTCGGGGGTATCCAGGGTATGCGGGTTGTTGTCCGGGATGGTTTCAAAATGGCGCACCATGTCATATCCGAAATATCCGACGGCGCCGCCGTGGAAGCGGGGCAATCCTTCCACATGGACGGGCTGATAGTTGTCCATGAAGCTCTGGAGGAGGTCGACGGGATTTTTTCCTTGGATGGTCTGGGTTGGCTGTCCGTGGCGTTGGATCTCCACGCGATCGCCGATGACGGTAAAGAGAGCAGCCGGGTTCATGCCGAGAATGCTGTAGCGACCCCACTGTTCGCCGCCCTGGACGGACTCCAGCAGGAAGGCATGGGTGGCGCCTTCAGCCACCTTGCAAAAGGCCGACACGGGGGTATCCAGGTCTGCCATGATTTCGCGGTAGACCGGAACCAGATTGCCCTGTTGGGCCAATTGCCGGAAGGCTGAAAGGGAAGGTTTGAGCATGGGCGCAGTCTATCACTCTGTCGTATTGAAATCACCCCCTGCTGATTTGGGGCCATAAAATTTACCGGGGCACGGGTTGGCTGGGTTGGCTGGGGGGTATCTGGCAAAAAAAATGGTCCTGCGGCGCAGGTGGTGATAGAATCCCCTTGACATCCGGGGAGCAGATGTTTAGATTCTCGCCTCTCAGGACGTCGGGGCCATAGCTCAGCTGGGAGAGCGCTTGAATGGCATTCAAGAGGTCGGCGGTTCGATCCCGCCTGGCTCCACCAATTTTT
>JADGCE010000162.1:1478-5062 GCA_015229095.1 Magnetococcales bacterium | reverse complement strand
CCCGGCCAGGCCGGGGGGTGCCAACAGAGGGGCGTTATCGAGGAGCACAGGATGCAGGATATTTTTGAGCAGGTGGATGAACAACTGGAGGCGGAGCGGCTGCATAAATATTGGCAGGCCAACCGCAACAGGCTTCTGGCGGCTCTGCTGCTGTTTTTCATGCTGCTGTTCGCCTATGTGGGATGGCAGGAATATCAGGCCCGGCAGGACAGTGCGGCGGCGGAACTGTTCATGCGGCTGCAGGATCGGTTGAACAAGCAGGAAAACGAGGCTGCACAAAAGGAGCTGCAAACGCTGCTGGGCAGCCATGCCGGGCACAGCTATGCCCAGTTCGGGCGGTTGCTGCAGGCCAGGCTGTTGGCGACGGCGGGCAATCGGAGCGGGGCGTTGGAGCAGTTGACCCTGCTGATCCAGGAGAGCCACACCCCCCTGTTGCAGGATCTGGCCCTGCTGAACGCCGCCTACCTGACGGCTGAAAAACCGGAACAGGCCGAACCGTTTTTGCAACGCATCTCCTCCCACTCCCCCTACCGTGCCCACGCCCTGGAGTTGCAGGGTCTGCTGGCTGCGCAGCGGGGTGATTCGGCAGCCGCTCTGGCCCACTATCGAGATGCCCGTGCCGTGGCGGGAGAGGGGAGTTTGCGCAACCGTTTGGAGAGTCGTCTGGAGCAGATGGGAGGTGAAAAAAAACCATGAAACCCTTATTCAAAAATGCAGCCATACTGCTGGTTGCCCTGCTTTTGTCGGCCTGTGCCGCCCTCAGCAACCCGTTCAGCAACCCATTCAAAGAGAGTAAAAAAAGCTCCGACAAAACCCCTGTCGGTGGGGCAGCCCCGTTTGTGGAACCGCAGACCAAAGCCTCTACGGGCTTGACCCGGGTCTGGAAAGAGTCGATTGCCCGCACCCCCGGCAAACACCAACAGCAACCCGCCCAGTTCATGGTTACCGATGCGGATCTGTTTGTCGGCACCTTTCAAGGGCGTCTGCTGCGTTTGGACCGGGAGCGGGGCCGCCCCCTTTGGGAGGTGACGGTGGGAGAGCAGGTGGCCGGCGGGGTGGGGGTGGATGAACAGCGGGTCTTTGTGGGCACCCGCAACGGGGAGATGGTGGCCCTGTCCCGGGAGAACGGCCAGGAGTTGTGGCGCACGACACTCTCGGCCCCGGTGGACTCCGCGCCAGCGGTGGGCAAGGGCCGGGTGATTTTTACCACCCTGGACAACCATACCTATGCCCTGAACAGTGCCGATGGCAAACGCCTCTGGAGTCACTCCACCCCGCCGGAAACCCTGGTGGTCATGGGTTCCGGCACGCCGACCGTGGATGGCAACGTGGTCTATGTGGGGTATGCGTCGGGAGATCTGTTCGCCCTCTCCCTGGAAAACGGTGCGCCGTTATGGGCGGATGCCCTGGCAGTGACGGGGGGACGGACCGAGTTGGAGCTGCTGCAGGATGTGGATGCCAGCGTCGTGGTCTCCCAGGAGAGAGAGGGGCCGACGGCTGCCGGGATGAAAAAATTGTTTGCCGTCAACCATCAAGGGCGTGCCGTGGCGGTGTTGCCACGCAACGGGGCACGGGTGTGGGAACACAAACTGTCGGCCGTTCACCGCCCCTGGCTGGCGGGTCAGCAGCTCTTTTTTGCGGACATGTCCGGGGCCGTCGTGGCTCTGAGTGCCGGCGAAGGGATCGAACTGTGGCGAACCCCGGTGAGCGATGGTCTGTTGACGGGACCGGTGCTGCATGGCTCCAAGGTATTGGTGGCCGACAATCGCGGTCGGTTGATCGCCCTGGATCCCGCCACAGGGAGCGTGCTGGGCATGGATCGCCTGGGTGAAACCTTCCTGGCGGATCCGGTGGTTGCCGGCAACAGCCTCTTTCTCTGGAGCAATGAGGGTAACGTACAGCGGTATGATTTCTGATCTTGAAGGGCCCCGGTCGCTGCCACTGATTGCCCTGGTGGGACGTCCCAATGTAGGAAAATCCTCTCTGTTCAATCGGTTGACCCGCACGCGGGCCGCTCTGGTGGATGATACGCCGGGTTTGACCAGGGATCGTCAATATGGCACGGCCACCGTGGCCGGTCGCAGCTTTCGGGTGGTGGATACCGGCGGGTTTGAGCAGACGGTGGAGGCCTCGGTGACGGCGGCCATGCGGGAGCAAACCCTGGTGGCCATCGAGGAGGCGGATGGGATCATTTTTGTCGCCGATGCCCAGTCGGGCCCGTTGGCCGACGATTGGGCGGTGGCGGAGTTGTTGCGCCGCTCCGGCAAGCCCCTGGTCTGCGCCATCAACAAGGCCGAGGGAAAGACGGGACAGGAGAGGGCCCTGGAATTTCATTGTCTGGGTCTGCACCCCCTGCTGATGATCTCGGCCACCCATGCCATGGGCATGGAGTCCCTGATCAACCAACTGTTTCAGCAGTGGCAAGGCGCAACGGAGGCAACGGCGGAGGCCGCAGAGGAGGAGGCCGGCGAGGATGCGCCGGTGCCGCCCGAAGAGGAAGATGTGCGGGTGGCGGTGGTGGGATGCCCCAACGCGGGCAAAAGCACCCTGCTCAACCGCATTCTGGGGGAGTCCCGTCTGGTGGTCTCCGATATGCCCGGCACCACCCGGGATGCCATCGATCTGCCGGTGCAGGATGACAAGGGGCGGCGTTTTATCCTGGTGGATACGGCCGGCATTCGCAAAAAAAGCCGCATCTCCCTGCGCATCGAAAAATATTCCGTGCTGGCGGCGATTCGGGCCATGGAGCGTGCCCAGGTGGCCATCCTGGTGCTGGATGCGGAGCGTGGCATCACCGACCAGGATCGTCGCATCGCCAACCTGGCGGCAGAGGCGGGCTGCGGGTTGCTGTTGGCGGTCAACAAGTGGGACATGATGCAGCGGGCTGCGGTCGTGCAGCAGCGCGAGACGGGAGAGCGGTCGCGGCGCGGGAGCGGGGAAAAACAGTTTTTGGAGGCGGTCCAACAGGCCTTTCCCCAGTTTACCCATGCGCCGGTTTTGTTTGTGTCGGCCAAAAGCGGCCTGGGCATGCGGGCTCTGTTGCCGACCGCTTTGCGGGTATGGGAATCCAATCGGCTGCGCATCTCCACCGGGGCCCTGAATCGCTGGTTGAACGAGGCGACCACTCAGCATCCGCCACCCCGTCTGGGCGGTCGGGTGGTCAAGATCCGCTATGCCACCCAGGTGGCTGTCAATCCCCCCACCCTGGTGCTGTTTACCAACCGGGAGGTGGAGGTGCAGGAGAGCTATCGCCGTTATCTGGAAAATCAGTTGCGCAGCCATTTTGCCTTTGTGGGGGCGACCATACGGATTCTTTTCCGGGCCAGCAGCGGGAGCAATCCCTATGCCCCGAAAGAGGGAACGGGATGAGACGGGGAGAGGCACCGGAAGCCCATGGATTTTGATCTCTTTCAACCGGAAAAACAGATCATTGCTCAGGCCCGTACCCGGCTCGGCGATCCGGATCACACGGATCTCCGACCTGCCTACCAGGCCTTGCTGCAGGATTATACACGGCTGGCCAAGGTCGCTGCCCGCCTGGTCCGCATGGGTGACCAGCGGGAAGAGGGACTGAAGCGGGCCAG
>JADGCE010000162.1:0-1378 GCA_015229095.1 Magnetococcales bacterium | reverse complement strand
GTGTGGCGGTCGCGGACAGCTATACAGACGAACGGTTTGATTTTTCCCATCTCCACCACCTGGACAGCCAACGGGGCTATCGCTCTGTTTCCCTGCTCTCCGTTCCCCTCAAAGTGCGTCAAGGCGATGTACGGGGTCTCCTGCTGTTGATCAACGCCCAAGAACCACAGTCGGGCACGGTGGTGCCCTTCTCCCAGGAGATGGCACATTTTGTGGAGTCCCTGGCCTCGCAGGCTGCGGTGGCGTTGGAAAACAAGAGCCTGATCCGCGCCCAGGAACATCTGATGGAATCCATCATCATGCTGACGGCCGCCGCCACCGATGCCAAATCCCCTTATACGGGCGGGCATTGTGCGCGGGTGCCGGAGCTGTGCCAGCTGTTGGCCCAGGCGGCCTGTGATGCCGAGCAGGGAGAATTTGCCGACTTTCAGATGAGTGCCGAGGATTACAACGAATTTCGCCTGGCCGCCTGGCTCCATGACTGCGGCAAGATGGCCACCCCGGAGCATGTGGTGGACAAGGCCACCAAACTGGAGAGCATCCACAACCGCATCCACGAGATTCGCGCCCGCTTTGAAATCCTGCGCCGGGATCGGCTGATCGAATACCAGCAGGCGCTCCTGGAGGGGCGGCAGGATCCGGAACAGCTGCACGCACACTTGCAGGAGGCCTATGCCCTCCTGGACGAAGAGTTTGCTTTTGTCGCCCAGTGCAATGTGGGCGGGGAGTGGATGGCCCCGGAAAAAGTGGCCCGTCTGGAGCAGATCGGCGCACGCCCGTGGAAACGTCATTTCGATGATCGACTGGGGCTCTCCTACGGGGAGTTGAAGCGGATAGAGCATCTACCCAGGCAACCGTTGCCCGTCCTGGAAAGGCTTCTGGACGACAAGCCGGAACACATTTTTCTCCGTGGCCATGGTCAGGAGCTTAAAAACCCGGAACATTATGGCATCCAGATCAGGCAACCGCCCCATTTGTACAATCTGGGCGAGCTGTACAACCTGCGCATACCTTATGGCACCCTGACAGAGGAAGAGCGGTTCAAGGTGAATGAGCATATCATTCTCACCATCGTCATGCTGCAGCAGTTGCCGTTTCCCAAACATTTGGCCCGGATCCCGGAGATTGCCGGCGCGCATCATGAAACCATGATTGGCACCGGCTATCCCCGCCAACTGAACCGGCGGGAGATGTCGGTGCAGGCGCGCATGTTGGCCATTGCCGATATTTTTGAGGCCCTGACCGCCGCCGACCGTCCCTACAAGGCACCCAAAACTTTGAGCGAAGCATTGGCCATCATGGGGGGGATGCGGGATAAAGGGCAGATCGATGCCGATCTCTTTGAGTTGTTCCTGACCAGCGGGGTGTACCAGACCTA
>JADGCE010000161.1:2841-5090 GCA_015229095.1 Magnetococcales bacterium | reverse complement strand
TGACTGCTTGTTCTTCCATTTTGTGATCTCCGTCTTGCAGGGGCTGGCCAAGGAAAATTTGGCCAACCGGATACCCCATCCCCTCTATGTCATGCTGTGCTACAACTGTCCGCCGCTGCAACGACACCACTCAACCGAGCTTGCAGCCCACTACTCGTGGCATGGTGTGCATCAACGGAATGGCTGTGATGTGCCAAAATGCCACCATCGCGCACTTCGGCGGCATCGAACATCTCCTCAGTCCATTCTGGAAGTTCTTCGTATTCTGCCGGTTGAATGATATGCGCGTCAACCCTGGGCCAGTCTGTTTTTGTAGCGGGCAATTTCCCGTTCATTGGCTTTCCTCATCGAAAAAATATGGCGCGTATCACCACGTTGCACATACCCAATCACCACCATACGGCCATTCAACTCGCCAAAACACATGATACGGCATTCACCGTAATCGTGGCGTGTATCCTCGATCTCATAGACATGCCCGGCAAATACAGGAGCAGCACTTTCAAAGTCAAGACCTCGCTCCTCCAAGGTTTTATTCCGCTTGGACGGGTCGTAGGTGATCCTCATGCCGCCCATGGTAGTGCCATCTATCGGGAGATTCAACAATGAAATGCCCTGGAGGGCTCATTTTACCGGATTTTTTGGGGGGCAAGGCATCGATTCCTGTGGATCGGATACACGGAAAACGGCAGATCTCTCCCCGCCCATTCCGACCAAGGACACAAAATAAAAATTGACTTTTACACGGCAGGGGGCCATGGTGAGGGGTTGAACGCACTTTTTTATTCATGGGGCAGGCGGCAGCGTTCAGGAAGTGGCCGAAATACCCCAATTTTTTTTAGAAGGTCATACGTGTCTGATTTTGCCCAGTTCAACCTGCTTGCACCCATCCAGACCGCCCTTGCCGAGGCCGGTTATTTCTTGCCCACCCCCATCCAGGAACAAGCCATTCCACGCCTCATGAGCGGAGCCGATCTGCTGGGCATTGCCCAGACCGGCACCGGGAAAACCGCCGCCTTTGCCCTGCCCATCCTCGATCGTCTGGGTCGGCACCGGGAGCGCAATAGCCACACCACTCGGCACAAGCCCCTCGCCCGCACCACGCGGGTGCTTATCCTCGCCCCCACGCGGGAGTTGGCCTCCCAGATTGATGCCAGCTTTGCCAAATATGGCCGCCATCTGCGTATCTCCCGCGCTGTGGTCTACGGCGGCGTCGGCCAATATTCCCAGGTGCGGGCCATGGAACGCGGCGTCGATATTTTGGTCGCCACCCCCGGTCGTCTGATCGATTTGATCCAACAGCGGCACATTGTGCTCGACACCCTGGAGGTGTTGGTGCTGGATGAGGCCGACCGGATGCTGGATATGGGTTTTATCCATGACATCCGCCGCATCATCGCCCTGCTGCCGGAAAAACGGCAGACCCTGCTCTTTTCCGCCACCATGCCCAAAGAGATCGCTCTCCTGGCGGAGGGGCTGCTCCGGGATCCCGCCCGCGTCGAGGTGACTCCCCCTGCCTCCACCGTCGATCGGGTCAAACAAAAGGTGCTGTTTGTGGACAAAAGCAACAAACGCCACCTGCTGCATGCCATTCTCTCGCAGGAAGAGGTGCGGCGCGCCCTGGTCTTCACCCGTACCAAGCACGGCGCCGACAAGGTGACCCGGGATCTGGAGATCGGCAATATTCGGGCTGCCGCCATCCATGGCAATAAATCCCAGGGGGCCAGGGAAAAGGCCCTGAGCGATTTTCGTGCGGGGCATGTGCGGGTGTTGGTGGCCACCGATATCGCCGCACGGGGTATCGATGTGGCAGAGATCACCCACGTCATCAACTATGATCTGCCCAACGAGCCGGAAAGCTATGTGCACCGCATTGGCCGTACCGCCCGGGCCAACACCGATGGCAATGCCATCTCTTTCTGTGATGCCGATGAGCGGCCCTATCTGCGCGATATCGAGCGGTTGACCCGCCAGGAGGTAGCGGTGGATCTGGAGCACAGCTACCATTCCGAGAGCGCGGCCAATGCCCTGGGGGTGGCTGTTCGCAAGCCCAGCAACGGCGGACGTGGCCAACCATCCCAGTCGCCCAGACAGGGACGCCCCGTTGCCAGCAGCACGCGCCGACCCCAAGCGGCCACGGCCCGTTTTTCCCGTGGCCGGGGTTCTGTCGCGCAATAACCCTCCGCTTTTCCCAGGGGCTTTGCCCCTGGACCCCACCAGGGGGAATAATTCCCCCTGGACCCCTTAAT
>JADGCE010000161.1:0-2741 GCA_015229095.1 Magnetococcales bacterium | reverse complement strand
ACCGTACAAAACTGCTCCAGATCCAGAATACGCCGCGCCACCCGCGCCACATCCTCCCGACGGACGGCCCGAATGCGTTCCGGCCACTTTTCCAGATAGTCCATACCCAACTTGTGAAAGCCAATACTCCCCCACAGAGCGGCCAACTTGCCCAAACCATCCTGGTGCAGGGGAAACGAACCGGTCAGATAACGGATCACATCGTCCAACTCCTCCTCCGGCACCTCCTCCTGGACGATGGCCTGCAACTGCTGACGCAACAAGAGCAGAGCCTCCTGGGTGGAGGCCGTCTTGGTCTGCATGGAGATCACAAATGGCCCCTCCTGGGACAAAGGCGAAAAACGGGAATAGACGCCATAGGTCAATCCCCGTTTTTCCCGAATCTCCCGACCCAGACGACCGGTCAGCCCAACCCCCCCCAACAGTTGGTTGAGCACATAAAAGGCATAATAGTCCGGATCCCGACGCCGGATGGCAATGGTGCCCAGTTGCAGGGTGGTTTGCGGCAGATCCATCTCCAGATGCTCTGTCGCGGGGCTGCCCGCCGGTCGTTTCCGCACCACCGGAGGGATGGCCGGCATGGGGCTGGGCGTGGCATCCAGTGCGGCAAAATGGCGGTGGAGGAAGGCTTGCAGCGCCGACCGATCCACATCCCCGGCCACCGCCAGAACCATGGCGGGTCCATGGAAGGCATCGGCATGAAAATCCCGCACATCCGCCAGGGTAACGCGGGACAGACCTTCCAGAGTGCCCGCCACCGGCCTGCCATAGGGATGGTTGGGATAGAGATTTTTCTGCAACAACAAGGCGGCCTGATGCTGGGGCTGTTCCAGATTTTTGATGAGGGAAGCCCGCTGCTCCGCTACGGCGCGGAGCAGGGCCTTTTCCTCCAGACGGGGACGCAACACCGCATCCGCCAGCCGTTCCCCCGCCTCCTCCCAATGGGCGCTCAAGGTGGTCACCTTGACCACCAGGGTCTCCAGGGAGGCCGTGGCATCCATGAGGATGCCGTGAAAGGCCAACCGCTCCTGGAAGGTGGCCGAATCCATCTCTCCCGCCCCCTCATTGAACATCCAGGCGGTCAAAGAGGCCAACCCGGCCTTGTCCGGCGGATCATAAACGCTGCCCCCCCGCGTGACCAGGCGCATCTCCAGCATGGGACTGGCATGACTCTCCAGCAGATAGACCCGCATGCCAGCCGGTCCCCGAAACGATTGAACCTGGGTGCCGGCCTGGGCAGAAGGGGTCAGGGAAAAGACAAACCACAGCAATAAAAAGCAGATCCTGTGCATCATGGCTGCAACACTCCCACCGTGCAGTGTTCAGGCCGCAGATAACGTGCGGCCACCCGTTGCAGATCCTCGGCACGCACGGCGGCAATGTGTTGCGGATATCCCTCGATCAAGGAGAGCCAATCCAGACCGTTGACGGCCAGCAAGCCGATCGCCGAGGCCAATTCATGGATGGAATCCTGGGCAAACACATGGTGGGCAACCATGCTGTTTTTGGCCCGCTGCAACTCCCGCTCCTCCACCGGTTCCCGTGCCAGACGATCCACCTCGCTCCAGACAGCCGCCTCAATGTGGGAGAGGGCGGCTGCCCCCTGTGGCGGGGCGGCACTCTGAGGAGTGGGTGACGGCTCTGCCGACTGGGGGGCCACCGACAGGCCGAACAGCTCAAAGCTGCGGGAATAGCCCCCATAACTGGCGGTTGCCGAGACCGCCACCCCCTCATCCAGCACCAGCTTTTTGTGCAGACGGCTGTTGCTGTCCCCCCCCAGAACGGTGGCCAACACATCCAGGGCAAAGGCATCCTCCCGGCCCTCGGTCTGCAGGGTGGGCACCGGACACCCCGCATGCCAAAGCGGCAGGGTGACGCCGGGATCACGCACCTCCAGGCGTTGGGCCGCAGAAAAATGCCTCTGGGGAGGCGGGGGTTCCGACGGGGGCAGCGGGGGAGGCTGATAGGGCGGAATCTCCCCTGGCGTGGCAGTTGGTGCAGCAGGTATGCCGGAAAAATGTTCGCGCACCTCCTGGGCCATCGTCGCCAGATCCATGGCGCCCACCAACACCAAAACAGCATTGTTGGGCACATAATAGCGTTGATACCAGGCGCGCAGGTCGGCGACAGTCAGCTGTTGAATCTCCGGCATCCAGCCGATGATGGGACGCCCATAGGGGTGGTCTCCATAAGCCTTGGCCTGGAATTGTTCCAGAAAACGGGCATTGGGATCGCCATCGGTACGGGTGCGCCGCTCCTCTTGCACCACCCGGTTTTCGGAGAGAAAGGCACTCTCATGGAGAGAGAGATGGCGCATGCGATCGGCCTCCAGGGCGAGGGCCAAACCGCTGCGGTCCGAGGCCAATTTAATATAATAATTGGTAAAATCATGGGATGTGGAGGCATTGTTTTCACCGCCGTTGCGGCCAATGCGCTGGTGAAACTCTCCCTCTGGCACCAGAGGCGTGCCCTGGAACATCATGTGTTCCAACATGTGGGAGAGGCCCGTTTTGCCCGCCTCTTCATCCACAGAGCCGACCCGATACCAGAGCTGGAGCATGATCACAGGGGCCTTGCTCTCCCGCACCAGCACCACCCGCAGGCCGTTGTCCAGGGTGAAATCCTGATGCTCCAGCCCGGTGGCGGCCGCCAGCGCGGGCAGGAGTGCGACAAACAGACCGATCCTGCGCAACAGGGCAAAACCGCCAGGTCGACGCGCTCCCTGCGGTCCGGCGATGGCC
>JADGCE010000160.1 GCA_015229095.1 Magnetococcales bacterium | reverse complement strand
GTTTCAAGTCTTCCTGGACCATTTCCGATACCAATGCCGCAAAGCTGATTTTCGGCACCCAACCCAATTGGGTACGGGCCTTGGAGGGGTCTCCCAGCAGGGTCTCCACCTCGGTGGGCCGGAAAAAGAGCGGATCAACCAGGACAACGGCCTGCTCCCGATCGGCCAGGTAGCCTCTCTCCTCCACCCCCTCTCCTTCCCAGCGAAAGGTCAATCCCAGCTCCTGGCCGGCGATATTGACAAAATCCCGCACCGAATATTGATGCCCGGTGGCGATGACATAATCCTCCGGTTTTTCCTGCTGCAGCATCAGCCACTGCATCTCCACATAATCCTTGGCGTGTCCCCAATCCCGCAGCGAATTCAGGTTGCCCAGACTGAGGGTATCCTGCAATCCCAACTGGATGCGGGCCAGGGCCCTGGTGATTTTGCGGGTGACGAAGGTTTCTCCCCGCAGCGGCGATTCGTGGTTGAAGAGGATGCCATTGCAGGCATAAATCCCGTAGGCCTCCCGATAGTTGACGGTGATCCAATAGGCATACAGCTTGGCAACGGCATAGGGGGAGCGGGGATAGAAAGGAGTGGTCTCTTTCTGGGGTATTTCCTGCACCTTGCCAAACAGCTCTGATGTGGAGGCTTGGTAAAAGCGCACCCGCTGCTCCATCTTGAGGATGCGCAGGGCCTCCAGCAGACGCAGCGTGCCCAGGGCGTCTGCGTTGGCTGTATATTCAGGGGATTCAAAAGAGACAGCCACGTGACTTTGCGCGGCCAGGTTATAGATCTCGTCCGGTTGGATCTCCTGGATGAGACGGATCAGGTTGGTGCTGTCCGTCATATCCCCGTAGTGGAGAGAGAGCGCCTGACGCCCCTGCCCCCGGTAGAGATGGTCAATGCGATCGGTGTTGAACTGAGAAGCGCGGCGTCGGATTCCGTGGACCTCGTAGCCCTTTTGCAGCAGAAACTCCGCCAGATAGGCTCCATCCTGCCCGGTTATCCCGGTGATCAGGGCTTTTTTGGTGCGCGCTTTATCCACATTACCCTCCCATACGATTGTTTCCTGTAGAGATTCCCAGGCCAATGCCCCGCCACAGAGCGTGCCCGGCCAGATCTCACGACCTATGCCGCCGGAGTGTAATGCCATTTGCCTGAAAGGGCAACACAAAAACCGTGCAATTTCGTGCGTGCCATTCCCCCTGTTTTCCGAAACGATCAGGGGGGCCAGGGGAAATTATGCCCCCTGGTGGGGATGCGGGGGCAGAGCCTCCAAGGTTTTGACCTTTTCCTGGAGAAAGAGATCCAGGCGGCCACCGGTAAACAGATGTCCCACAATCCCTGCCCGCTCTGCGGCCTCCAGATCGGTCAGATTGTCGCCGATCAACAGGCTGGCGGACCAATCGATGGACCATTCCGAGCCGGCCTGTTCCAACAGACCGGGATTGGGCTTGCGGCAGTGACACGCCGTGCGCCACACCCCCGTGCCTGCGCTGGGGTGGTGCGGGCAATGGTAGACGGCGTCGATATGAGCCCCCTGTTGAGCCAATTCGGTTTGCATCCAGGCGGTCAGGGCATGAAACTGTGCCTCATCATAATACCCTCTGGCGATACCGGACTGGTTGGTGACGACGATGACGAGATAGCCGTGCTCATTGCACCAACGGATGGCCTCCGGGGCCCCGGCCACCCATTCAAAACGATCCGGGCTGCACACGTAGCCATGATCCCGGTTGAGCACGCCATCCCGGTCAAAAAAGAGGGCAGGGCGGTGCTGCCAGGAGGGCAGTTCTTGTTGGGCGCGCTGATAATCCTCTGGAACGCCGATGTCGATAAAATAGCCCGCATACGCTTTACCCAGCAGCCGACCTTCCGCCGCCAGGCGGGGGAAAAGATCCTGTTCCAACGACGAAACCCCGGCCGGCAACCGCTCCAGAAGGCGACGATCCATCCAGCACACTCCGGCATTGATCCATCCGGGATGGGGGATGGGATCTTTTTCCAGAAAACGTGTAATGGTCATGCCATCGGTTTCCACGCGCCCATACCGCGCCGCGTTGTCCACGTGGCGCAGCCCCAGAACGGCCGTCTGTGACGGCGGCTCAGAGGGGAGGATCAGATCCAGATAATTGATATCGAAGATGGAATCACCATTCAGCAGCAGAAAATGATCGTGCAGTTCGGCGGCCAGGAAGCGCAACGCCCCACCCGTGCCCAACGGGGTGGGTTCGATGCAGCAGCGCAGACTTCCCTTGCCCGATGGTTTGGCGTTGCAATACGCCGCGATCTGTTCGCCCAGATGACCACAGGAGAGCACAATCTCCGCCACGCCGTGCCGGGAGAGATTCCAGAGCAGATAGTCCAGAAAGGGCCGGTCCGCGACCGGCAACAACGGTTTGGGCATCTGGCTGGTCAACGAACCCAACCGGGTTCCCCGACCACCCACCAGGATGACAGCCTGCTTGATCATGGGAAACATGCGACCATTGTGCCGCCCTCAGTCCGGGAAAAAGAGTGCCTTGTCCAGATAGCCGATCAGCTTTTCATCGCTGTACCGTTCTTTGACGAAAGCGTGGCCCTGCTGACGAACCACTTCGGCCTCTGCCGGATGTTCCTGGACAAACCGGATGAGGGCGGCCAGTTCCGGTAACGTGGAAAATTCCAGATAATGCTCCCCCGGAACAAAAAAGTGGTACATGTCCTGTGAACGCTCTTGCAGCAGGAGCGCACCGCTGTGGGGGGTTTCAAAACTGCGACCGGTGACGATGCAGTGTTGATTGGCGCGCATGGTCAGGTTGATGCAACAGGTCGCTTCGGCGAGGCCGCGCATGTAGTGGGTATAACTTTCCAGCGCGGGCAAATGGTCGGTTTGATGGGTGGCGACCTGGGATTTGACCGGCAGCCGGGCATGCTCGAAGGCGACCATCCAGAAGGCCCGATGCCAGTTGAAGCCCGATATGCTGCCGAAAAAGCGTGGTTCCTTGGTCAGAGGTTGGCTGGGTGCAAAATAATTTTCCGCCAGGGCTGGCACGGGCAGATGCAACATTTTGGGTGCGATGGCCGGATCCCGCCAAACAGGCCGGGAGGGGGCATCCACCGTCCAGACACGGTCGACCAGGGCGATGCTCTCCCGCAGGCTGTTGGCATCGGGTTCCCATGCATCCATCAATATGCTGACAATTTTCAACGATGGCAACGCCTGCCGCAATTGCGCAATCAGATGGCTGCGCAAGGGCGTCACCTTCATCATGATATCATCATCCAAAACCAGCAATTCCACATCCTGCTGACGACAGGCCTCCACAATTTCCTGGGCCTCGGCGACCAGATCCACCCCCTTGAGGGGATAGAAGGTGGTGTGCCAGCCATAGGCGTTCATGGCTGCCACAATGCGCGGACCATAGTCATAAGGACGTGACCAGGATTTATCCGGAAAGATAAACTCCCGCAGCACAACCAGGACACGCCGCATCTGGATTTTCCCCGGCGGCGGCAAGGGGTAGTGGAGCAGTTGAGCGCGCTGTTCCTGACCCTGACGTCGTGCCCCCTCCCAGGAAAACTCGGGGATGGGGGCGTTCCAGTCGAAGAGGGTGCGAAAACGGGGGGAAAAGGCTTTCAACACCTCCAGGAGTTGCAAAATCTGCGCACGGTTTTCATTGGCCAGGGCGGTGGCCAGCAAGTGGCGCATGGCGGGGTCGATGACGGTTGTGAGAACGTGCTCATAGACAGCGGGTTGCTCGGTCAGCAACACTTCGGCCTGTCTGGTCAAATGTTCCAACCCATAGGCCATGTGCGCCGGGTGCTGGGCAATCAGACCACCCAGAGAGAGCGCAATGGAAAGGAAGGGATTTTGCAGACCTCTTTCGACAAGAACGGTGGCGAGCAGATAGGCCGCACGAAACCGGATTTTGCCCAGCATGTGGTAGACGGCAAAGACCAATCCGTCGGCGTCGTGGGTGCTGTCCTGTACGAATCGCATAAAGGCGTCCACATCGTCGCTGGCATCCAGACGCTCAATAATTTCAAACAAGCGGGGGGTTGTATCCATGGGGGTGCTCCTGGGGGAGTGATATATTTATTATTATAAAGATTATTTAAAGTGTTGTTTGTGAAAATGTTCACACCATCACACTCTGTCCGTCGTGACTGCACAGAGCAAACCGGAGAGATCATATCCTGTTGTTTGAAAAAGTCAATATAAAAACAGAAAAAATCCGCACGCAAGGGGAATCCCTGCCGGCATGGATCGCTTTTTTGGGGTGGAGCGGGAGGGGTGCCGATTCACCCTCTGGCCAAAATATTCCTTGCGAGGCGGCAGATGAACAGTTACCCTAATCATTGCGTAGGATTGGGTGACTGTGCTGTTTTACCGGGCACGGTTTTCCGTACAATCAATGGGCAGGTCAACCATACCGGAGCGGACAATGAACGCAGTGGAACAAATTTTTCAGCAGGCATCCACTCCCCGTGCCTTTGCTGAAGGCTATTTCGGCTATCTGAATGCGCTGTTGGGCCGCATGGACTGCGCGCAGATCGGTGCCTTTATCGATACCCTCTTGCAGGCCCGGCAGCGGCAGTCCCGGATTTTTTTTATCGGCAACGGTGGCAGCGCCGCCACGGCCAGCCATTTCGCCAATGATATCGCCATCGGTTCTCGCAGTCGTACCAAGCCTTTCCGGGCCTTGAGCCTGTGTGACAACCTAGCCTTGATCACCGCCATTGGCAATGATTTTGGGTACGATCAGGTTTTTGTGCGCCAACTGGAAAACCAGATGGATGCCGAGGATGTGGTGGTGGCCATTTCCGCTTCCGGAAACTCTCCCAACGTGTTGCACGCCGTCGACTATGCCAAGGCGCATGGAGGGTTTACGGTGGGATTGACCGGTTTTGGCGGCGGCAAATTACGGGAGTCGGTGCATCTCAGCCTTCATGTGCCTTCCAACCCAGGGGAGTATGGTCCCGTCGAAGATATCCACATGATCCTGGATCATCTGGTGGGGGCCTTCCTGATGCTGGCCGTGCGGGAAGAGCAGAACGCTGCCTGAGATCGAAGGGGGGCTTTTCCCCTCATGGGTTTGGGGTGCGTTGACGTGCAAAAATGTTTGCCGGGGCCTGGGGGCCGTCACGGCCCCCAGTGGGTGTCCAGAGGGCAAAGCCCTCTGGTGGG
>JADGCE010000159.1 GCA_015229095.1 Magnetococcales bacterium | reverse complement strand
TTCCCAGGGCTCTGCCCTGGACCCGCCAGGGGGATGATCCCCCTGGACCCGCAATGGTTTGGATTGTCAATAAAGGCATCCTCCGCGCAGCACCCCCGGCACGGATCAAAACTTGAACGGTGAAAAGCGTTTTTGACTCTCCAAAAATTCAGCCGTCTGCCGGGCGATAAAGGTGGTCAAGGGTTGCCATGCGCGCCCCTTTTTTGCGTCAAACTCCTGCACCAACGCCGGCACCCAGGGATGCAGAGAGCCATCCGCACGGTGACGCATGCTCTGAACCGCGCCCTCCCCCTGCCGTCTGACAACCTTCACCAGAGGCGTGGAAGCAGCGGCGCGCGGAGTCGCGGAGGCCTGTGCATTCGGCGCCCTGTTGGCGAGCAGGCGGACAAAGGAGTCGACCGGCGCCGGTGCCGACCGGGCGGCCTGCGCCGCTGCCTTGGCCCGCAACCAAGCCACCGTGGCAGAAGGAGCAACACCCTTGCCCTGCGGTTCCGATGCATAGAGCTCCAACAAAGCCCCCCTCCCCTCCGGCGCATCCGTCACCACAGGCAACGACAAAACCTCCGGCACGACCTCTCGCTCCTCCCGGTGCGACACAACGGCGGGCGCAGAGGTGGGCAGCTCGGCCAGCAGACGATGCACACCCGACAACCCCCCAGGCACCCCCCCAGACAACCCCTGCGCCTGGGACTCTGCCACCGCAGCAGCGGTGCCCTCCGGGGCGGAGGGCGATGCCCGCCGCGCCGGAACCGGCGCAACAACCGCCCCCCTCTCCACAGCCGCCCCCGACTGCAACAGGATGCGAGCCGCTTGCAACTCCCGGACAATCTCCTGACTCCCCTCCCAAAGCCGACTGCCCTGGGCGTTGACACTCCCCACCAGGGTTTGCAGTTGCAACGGCGTCGCCCGGCCAATCTTGGCATCCAGAGCGGCCACCGCCTGGTTGACCTCAGTGGCCACCCGTTCCAACAAACGCATCTCCTCGCCGCGCTGACGGGCAATCACCTGGGTCATTTCGGTCAGGGTCGGCAACAGGGTGGTAACACTGGCAAACAACCGCTCCCCCTGCTGGTGTACGGTGTTGACCAGGGTTTGCATATTCAACGGGGTGGCCCGGCCAATTTTGGCATCCAGGGCCGCCACGGCGCGATTGACCTCGCTGACCACCTGCTTGAGGAGACGCTGCTCCTCCCGGCGTTGCCGGGAGAAAAGGCGCGTCATCTCCCGCAAAACGGGACGCAGGGCACTCTGCCCCGCCGCCTCGCCCAGGGCCAGATCCCCTGCAACCTCTTCCGCCTGCTCCGCTTCCACCGCCTCGGCACTGCGCACAACCTGAATGGAGTGCTGCAACTGCCCGGAGAGCTGCTCCAGCAGGGCCACATCCTCGCTGCCCCGCAACGGGGCAAACTGCTGCCCCAACTCCTCCAGCAACCGTTCAAAAGCCGCTTCGCTGGCCATCACCAACCGCTCTCCCTCCTGACGCCAACCCGCCAGCAAAGGCTGAATGCTCTGTTCATCCAATACCGCCACCACCTCAGAGGCCGGCATAGGAGCGGGCGACGGGGTGGCGACCGGTTGCGAAAGTTGGCTCAACACGGCCTCCAACTGCCCCAACAGCCGCTGATGGCTCTCCTGCAACCGTTCTCCCTCGCACTGTATGGCATGGCGGATCCCCTCCGCAAACTGGGCAGCACTCTCCGGCAGCGTCGCCGCAAAACTCTCCCCCATCCGGGTAATGGCATGCCCCACCTGGACCGCCACACTCTCCAGCCACTGAGCCTCCTGCCGACCTTTTTCCCGGCTGCGCTGGGCGACCTCCTCCATCAACTGGGCGACACTCTGCTGGTTGGCCTGAATCAACCGGCCCATCTCATGACGCATGCCATCGAAAAAGGGCGTCAAGCCCAACTCTCCCAGACTGGCCACAGCCCGTTCCATCCGCTGGGCCACCCCATCCAGGAGTTCCGACCGCTCCGCTGGCCGCAATTCCGCCAGGGCCGTGGTGGCGGAAACTCCGGCAAAGCGGCGCGCCACCTCATTCAACAGGGTGGCCATGGCGGCCTCGTTGGCCTGCACCAAGCGCTCCCCTTCCCGCTGGATACGGCTGGCCAGCGCCTCGACATCGATGGCCGGGGCACTGCTGCCCGCTTCGGCCCAGGCCGACCGGGTCAAAAGGGTTTGACTGATGGTGGCCATCTGTCCGGCAATCTCCTCCAGAAGGGCATCCCGCCCCCCCGTCGATCCAACCGCCGCAGGGGTCCGCTGGGTCAGCTCTTCCAACAGACGATCCAGGGTCTGTTCATTGGCCTTGATCAACCGCTCCCCTTCGCCGCGAATGGCCCGCAGCAGGTGCGACATGTCCGGCAGATGGTCCGCCGCCCATACCTTGCTTTCCAAAGCGGCGGTGATCCCCTCCAACTGCTGGGCAATCCGCGCGAAGGCGCGTTGCATCTCCTCGTTGCTGTTGGGGCGATCCAGGCCGGGAATACCACCCAGCTCCCGGCGGATGCCCTCAAAGAAGGGGGCCAGACCCACCTCCCCCAGAGTGGCGACCGCCTGCTCCATGCGCAGAGCCACCCGTTCCAGCAACCCCTCCCGCTCCCCCGGAGCCAATTCGGAGAGGGTGGCAGTGGCGGTCGCTGCGGTAAAGCGTTGGCTGATCAACTCCAGCATCTGCTGCATGGCAACCTCGTTGGCCCGCATCAACTGCGCCCCCTCCTGATGGAGCAGTCGCAGAACAGGCTCCATGCCGGATCGGGTGACAGCAGCCTCCAGGGTGCTGCCCAGATCGGCGATGGAGGCCTCCAGCCGCATCCCCATCTGTTCCAGCAGGTCAGCCACCCGCTCCTCGGAGTCGATGCGCACCGCCACCCTCTCCCCCGCTCCCGTTGGGGCCACCACGCCCCGCACAGCCTCCACCAGTTCCGCCTGGGCCATCCGGGTCCGCACCCCCTCCTCCTGCAAGGCCTCCAGCAACGGCTGCAGATCCAGCGACCGGCCCAGGGGAGGCAGACGTTCGGCCAGCAGGGCCATGGTTTTTTCCAACTGGCTGGCAATACGCTGGAAGGGGGAGAGGGTGGCATCCCCCAGAGAGGAAAAGAGCCCCTCCATGCGACCGGCCAACTGTTCCACCACATGGGTGCGCTCGTCGGGATGCAACTCGGCCAGGGTGGCATCGGCCTGCATGCCGATCCACTGCCGACCCACGCTCTCCAGGAGCTGCTCCATGGCGGCGGCGTTGGCCTGCAGGAGGCGTTCCCCATCCTGTTGCACCCGGTTCAGCAGGGGCTCCAGATCCCAGGGGGTGGGCGCAGCCGGAGCCACGGCCCTGCTCTGCAGGGCGGCAACCGCCTGCTCCATCTGGTCGGTCAAACGCTCCAGCAGGGCATGCTGGGATGCAAAGCGACCGCTCCGCTCCTCTTCCCACTGTTGAACAAGCCGCTCCAGCAGCGGGGTGACGGCTACCGACGAAAGAAGATCCTCCGACACCGCCGAGGCGGGGCGGGCTTTCATCGTCTCCTCCAGGGCGTTCATGCTGCCGCGCAGCTGCTCCAGGCTGTTTTCAAACCGGTTGGCCAACCGCTCCACCACCTCTGTGCTGTGGGCAGGATCGCCGGCGACCGCGCCCCCCTGGGGTTGAAAAGAGGGCTGGGTGATCACCTGCTGCAGGCGGTCGGCAATCTCCCGCAACTGCCGGGATTGGAGATGGCTGGCCTGCAACTGTTCGCGCCCCAACTGTTCGTCGGCGGTCCAGGCGATCCGTTCCAACAAAAGCTGGCAGATCTGCACCGTCTCCCGTTCCAACCGGAGTTTGTGGCGTTTTTCCTCCCAGGAAAAGAGCAGGGCGATGGCAAACCCGGCGATGGAGGCAAGAAATTTGACAGAGGCCGCGTTGAGCAGCCCCATGAGGGCGATCTGGGTGACGTGGAGATCGCTGCTCTCCATGCCCCGAATGGTCAGGTGGATGGCCGCCACCAGGCCGATCAGGGTCAGCAGCACCCCGACGCCCAGCAGCACATTGGGAACGGCATGATAATAATAGTAGGCCGCCTGCCCCTTCATCAGGGCATTGGCGTTAAAAAAATGGCTCGGCGGCTGACTGCCGTACAAAGCTGTGTGGGAAGGAGCGGGCGAGGCGGAAAAGTGGAGGCTGTTGCGAAAGGCTGACCAGGTGGGGAGCGCGGGGTGCTGCCTCTCCACCCACTCCTCCAGATCGGCAAAGCGGGCGGCGAAGGCAACAGGATCCTCCGGGCTCGTCTCCAGGCGCCGACGCAATTCCAGAAGCTGCCGGTGCAGGGGGAGAAAAAATTGGCCTTGCAGGGCAACCCAGTGTCCCCCTCCCCACAGTGCCAGCAGGGCAACGGCGATCCAGGGGGCCCAGAGATGATTCAAGAGTTGCAGAGTCCAATCCAACATGGGGCTCTCCGTCAAAATTTTAGACACGGAAGATGGTGCCTGTCACCCTTTCCATCCAAAATCAGGGTAAAAGGGGGCGACAGACACCCGGAATGGTCCCAACAGCCGAACCACCCAGCACACCATGCAAAGTTCGTGCTAAAAATTATCGTCGGTAAGATAAAAAAACCATCCCTGCCATCAGGCCCGATTGGCCAACCGCCGACCGACAAGACCGGCAAAGGCACGGGTCACCGGCCACAGATTGACCATCAGGGATTGACAGGTTTCGATATCCAGCGACAACAGGATGGAGGCGGTTTCCGCCACCACATCGGCCCGGGCCGGACGGTTGGAGACCAGGGCCATTTCACCCACCACCGCCCCCTTTTCCATGACAAAACGGTTCATTTTGCCATCCGGCGTCTCCACATCGGCGCGAATCCGCCCCTCGTAGAGAATATGCAGATGCGTGCCTCTCTCCCCGCAACGGATAACCATTTGGCCCGGCTCATAGGTGGCGATGCTGATGAGGGGGAGCACAAAGGCATCCAGATCCTCCACCGGGATCTCTTTCAACCCCTCCACGCTGCCCAAAAATTCGATCAACTCCTCGGCGGTGATCAACTGTTCCACGACGGCCACTCCCTCTATACAGGCTGACGGTGACAGGGGCGGCGACCCCTACCGTTTTCTTTGTGCGGCCCGGCGGCTGCGCAACGACTGCCGCTGCCGTTGCCTTTGCAAGGCGCGAATCTGACTCTCCGGAGCGGTCGTGGGGTCTTGCCACCCCTCTCCATCCTCCTCCGCCTCCGCGCCCTCCTCTCCCTCCGGCAACAGGCCCGGCGATCCGGCCTGGATCAT
>JADGCE010000158.1 GCA_015229095.1 Magnetococcales bacterium | reverse complement strand
ACGGTCAATTCGACACCAGGAAACAGAACAAGAGGACGAAATGCGTCCAATTGCTCGGATGCCATCTTCGACAATTCCTTTTGCAATGTGTCGATCCACGCCCCGGTATTGTGATCCGTGATGGCGACGCAATCCACCTCGGCCCGCATAAAATCCAGCAACCACTCCCTTGGGGTACGCTGCCGCAAGGTCTCCTGATCCGGCCCTTTCCCATAATCATGCGATGCTGGCGTATGAGCATGGAAATCAAACTTCCACCAACGAGCACCCGGCCATTGCCCCATTGTATTCATTGCCCTTCCTCTATCCGATGCACCGCCTCGTAGTACCCCACAAGCAAGGATGGACAGATTCGTTTGTTTTTATTATGCGCAAGAGCAGCACGATATGCTGCGTGTTTCTCGACAACCCAAGAGAACCTGGTATCCCTCATCCTCACGAAGTCAAACTGGCGCGGGCCTGGTCCAGGCAAAGGGTGGCCTTGTCGGCGTCACCGTTGCGGGCCGCAATGGCGAGACGCAGCAGATGGCCAGAAAAGGCCTCCCCCGTGTCCGACAAAAAGGCTGCCCCCGTCTGCCTCAGGGTCGGGATCCAATGATCCACCTCGGCCAACCGACCGCTCTGAATCACCTGCTCACACAGACCCAGCAACCGGTGACACTCCGCCAGCAAGGCAGGCTGACTCTGCACCGCATCCCCACACAACGGCACCGCCGCCTCCGCCACCACGGCCCCCGCCGTCTGCACAACCATCTGCCACTCCGCCCCCGTGGGTTCCTCCACCACGGAACCCGGATCACAGGGCAAAGAGAGCTCCAGGCAAAAGTGCGAACCCTGCCCCTCAGCGCTGTTGAAACGCAGCTGCCCACCCATAATTTCGGCCAACCGCTTGGCCAAGCTCAACCCCAAACCCGACCCCCCATATTTGCGGGTACGGCTGCCATCCCCCTGCGTGAAGCTGTCAAATATCCACGCCTGCTGCTCAGGCGCAATGCCAATCCCCGTATCCAGCACGGAAAAACGCAACGCCACCGACCCCTCTTCCACCAGCTGAGAACCCCGACTCACCTCCAGGCTGACGCTGCCCCGACTGGTAAACTTGATGGCATTGTCCAGCAGTTTTTCCAAAGCCTGGCTGATGCGGAGGCCATCCCCGATCAACATCTCCGGCACCCCTGCGGCGATGCGACAACGAAAAGCCAAGCCCTTCTCCTCCGCCTTGCGCAGAAACAACTCTCCCAAATCCCGCACCAAGCCACTCAGCACAAACATATCCAGATTGACCTCCAGCCTGCCCTCCCCCAGGCGGGAAAAATCCAGCAGACTGTTCAACAGCTGCAGCAACTTGCCGGCGGCCTCCCTGGCAATCCCCAAAAATTCCCGCTGCTGCTCCGTCAACCCGGAATCCAGGACCAGATCGGTCATGCCAATGATGGCATTCATGGGGGTACGCACCTCATGGCTCATATTGGCAATAAATTCCGTCTTGACCCGATTGGCCACCTCCAGCTGCTGGGTGCGCCGCTGCACCTCCTGCTCCAGATGGTCCGTCAGCAGACTCAGGGCCTGCTTGGCCTGAATCAATTCACGGTTTTTGCGCACCGCATTTTCATAGGTGGAGAGCAGCAAATTCATGGTTTGCCGACGGCTGGCATGGATCACATGGGCCTCCCCGGCAAAGGAGATGGCCAACCCTGCGTTGCTCTCGCCCTCCCCGTCGACCACCGGATTATCCAGCAACAGCCGGATGCGCTCCAACAGATGGGCATCCTCCACCGGTTTGGTCAAATAGTTGTCCGCCCCCGCCTCCAGACCACGGATCACCTCCTTGGGATCATCCAGACCGGTCAGCAACAACACCGGCAGGGCTGCCAGCTGGGGGTCGCTTTTGATCGCCCGGCACATGGCATAACCATCCATGTTGGGCATGGCAATATCCGTAATAACCAGGGCCGGCCGCTGCTCCCTGGCCATTGCCAACCCTTCCACCCCATCCTTGGCCGCCAGCACCGCATAACCCGCCTCCCGCAACAGACGTTGCAACATCACCCGTTGCACCGCACTGTCCTCCACGATCAACAATGTGCCCCTCTTTTCCATGCTCATCCCCCCTGCATCGGCGGGGTCACCCCGGCCAATCGACACAACTCCCGCGCAATGCCTGTAATCGGCAACACCTTTTCCACCGCACCCAAATCAATGGCCTGCTTGGGCATGCCAAAAACCACACAGGACTCCTCATCCTGGGCAATCGTCGCTCCTTGCGCCTGGGAAATGGCCAACAAACCATCCGCCCCATCCCGCCCCATGCCCGTCAACAACACCCCCACACCACGCCCCTGGTAGACCTTGGCCACCGAAAAAAAGGTCCGGTCCACCGCAGGACGGTGGGTATCCCCCGGCGAACCCGCCTCCAACACAAAACAGCCCCCATCGTCCACAGCCAAATGTTTATCCTCCGGGGGAAAATAGATGCATCCCGCACTGGGCTGCTCACCCCGTTCCGCCACGCGAACCTGCAAGGGGGTGTGATGGTTCAACCAACTCACCATCTCCTCCAGAAAACCGTGACTGATATGCTGGATGCAGAGGATGGGCACGGGAAATTTGGCCGGCAACGCCGAAAAAATGGTCATCAAGGCCTGCGGTCCCCCCGTCGAAGCCCCAATGGCCACCAGGGCCGGTGCGAGAGAGCCGCCGCCCAACCTTCTCTGCACGGTGGGAGAGGCGGAAAGAGGCGGCAGAGGCTTGCTCCCGGCCCGATGGCGACGGATCGGCACCACCCCCGACAAAATGCGAATCTTGGTCGCCAGTTCCTGGGTCAACGCCTCGCCCGCACACTCCAACCCACCCCGAGGTTTGGGAAAGACATCGATCGCACCCGCTTCCAGCAATTCAAAAATATTGTTGTCATCGCTGTTTTGATGCACCGAAATGCTCACCACCAGGATCGGCAGGGGATGGCGGACCATCACCTCCCGGGTCAGGCGCAGCCCGTCCATCTTCGGCATGTGCAGGTCGGTGCAGATGACCTGGGGTTGCAAACGGGGAATCATGCTCAAGGCATCCTCCCCATCCACCGCACAACCCACGACCTCCATGTCCGCAGAAGCATTCACCATCTTTGTCAACACCAACCGCGCGATCGGCGAATCATCCACAATCAAAACTCGAATCACACCAACCTCTGTATAATTTCCAAAAACTGTTTTTGCTCAAAGGTGGGTTTGGTCATGTAGGCATTGGCCCCCACCTCCATGCCACGACGCATATCCTCGTCCGAGGAGAGCGACGTCACCAGAATAATCGGCAAATCCTTGTACAACGGATTTTGTCGAATCTTTTGCGCCAACGACAGGCCATCCAGATTGGGCATCTGCACATCCGAAACCACCCCATCCACGGGTTGCTTGCCCAGCTTGTTGAGGGCGTCCATGCCATCCACTGCGGCAATCACCTCATAACCGGCGCCTTGCAGGATACGCTTTTCCTGCGTGCGGGTGGTCACCGAGTCCTCCACCAGCAAAATGGTCTTTTTCGCGGCCTTCTCCCTCCCTTGTGGAGCGGCGGTGCCCGTTCCGCCCAAGCGGGTGAGGGATTCCGACAGGCGGCCACCCTGTTTGCGCACCGTCGCCAGCAGATCCGGGGGATTGACCACCATGCAGACCTGACCCGACCCCAAAATGGTGGTTCCGGAAAGATTGCGCACCCGCTGCAACAAACCGGCAAAGGGCTTCAAAACCACCTCAAGCTCATCCTCCAGGGTATCACAGATCACCCCCAACCAGCCATCCCCTCCCATATTGAACACAACACAGGGCCACGGCGGCGGCACCGCCTGGGCCGCCGCCGGCAGCTCCAACAACTGCGCCAGGCGGGCCACCGAAATGGGCCGCTCGTTCAGAACAATGGTATCGCGCCCCTCGATGGGAAAAATTTCCTCAGGCACAACCCGGCGCACCATGTGGACCGCATCCAGCGGCAGGGCGAACGACTGACCATTGGCCGTGGCAATAAAAACCGCCGTGGTGGCCAGGGTGATGGGCAGAGAGATGGTAAAACAGCAGCCACTGTCAGTGCCCGAGGCGACCTCGATACGCCCCTTGAGGCGTTCCACCTGGGCACGCACCACATCCAGGCCGACCCCCCGCCCCGACACGTCGGTGATCAGGGCACTGGTGGAAAAACCGGATTGAAAAATCAAGGCATACAGCTGCTCTGCCGTAAAGGAGGCCAGGGCCTCGTCCGTGTGGAGATTCCGTCTGCGGGCCTGCCGCCGAATAGCATCCAGATCCAACCCCCGGCCATCATCCCGCACCTCCAGCACCACATGGGTGGCGGTCTGGGTCGCCCGCAGCAGAATGGTCCCCTGCCGGGGCTTGCCCATCTTCTCCCGCTGCTCCCCGTGCTCCAAGCCATGGTCCATGGCATTGCGAATCAGGTGCATCAACGGGCTTTTCATCTCCTCCAGAATGCGCTTGTCCGCCGCCGTCTCCCCCCCCTCGGTCAGCAGTTGCACATCCTTGCCCTGCTGGCGGGCCAAATCCCGTACCAGACGGGGAAACAGTCCGAACAGGGTGGACATGGGCAGCAGGCGCAGGCTGCGGATACCCTCCTCCAGGGCCTCGGAAACCAGTTCCAACCCCGCCTCATCCTCGGCAATGCCATGGCGCAACAGCAACAGACGGTTGCCGACCTGCTCTCTGTGCGTACCCAGCGCCCCCGACAGGGCAACGGGATCGTTCCCGGCCCCCTCCCGGATCGTCTCATCTCCCGTCTGCTCTTCCCAGGCCAATAAAATTTCCTCAATCTCTTGCAGACGCCGTTTGACACGGGTACGCACCACCGTCAACTCCCCCACCAACCGCAGCAGGGCATCCAGCTTGTGGGCTCGCACGCGGATTACCGAGGCGGCCTCATCACCTCCCTCCGGGTGTTTTGCATCCACCAAACCCGCCTCACCCCCCTCCGTCGCCACGGTCTCTCCCTTGCCCACGCCAACTGGAGGCGGGGGGGGAGGCGCTGCCGCCGGCAGCGCAGGGGCAGCATCCGCTGCCGCAGAAGGCACCGCCGGCGGCACGGCAGGTTGTGCCGCCGGCAAAAGAGACAATTCCGGGGCAGGAAGGCAGGCAGGAGGGCGAGGGAGAACCACCGACTCAGCCTGCATCGGCTCCGGGATGGCAAACGGGCTCCCCCCCTCATCGGGCAGCGCAGGGGAGCTGATCATCGTTTCGTCCATTCCTGGGGGAGGCGGCGAACCGCCTCCCCCAGCCCCCCTCCACCCTTCTTTTTTAATCGTTTCAACGGTCAGGGGTCCAGGGGGATTATCCCCCTGGCAGGGTCCAGGGACGGAGTCCCTGGT
>JADGCE010000157.1 GCA_015229095.1 Magnetococcales bacterium | reverse complement strand
AAGATGCCGGATAGCCATTGGTTGACCGAGGCGCGCCTCAAGGGAGCCAAGACGGTGTCGGTGACTGTGGAATATTCCAGCACCGCCAGCAAAACGGACGACGTGATTGTCATTCGTCCCGGTACTGATCCCCTTTTCGCGCTGGGCGTGGCCCAGGTGCTGGTCGCCGAAAAGCTGTATGACGAGGAGTTTGTGCGCCGTTTCACCGACCTGCCGAGTCTGGTCCGTATGGATACGCTGGAACGGTTGAAGGCCTCTGACGTCTTTGCCAACCATAGCAATGGCACCCTCACCAACTGGACCCAGGTGGTCCCGAAGGACCAGCAGGTGGGACCCACCCTGATGCAGAAGGGGGTGCAGGTTTTGGAAGCGCTGGTTCCTGAGTTTGCCGACTTTGTGGTGTGGGAGTCGGGTGCTCCGGTGGCGGTGGGCCATGATCAATTGGGCGATCATTTCAAGAGCAATCCCGAGCTGTTCGGCTCCTTTGAGGTGACGCTGGCGGATGGCAAAAAGGTGACCTGCCGCACCGTGTTCGATCTGACCAGACAATATCTGGATGACAGCTGCACGCCGGACAAAACGGCGGCCCTCTCCTGGGCTCCGAAAGAGGCCATTCTCTCCCTGGCGCGGGATATTGCGAAAAATCGCGGCAGGACCCTGTTCGCCTGCGGCATGGGGCCCAACCAGTTCTGGAACAACGACAACAAGGACCGTGCCATTCATCTGGTGGCCGCCCTGACGGCCAATCTGGGTCAAAATGGTGGCAACGTCGGCTCCTATGCGGGCGTTTACAAAAACACCTTGTTCTCCGGCGTGCCCCGTTGGACGTTGGAAGATCCCTTCAATCTGCAGTTGGATCCCGCTGGCAAGGTGACGCCGAAGTTGTATCTGCGTCCAGAGTCCATGCACTATTGGGCCAATGGCGAACGGATCATGAAGGCCGGCAACAAAAAGATCACCACCGGCAAACATGTGCCAACCCCGACCAAGACGATCTGGCAGGTCAACTCCAACTCCAGTCTTGGCAATCAGAAGGGCCACTATGACGTGGTGTTCAATACCCTGCCCAAGGCAGAGTGTGTGGTCTACAACGAATGGTGGTGGACGGCCTCCTGCGAATATTCCGATATCATCTACGGGGTGGATGCCTGGATCGAGTTCAAAGTGACGGACATGACGGCCTCCAACTCCAATCCGTTTGTGCAGCTGTATCCGCCCACACCCATGAAGCGGAACTTCAAAACGGTCCACGACAACGAAACCTATCTGGGCGTGGCGCGGGCGTTGGCCAAACTGACCAAGGATACCCGTTTTGAGGATGTCTGGAAGTTTGTCGCAGAGGGCAAGCCGGAGATTTATCTGCAACGGATTATCGATGGTTCCACCCCCCTCAAGGGCTACAAGGTGGAGAAACTCCTGGCCGATGCGATGCAGGGCATTCCTGCTCTGATGAATACCCGCACCTATCCCCGTGGCAACAGCTACGAGCAGGTGCATGAATCCCGTCCCTGGTATACCAAAACAGGACGGTTGGAGTTTTACCGCCCGGAAATCGAGTTTGTCGAGGCGGGGGAAAACATGGTGGTGCATCGTGAGCCTTCGGACTCCACCTATCATGAGCCGTGTGTCATTGTGTCGTCCGCCCATCCGGCCGTCCGTCCCAAGTTGCCCGCTGACTGGGGCATTGAGGCCGGTGATCGCAGCCATCAAACACGGCAGATGCGCAATGTGGTGATGACCGTGGAGGAGACATTGGCTTCCAAGCATCCGCTGCTGGATCAAGGGTGGCAATATATTTTCCACACCCCCAAATATCGCCATGGTTCCCATACGACCCCCATTGACACGGATCTGCAGATGGTTCTGTTCGGTCCTTTCGGGGATATCTATCGGCACGACAAGCGGGCTCCTGGTGTGGGTGAAATGTATGTCGACATCCATCCAGAGGATGCCCGCGCCATGAACATCAACGATGGCGACTATGTCTATGTGGATGGTGACCCCAAAGATCTGCCCTTCCGTGGCTGGAATGAGCCCGGGCGGGAGGCAGAGTACAAGGTTGCCCGTTTGATGTGTCGCGCACGCTACTATCCAGGCACCCCGCGCGGGGTAACGCGGATGTGGTTCAACGGCTACATGGCGACCCCCAGTTCCGTCAAGGCGCATGAAACACGGGCGGATGGTCTTGCCAAGAGTGCAGAGACCAACTATCAGTCGATGTTCCGTTACGGTGGTCACCAGAGCCTCACCCGCTCCTGGTTGAAACCCACCCACCAGACGGCAACCCTGATCACCCGCAAATCCTGGACGAATGAGGTTACCAAGGGATTCAACGTCGATGTGCACTGCGTCACCAACGCACCGCGTGAGTCCATTGCCAAATTCAGCAAGGCGGAGGATGGCGGTATGGGAGGTACTGGCGTATGGCGGCCTGTAGCACTCGGTCTGAGGCCGACCAACGAAAGTGCTGCCATGAAGCAGTTCCTGCGGGGCGAATACGTTAAGATTTCCAAGGTATAACGGCCAGGAGAGGAGAGTTCTTATGCCAAAAGTAATGAACTGGCAAATCGGGCGCGAGATGGATTATCCCTATGCAGGGAAACGTCCTGACAAGCAATTTGCCATGATTATCGACACCAACAAGTGTATCTCCTGCCAGACGTGTACAGTGGCCTGCAAAACCACCTGGACGTCGAGCCGTGGCCAGGAATACATGTTCTGGAACAATGTGGAGACCAAGCCCTACGGTTTCTATCCCCTGGGCTGGGATGTGAACATTCTGGAAAAGCATGGCGTCCAGGATGTGGATGGCCCCGTTTACCAGGGCAAGACGCTTTTTGACTCGGCCCCTGACGGCTCGCAAGTGCTGGGATATCTGCCAGACGATCTGGATTATGCCCATCCCAACATTTCCGAGGATGATACCCAGGGCAGCATGAGCAAGGGTGCCTTTTTGCAGATGCCGCACATGCAGTGGATGTTTTATCTGCCGCGTATCTGCAACCATTGCACCTACCCGGCCTGCCTAGCCTCCTGTTCCCGGCAATCCATCTACAAGCGTCCAGAGGATGGCATTGTGTTGATCGACCAGGATCGGTGCCGGGGGTATCGGGAGTGTGTGCGGGGCTGCCCCTACAAAAAACCCTTCTTCAACAGTGTGACCCGTACCTCGGAAAAGTGCGTGGGCTGTTATCCGGCGGTTGAGCAGGGGCGTCAGACGCAATGCACCATGACCTGTATCGGCAAGATTCGTTTGCAGGGTTTCATCTCTCCGCCGGGTCAGGAGCGGGCCGACAACCCCATTGACTATCTGGTTCGGATAGCCAAGGTGGCAAAGCCTCTCTATCCGCAGTTTGGTCTGGAGCCGAATGTCTATTACATTCCGCCCATTCACGTGCCCCCCCCCTACCTCAAACAGATGTTCGGGGCGGAGGTGGAGTCTGCCCAGCAGACCTATCGCACGGCGATGGATAACAAGGCACTGCTCTCCGCGCTCCTGCTGTTTGGTGCAACGCCGAGCATTCTGTCCGGCTTCAAGGAGCAGAACGGTTTTGCGGTCGGATTGGATGACAAGGGGGGAGAGATTGTCCGGGTTCCCTTCAAGGAGCCCATCTTTGTGAGACCGGGATTTGACGAGCAGTTCCAAACCCACCGCAGCAATGCCACGTAAGGGAGGAAGACATGGAACACACGTTTACGAAAATGTTTCTTGCCACCGCTCTGGGCATGGCACTGGCGGGGCATGGAGGAGAGAGTCAGGGGGCAGAGCCCGCCGCTGCGGACAATGCATTGCGGGCGGTGCGGGTGGCTGGCAAGGGACCGATCACCGATCCTGGCGGAAAAATATGGAGCAAGGCCAAGGCGGTCAAGGTGGCTCTCCAGCCGCAGGTGGTCGCCCCGCCCACCAACCCCACGCCTGCCGTCCAGGAGCTGGGTGTGCGTGCGGTACACAATGGCAGCTGGGTAGCCTTCCTGCTGGAATGGAAAGATTCCACCAAGAGCGACACCACGGTTGTCGACCGCTTCAATGATCAGGTGGCGGTGGAGTTGCCCGTCACCTATCAAGCGGACGCATTGCCTTCTGCCATGATGGGAAATCCTGGCGGGCGCGTCAACGTTCTGCAATGGCGTGCTGTGGCACAGCGGGAGGTGGATAGCGGTCGGGAGATTGTGATTCGCGATCTCTATCCCAACGCACCGGATGCGGACCTTTATTACACCACACGCTTGTCCGCAGAGGCGGCTGTGCCCTATCTGGGGGCCAAAGGACTGGGCAATCCCGTGTCGATACGCACGGATAGTCCGGTTTTGGACCAGATGGCCGAGGGGTTTGGCAGTTTGACCATACGGGCCAAACAGGGTGCCACCGGCAAAGGCGTTTACAAGGATGGCATGTGGCACGTCACCATCACGGCTCCCCTGACCCCGGATGGGGAAAATGCCCCCAAGCTGGAACCGGGCAAGGCGACCGCTGCGGCTTTTGCCGTGTGGGATGGTGGCAGCAAGGAAGTGGGCTCACGCAAAGCGTGGTCTGACTGGGTCGGCGTGACGCTTGCCGAGTAGCTGGCATTCCGGCAAGTCGGGATGTCCGTTGGATGAAAGCAGGGGAGGCGGGTTTCCGTCTCCCCTGCTTTGCTCTCTGTATGTGGGGTATCAACAGGCCCTGATACCTTGTTTTTTCTCTGTGTCTGATGGGAAGGAGATGGCATGATGCACGCACCGGTTTCGGAAGAGGATGTATTGCGGGAATTGATTGAACGGGCGGCCATATTCCGTCTTTTGGCGCGCTGCTTCGCCTATCCCCATGCTGGCCACAGGGCAGAGATGGCGGCGGCGTTACAACAGGCGTCTGGCCATGCCGGGCTGGAGGGGGTGGAGTGGCATGCCTTGACAGCCGAGTGGGAGAGTGCCGAGGAGGAGGAGCTGGAGCGGGAGTATGTGCGGCTGTTTATGGGAGGCGCACCCTGCTCGTTGCATGAGACGGCCTACGGTGATGGCCGGCGCATGGCGGGCAAACCCCATGAATTGTCGGATATTCGTGGGTTTTACAAGGCATTCGGACTGACCCTGTCCGAATCGGAGCCCAATCTGCCGGATCATCTGGCCACCGAGTTGGAATTTTACAGCCTCCTGTTGCTGAAACAGGCCTATGCCATCGAAGAGGGTTGGCAGGAGCAGCGGGAGATCACGGAGGATGCGGCCCGCAAATTTATGGAACATCACCTGGGACGCTGGGTGGGGGCCTTTGCCGCCGCTTTGCTGGAGCACAACGGAGAAGCGGCTTATCGCACTCTGGGAGCGGTGGTTGTGGCGGTGGTGGCGACAGAGTGCGAGCGCCTGGGTGTGCAGCCGGAGTTTTTGATCGGGCGATTGAGCGGTGATATCATGCAGGAGGATACCCTGATCTGTCCACGGGACGAGGAGGTCCAGGTGCC
>JADGCE010000156.1 GCA_015229095.1 Magnetococcales bacterium | reverse complement strand
GCGTCCGAGGTATACGCTCGATGAACTCCTGGCGCAATGCGAGACCTCTACCGGGATGACCCGTGAGGATCAGGAGTGGTTCCAGGCAAAACCGTGCGGAGCGGAGTTGTTCTGACGCCATTGTCAACTGGGAGAATACGCATGCATGCGCTCTCCATCCGATTGCCTGAAGATGTGGCCAGTCGCCTGCAAAATTTGGCGCAGCGCACCGGGCGCAGCGAGACCTTCTACATGATTGAGGCCATCTGTGCACACAGGGATGACCTGGAGGGTTTATACCTTGCCGAGCAACGTTTAATCGCAATTCAGGCGGGGCGCAGTATCTCCTATACTCTGGAGGAAGTGGGGCGCACTCTTGGCTTGGCGGATTGAAATGGACATCCCTCCCCCCCTTTTTTTCTTGGGATGTTGCAGAAAACAAACCCTTTCCGGTTGTCGAGGGGGAGAGAACACACGATGGACCCACGCAGCTTTGAACAACTGAAAGAACGGGGTGCCGGGCGCGTTGCGCCGGACGGGGTGGCCTTCCTGTATCATCAGGCTTTCCAAAAATTTGGCAGCCAATCTCTTTGGAGCCGACAGCCAAGCGCCTCTCCAACGATTGCCCAGGCACTGGTTGTCGCGGAGTGCCTGCGTCGTGAGGGCGATCAGATCACCCGCGCTTTTGCGGTGCAGATGGAAGAGGCTTGCCGTGCCGCTCTCTAGCCTGCAAAGCGAAATACTGAAACTTTTGGCCAAACATAGAAACCCTGAAAGTTATGTGGCCGGCGCGAGCGTGCTCAACCGGGAGGGTCCGCGTTTTTCAGACGATGTTGATATCTTTCACGACCGGGAGGAGAGCGTTGCTCTGGCCTCGGCAGCGGATACACGATGGCTGACTGCGAACGGTTTTACCATCCAATGGCTGAGACGGCAGCCAGGCCTCCATGCCGCCGTCGTGCGGCGGCGCAGCGAGCAGACAAGACTGGAATGGGTGCGTGACAGCGACTACCGATTTTTCCCGACGGTCGCCGATGAATGGTTCGGTTACCGGTTGCACATTGTGGACCTCGCCACCAACAAGGCCCTGGCGGCTGCGGGCAGGCGCGAACCACGGGACGTGCTGGATCTCCTCTACATCCATAAACATCACCTTCCTCTCGGCGCGGTGATCTGGGCGGCGGTTGCCAAAGATCCAGGCTATTCGCCGGAAAGCCTGATCACGGAAATCCGCCGCAACGCCCGCTATCGAGCAGATGATTATGCCGATTTGGCCCTGGTCGAACCCGTTGACGCCGCTGCCGTATCACAAAGCTTGCGGAGATGCCTGGATGAGGCCGACTCGTTCGTGCGGGCGATGCCTGTTGGCAAGGAAGGCTTGTTGTTTTTATCAAACGGCAAACCGGTACAGCCGGAACCGGACCATCTGACGGATTGTGTGGAACATGCGGGAAGTCGACGCGGGTTATGGCCGTCATCGCCGGATATTGCAGCGGCCATGATGGCGTGCTATCGACAGTCCACACCGTGACCATTGAACCGCCGCTGTCGTGGGAGCCTCATCCGCCCCCCCTTTTTTATTGGTATCTCCCCTGTCGTGGGGGTATGATGGCCCTCCCATGGCTGGATTGAACCGGGGGTGGCGGTAGCCGGGTGCCCCCATACCATTCACTGAAGGAGCCTGTTGCGCATGTCCCCCACCTTTCACGATGAACAATTGCTCTCTCCCGCAGAGACCCTGGCCCTGATTGATGCGTTGGCAGCCCGCTTGCATGCCAGCCCTCCACCCCGCTCCCTCCCCTGGGAAGAGTGGGTGGTGATCGGCATTCGCCGTGGCGGTGCCCGGGTGGCGGAACGGCTGTGGGAACGCCTTTGCCAACGCCTGGGACAAAAGATTCCCATAGGATTTCTGGATATCACCTTCTACCGGGATGACCTGGACACCATCGGTCCCAATCCGGTGGTGGGAGCGACCGATCTGCAAATGGAGATCGACGACCGGCAGGTTATCCTGGTGGATGATGTGTTGTATACGGGCCGCACCATTCGCGCCGCCATGAATGCCCTGTTTGACTATGGTCGCCCGGAGAGTGTCGATCTGCTGGTGTTGGTGGATCGTGGCGGTCGGCAGTTGCCCATCCAGCCCCACCATGTGGGGTTGGTGATTCAGCCCGCCGAGGGGGAATTTATCAAACTGCTGGATAGCGGAGAAAAGATGCACGTGGTGCGGCGCAGACTCCAGGAGTGAGGAGGGAGCGCGCCGGACAGGGATTTTTAACCTTCAGAATGGATGAGGCAGCGCAATGCGATCGGCAGGCACTCTCTGGACGCGCAAACATCTCCTGGGCATGGAAGGCTTGAGCCGGGAGGAGATCGGCGCGCTGTTGGATACCGCAGTCTCCCTGCGCGAAGTCAACCGCCGGGATATCAAAAAGGTGCCCACCTTGCGGGGCAAGACGGTCATCAATCTTTTTTATGAAAATTCCACCCGCACCCGCACCTCCTTTGAACTGGCCGGCAAGCGGATGTCGGCGGATGTGGTCAATATGTCGGTGGCCTCCAGCTCCGTCAAAAAGGGCGAGACCCTGTTGGATACCCTGGCCAATCTGCAGGCCATGAACCCCGATGTGGTGGTGATCCGCCATCCGGAATCCGGGGTGCTGGAATTTTTGGCCCGCCATCTGGATGCCGCCCTGGTCAATGCCGGGGATGGTCGTCATGAACATCCCACCCAGGCCCTGTTGGACCTGCTGACCATCCAGGATCAACTGCCCCTGCTGGGGCAGAGCCGTTTTGCCGGCCTGGTGGTGGCCATCTGCGGGGATGTGCTCCACTCCCGCGTGGCCCGTTCCAATGCCATCGGTTTGCAAACCCTGGGCGCGGAGGTCCGCTTTGTCGGTCCCGCCACCTTGATGCCCAGTCAGGCGGCGGAGGCTTTTGGGGCGACGGTCTATCATCGCCTGGAGGAGGGGCTGGCCGGTGCCCAGGTGGTGATGATGCTGCGCCTGCAAAATGAGCGGATGAACAGCTCCTATCTGCCCAGTGTCCGGGAATATGCGGAATTTTGGGGGTTGAACCGTGCCCGCCTGCGGCAGGCCGCCCCCAATGCCATCGTCATGCACCCGGGCCCCATCAATCGGGGGGTGGAGATCGCCTCGGATGTGGCCGATGATCCCGAACGTTCGGTGATTCTGGAACAGGTGGCCAACGGTTTGGCGGTGCGCATGGCCGCCCTTTATCTATTGTGTGGTGCCGGGGTGCGGAGGTGAAATGGAAAACCGCTCTGTATTGATCCAGGGAGGGCGCGTGCTGGACCCGGCCCATGGCCGGGACGAGACCGCTGATCTGTTGGTGGTGGATGGGGTGATTCAGGCGGTGGGTCGCCTGGAGGCCCCGGCGCATTGCACCGTCGTCCAGGCCGATGGTCTGGTATTGGCCCCCGGTCTGGTGGATATGCATGTCCACCTGCGGGAGCCGGGCCATGAGTACAAGGAGGATATTGCCAGCGGCTGTCGGGCCGCCGCCGCCGGGGGGGTGACCGCCATGGCCGCCATGCCCAATACCCAGCCGGTCACCGACGATCCCAGCGTGGTGGGCTATATCCTGGAACGGGCCAAAAGTACGGGCCTGGTGCGGGTCTTTCCCATCGGGGCCATCACCAAGGGGTTGAAGGGGGAGATGCTGACTGAAATGGGCCTGCTGTTGCGGGCGGGCTGTGTGGCCTTTTCCGACGATGGTCGACCGGTGACCGACAGCGGCGTCATGCGCCGCGCCCTGGAATATGCCCGCATGTTCGGGGCGTTGTTGATTCAGCATGCCGAGGATTTGAGCCTGGTGGGCAACGGCTGCATGCACGAGGGGGTGGTGGCCAGCCGTCTGGGCCTGCCGGGCATTCCCAGTGCGGCGGAATCGGTTTTGGTGGATCGGGATCTGCGCCTAGTGGCCCTTACCGGCAGCCGCTACCATGTGGCCCATCTGTCCAGCGGCGATGCGATGCGGGCGGTGGCCCAGGCCAGGGCGCAGCAGCTGCCGGTCAGTTGCGAGGTGACGCCCCACCATTTTTCCCTCACCGATGAGGCGGTGCTGGGCTATGACACCGATGCCAAAATGTCTCCCCCCCTGCGCAGCCAGGCCGATCGGGCCGCTCTGCTGGAGGGATTGGCCCAGGGCATCATTACCGTCATCGCCACCGACCATGCCCCCCACGACGAAGAGAACAAGCGGGTGGAATTTTGCTGTGCCGCCAACGGGGTGATCGGCCTGGAGACCCTGCTGCCGGTCAGCCTGGAGCTGGTGCGGGATGGGGTGATGAGCCTGTCGGACTGCATCGCCGCCATGAGTTGCAATCCCGCCCGTCTGTTGGGCATTCCCCACGGCACCCTGGGGGTGGGGCAGGCGGCTGATATGGTGCTGTTTGATCCCGAAGAGACCTGGACGGTGGATGCCCGGCAACTGCGCAGCAAAAGCAAAAACACCTGTTTCCACGGGCGACGGGTCAAAGGGCGGGTCAAGCAGACCTGGGTGGCGGGTCGTTCCGTCTATCGGGATGGCCATGATTGAACCTTTGCCCGTTGCGGGCCGACCCCCGATGCAGCACCTTCAGGGCCGGGTGGTGGAAAACAGGTCGTTGGGGGGGGATCTGTGGCTGTTGCGCCTGCAGGTTCCTGACCTGCCGCCGGCCCAGGCGGGGCAATTTGTCCACCTGGAGTGCGGGGCCGATCTGACCCTGCCACGCCCCTTTTCCATTCTGGACAGCCACCCGGAGTCCCAGGACATCGATCTGCTTTACCGGGTGGTGGGGGAGGGCACCCGACGGATGACCGGCTGGCAGCCGGGTTGGGTGACCCCCTTGCTGGGGCCCGTTGGCCGCCCTTTTACACCGCCGCCGGCGGGGATGGAGGCGGTGTTGGTGGCGGGTGGGGTGGGGGTGGCCCCGTTGGATTTTTTGGCCCGCACCCTGGTTGCCCAGGGGGTTTCCGTCACGCTGTTTTTGGGGATGGAGAGCGAGGCCCCCTGGCCGCTGCGGCAGGCGTCGGCCACGGAGACTCTGGAGGCGGGGCTGGCCTTGGCCCACTTGCAGAGCCGGGGCATTGCCAGCCGTCTCGCCTCCCTGACGGCGCGGCCCGGTTGGTTTACCGGTTATGTGACGGAGTTGGCCGCTGCTTATCTGCAACGTCTGCCGCCGGACCGGCGGGCCCGTTGTCGGCTGTATACCTGTGGCCCTTTGCCGATGATGGCGGCGGTGGCCCGCCTGGCGGAACGGTTTGGCCTGCAGGGTGAGGCCGCCCTGGAGGCCCGGATGGCTTGCGGGTTTGGGGGGTGTGCGGGGTGTGTGGTGTTGATACGGGCAGGGGAAAAGGGTTATTATCGACGGGTATGTGTCGATGGGCCGGTCTTTCCCCTGGGGGATGTGGATTGGCAACAGCAGGGGCATTGATCATCGTTTGGACCCCACCAGGGG
>JADGCE010000018.1 GCA_015229095.1 Magnetococcales bacterium | reverse complement strand
AGGGGGATTATCCCCCTGGTGGGGTCCAGGGGCAAAGCCCCTGGTGGGGCCGGGGGCAAAGCCCCCGTTTTGGCCGAAACGATGATCCAGGCCAAGGGTTGGTACACCATGCCACCCCTGTTTTCCGTCGATCCATCCTTGCAAGCGACGGACGGAAAGCGCACTCTCCCCATCCATTGGCGACCGGCCACACCCGGCGGTCACGTTCTGCAACATTGAAGGGTAAAGCACCACTATGTACGAAAAGATCCGCACACTGCATTTTGTTGGTATCGGTGGCATCGGCATGAGCGGCATTGCCGAGGTGTTGCTCAACCTGGGCTACCGGATTTCTGGCTCGGATCTGTCGGACAATGCCTCTGTGCAACGTCTGCGGGCGATGGGAGCCACCCTTTATCTGGGACATGCCGAGGAGAATGTCCGGGATGTCGATGTGGTGGTTCACTCCTCGGCAGTCACCTTCAACAATCCCGAATTACAGGCCGCCCGTCGTCGGCGCATTCCCATTGCCCGCCGCGCCGAGATGCTGGCCGAGTTGATGCGCATCAAGTATGGCATCGCCATCGCGGGAACCCACGGCAAAACCACCACCACTTCCATGGTGGCCACCCTGCTGGGCAAGGCCGGCATGGATCCGACCGTGGTCAATGGCGGTATCGTCAAGGCGTTCAACAGCAACGCCCGTCTGGGACACGGGGATTTTATGGTAACCGAAGCGGACGAAAGCGATGGCTCTTTTCTCAAGCTGTTTCCCATCATTGCCGTCGTCACCAACATGGATCCGGAACATCTTGAAAATTATGGCAGCTTTGATGCCGTGCGCCAGGCCTTCATGAGCTTTGTGGAAAAGATACCCTTTTATGGATTGGCCGTGCTCTGCCTGGACCATCCGGAGGTGGCCGCCATGGTCCCCCGGCTCACCGACAAACGGGTGATCACCTATGGCCTTCAGGAAGGTGCCGATTTGCAGGCTGTGAACATCCGCCGTGATGGGGAACGCACCCGTTTTCAGGTCAACCGTCGGGATCCCAACCTGGGCACGTACAGCCCGTTGGGGGAGGTGGGACTCTCCCTGCCCGGTCGACACAATGTCAGCAATGCCTTGGCGGCTGTCGCCGTGGCCATGGAGTTGGAAATTCCCTGGTCGACCATCGATCAGGCACTGGATCAATACAAGGGGGTGCGACGGCGTTTTGATATTTTGCGCAACGACCCGGAACGGGCCATCATCGATGACTATGCCCATCATCCCATTGAAATTGCCGCCACCCTGCAGGGTGCCAGGGAAAAATTTGGCCGACAGAGACGGTTGGTCGCCATCTTTCAGCCCCACCGCTACAGCCGGGTCCACGCGCTGCTTGCCGAATTTTTGCGCTGTTTCCAAGATGCCGATCTGGTTCTGGTGGATCATATCCATCCGGCCGGAGAGGAGCCGCTGCCCGATTTTTCCCCCGCCGCGATGCGGGCACATTTGTTGGCAGGCATTCAAGCAGAAAGCGGTGTCCCAACCGGCCCACTGCCAGATGGCGATCTCCTGAGCCAAGGCCATGCCGAGTTGGAAGCGATGCTGCAACAGGGGGATGTGGTGGTTTTTCTGGGAGCAGGCAGCATCACGAAAAAGGCCCGCCATTTTGCCGGACCGGAATGCGCCTGAGCGGCAGACAACCCCATGAATCCCAGGCAGAACCAACAAAACGAAGCGTGGATCGCCAGAGTCAGGCAGCCGGTACAGGAAGGTCTGTTGTTGTCGGCACATACCACGTGGCGGATCGGCGGTCCAGCCCGCTGGCTGCTGCAGCCGACAACGCCCGTTGAATTGCAACAGCTCCTGCTCTCCTGGCCGACGGGATTGCCCCGACTGCTATTGGGGGGCGGCAGCAATTTGTTGGTTGACGATAATGGATTTGATGGAGTAGTCTTGGACCTGACGCGCCACATGAACCGTATCACCCTTCTCCCCGCCGCCTCTGCGGAGGAGGATGGGGTGTTGCTCCAGGCCGAGGCGGGGGCCGGCACCCGCGCCCTGGCCCATTTTGCCCGCAGCCATGGCCTGACCGGCCTGGAATTTTTGGGCGGCATTCCTGGCAGCGTCGGTGGGGCTCTGCGCATGAATGCGGGGGCCTATGGGGGAGAGGTGCGGGATGGTTTGCTGGAGTGTACGCTGCTGGATGGAGAGGGCAACCCGCATACCCTGCCACTGCAGCAGTTGGGCATGGGTTATCGCAGCACCCGCATTCCCCCGGACTGGATCTTTTTGTCGGGGCGGTTCCGCCTGCAGCGAGGAGATCCAGATGCCATTCGGGAACGGATGCGACACCTGAATCGACAACGGCGGCAGAGTCAGCCCCTGGCCTTTCCTTCGGCGGGCAGCACCTTTAAAAACCCTCCCGAAGGCCCCAAGGCTTGGCAGTGGATTGAGGCAGCGGGCCTCCGGGGGGCGTGGTCTGGTCAGGCGCAAGTATCCGAAAAACATTGTAATTTTTTAGTAAACCGGGGAGGTGCCAGCTCCCGTGATGTGCGGCTGCTCATAGACCGCATCCGCGAACGGGTCTGCCAGGCTGGGGGGGGGGTATTGGCCTTGGAGATCGGCATCGTGGCGCCGTCCGGTCTGGTTGCGGACGACGCTCCAAACAACCATCTTTCTTCCCATTTTCAGGCGAGCTGACCGTGGACAAAAACAAAAAAATTGCCGTACTGCTGGGAGGTTCCTCCACAGAACGGGCGATAAGCCTGCGCAGCGGTGCAGCACTGGTGGCCGCCTACCAGCGTTTGGGCCTGCCGGTGGTGCCTCTGGACACCCAGGCCGGCAGAGAGTTGCCCGCCCGCCTGTTGGAACATGCCATTGATGTGGCGGTGATCGCCTTGCACGGTCCCTGGGGAGAGGATGGCACGGTGCAGGGGCTGTTGGAAATCATGGGTATTCCCTACTCCGGTTCCGGGGTGACGGCTTCGGCGTTGTGCATGAACAAGGCCCTCAGCAAACGCCTTTTCCAAAGTGCCCGGATTCCCACCCCGGCTTGGCAGGAGATTCCGGTCACCCTCTCCCGGGGCCAGGTGTCGATGGAGCCGTTGACCCGCATGGTGGAGGCGTTGGCAGACCGTTGGGCGGGCAAGGAGCTGTTTGTCAAACCCTCTTCAGCCGGTTCCAGTGTGGGTATCCAGCCGGTTGCCCAGATTTCCGGGTTGGCCACCGCCTTGGCCGCCGCCGCGATGGCGGCCGTCCCTCCCGGCGGGGAAGCGGTGGAGAGTACGGTCGAGATTTTGTTGGAACAAACAATTGTCGGTACGGAGGTGACCCTCTCCATCCTTGACGGGGAGCCGTTGCCCCTGATTGAGATTTGTCCCACAGAGGGATTTTACGATTATTTGAATAAATATACCCCAGGACGTACCCGTTATCTGGTTCCCACGGAAAGCCTCTCACCCCAGGAAATCCAGAAAGCCGTGGAGACTGGATTGGCGGCTGGCGCGTTGCTAAACTGCCGGGGGCTATACCGGGTGGATATGATCGTCGACCGGGAGGGGTGTGCCTGGGTGTTGGAGATCAATACCATACCGGGCCTGACAGAGACCAGCCTGGCACCCAAGGCGGCCGCCGCCGCCGGGGTATCGTTCGATGCCCTGGCGGAACGGCTTTTGGCGGGGGCCACACGGGATCCATAAGTGCGCAAACAAATCGCCTTACTCACGATCATTGTCCTGTTTCTGGGGAGCATTCTGGTTTGGCATGAGGTAAACAAACCCGGCTGGTTTCCCCTGCAGGAGTTGCAGATCTCCGGTCTGGTGAGCACGCCGGTCGATGCGGCGACGGAAGCTGCGGGCCTGCTCAAGGGCAACAATTTGCTGGCCGTCAGCCCAAAAACGGTGCAGGCCCGAATGGCCCGTTTGCCGTGGGTTCGTTCCGTCCACGTCAAACGGCAATTTCCTTCCACCATGCTGATTCGTGTCGTGGAACGGGTGGCGGTGGGGATGGTTCGGGAGGAGGGGCGTCTCTTTTTGGTGGATGAACATGGAGCGACCATCAAGCCTCTGGAAAAGAGCGATCCGCTGATGCTGCCCATTATCGTGGCCGCTCCGGGAGAGGAAAAAGAGGCGCAAGTGGTGTGGTTGATCAACCTGTTGGGCAGGCATGCCTGGTTGCGTAACCGCATTTCCGAGGCGGTGGGTATACCGGGTGGACGCTGGATATTGTATACCAAACAGGGAGTAAAGTTGTTGTTTTCCCAGCGTACTGATCAAGAATTGGAATTGTTGAGACGATTGCAAGAACAATATGCCGTGCTGGACCGCAAGGTGCGGCAAGTTGAGCTGCGCATTCCCGGCAAGGCCATGGTGCGTTTTGCCCTTTAATGGTTTTGCCGTTTATCATCCCTTTCGTCGGCAGGGCAGTTAGTGTAAAAGGGAGAACAGGCGACAGGGGTCTCGGTCGTGCCTGCGTCGTCGGGTGCTGTGGCCCGCACAGCCGGCTTCACATAATCTCCTTCAAATGGACAAAGGATGCCCATACAGGATCAAAATCTGATCGTCGGACTGGATATCGGCACAACAAAAATTTGCTGTATTGTCGCCGATTTGCAGACTGATGGCCGCTTGGACATCATCGGCGTTGGCAGCCATCCCTCCCGGGGATTGCGCAAGGGTGTTGTCATCGACATCGACTCCACCGTGGAGAGCATGCGCATGGCGGTGGAAGAGGCGGAGATGATGGCCGGTGTGGAGATCCGGATGGTCTATGCGGGTATTGCCGGCGGGCATATCAAGAGCGGCAACTCCAATGGCGTGGTCGCCACCAAGGATGGGGAGGTGACGGCCAACGACGTGCAGCGGGTGTTGGATGCCGCCCGTGCCCACAACATTCCCATGGACCGTGAAATACTGCATATCATCCCCCAGGAATATATACTGGACGGTCAGGATGGCATCAAGCAGCCCCTCAATATGTCCGGTGTCCGTTTGGAGGCGCGGGTCCATATTGTCACGGGGGCCGTGGCATCGGCGCAAAATATTATCAAGTGCGTCAACCGTTGCGGTCTGGATGTGGGCGATATTATCCTGGAGCAACTGGCCTCTGCGGAGGCGGTGTTGACGGCCGATGAGAAAGAGTTGGGTGTCTGCCTGCTGGATATCGGCGGCGGCACCACAGACATCGCCCTGTTCAGCGGTGGCCATATCAAGCATACCGCCGTATTGGCCATCGGTGGTGACCATCTGACCAACGATATCGCCGTCGGTCTGCGGACCCCCACCCGGGAAGCCGAGATGATCAAGCGTCGTTTTGGCTGCGCCCTCTCCTCCCTGGTCAACCCGGAAGAGGTCATTGAAGTACCCAGCATCGGGGACCGCAAGGCCCGTTCCCTGGGGCGGCATATTCTGGCCGAAATTATCGAGCCCCGGGTGGAAGAGCTGTTCACCCTGGTCAGTCGGGAGCTGACCCGCTCCGGTTTCGAGGAGCAACTGGCTGCCGGGATCGTTCTGACGGGGGGCACATCCATCACCGAAGGGATGGTGGAGTTGGCTGAGGAAATTTTCAACAAGCCGGTGCGTCGCGGCGTTCCGCAGGGCATTGGCGGTTTGACCGATGTGGTCAACAGCCCCGTCTATGCAACGGCTGTCGGTCTGGTGATGTTTGCCAGTCGCAGCGAAAAGGAGCTGTCCAGACACATGATGCCAGCCGGCGGACAGTCCATGCAAAATGTTTTCCAGCGTATGCGCTCCTGGCTGGGAAATATGTTCTAGATCGAGTTGT
Source organism: Magnetococcales bacterium (assembly GCA_015229095.1). Taxonomy (GTDB): domain Bacteria; phylum Pseudomonadota; class Magnetococcia; order Magnetococcales; family Magnetaquicoccaceae; genus Magnetaquicoccus. The sequence goes on along the minus strand of JADGCE010000018.1, from coordinate 23,533 downwards.
GGCATTGGCATCTCGCACTAAAGTTATCTGTTAGAAATATCTTTCTCCTTGGGGGATTTTGATGATTATCGAAGCGTTTGAGCAATCCGGTCCATTGGATGCGCGTATCAAGGTGGTCGGCGTGGGTGGCGGCGGCGGCAATGCCATCAACAACATGATTCAGTCCCGACTGGAGGGTGTTGAGTTTATCGTTGCCAACACCGATGCGCAGGCTCTGGCGCGTAACATGGCACCGACCCGCCTGCAAATTGGCGAGAGTGTCACTCGTGGTTTGGGGGCCGGGGCCAAGCCTGAGGTGGGGATGCGAGCCGCCGAGGAGAGTCAAGATCGTATTCGCGAAAGTTTGACAGGGGCCGATATGGTCTTCATCACCGCCGGCATGGGGGGAGGCACCGGTACGGGGGCGGCGCCCATCATCGCCAAGATTGCCAAGGAGCTCGGCATCCTGACCGTGGCGGTGGTCACCAAGCCTTTCAATTTTGAAGGAAAGCGCCGTTATCAGTTTGCGGAAGAGGGGTTGGCGGAGTTACGCAAATATGTGGATACCGTCATCACCATTCCCAATCAAAAACTCCTCAGCGTGGTTGGCAAAAACACCACCATCCTGGAGGCATTCCGGCGGGCGGATGATGTCTTGAATCAGGCCGTTCGGGGCATCACCGATCTGATTACCGTGCCTGGTCTGATCAACGTGGACTTTGCCGATGTCCGCACGGTCATGGATGAGATGGGACAAGCCATGATGGGAGCCTCTGAGGCCAGCGGGGATACCCGCGCCTTGGATGCGGCCACCCATGCCATCTCCAGTCCGCTGCTGGATGATGTCTCCATTCACGGTGCCCGTGGTGTGCTGATCAATATTACCGGTGGTTATAACCTTTCTCTGCAAGAGGTGGATGAGGCGGCGACTGTCGTGCGGGATATGGCGCATGACGACGCCATCATCGTCTTTGGCGCCGTTCTGGATGAGGCCATGGAGGATACCGTGCGGGTCACGGTGGTCGCCACCGGTATCGGTTCAGCTGAAAAGGTGGTCTTCCCCAGCAAAAAGGAGCCGACCATCTCCCGTTATCCCCAGGCATCCCAACAACAACCGCGTCGCTATGTCGATGCAGCCAATTCCGCCGCTGCTGCCGCCACTCAAAGGAGAGCTTCTCCCCCCACATCCGTGCAGGATGAGCTGCGGGAGAGAGGGCGTGTCGTCCGGAAGGCCGTCAATGTGGAACAAAACCTGGATCAGATCAATGACGGTGACTCTTACGATGTGCCCACCTTTCTCCGGCGGCAGATGGATTGAGCCGTTCCTCCACACGGAAAGAAGTCGGCATGTTTCGGGGTGGAAACATGCCATTTTAGCAATACAAACAGCACGTTAATAAAATAACAGGCCGATCCTTCGCCCCACTGCCAGCTCCTTCGGGATCTCCTGGCAGTGGGGTTTTCCATTTTTTCCTTCCCTCATTTCAAAAAAAAACGTATCATCCCGGCTTCTTGGATAAATCATTCTCTGTGTCTGTTTTTTGGCACCGAGATTGCTGCTACGGTGGTGGGGTAGAGGAGATTCTGGCAAACTGTCGTCTGGGGGCCGCAATAAGGCAATTCTTTGACACCCCATGAGACGCGTGGCGCTGAAACAATGACGCGGAACAGGTGTCTGACCAGACAAGATTGACGCTCCTGAACAAAAAAAGCACCGGGCCAACCTTTTAACTGGGAATTGCTCAATGATTTTCCAAAGAACCTTAAAGAATACAATCCGTTGTACAGGAATCGGTCTCCACAGTGGAAAAAAGGTTTACCTTTCCCTGCGCCCGGCACCGGTCAATACCGGCGTCGTTTTCCACCGCACAGACATGAAAGGAGCCCTGGTTCCAGCCAACGTGCAATCGGTCGTGGACACGCGCCTCTGTTCCAGTATCGCCAACTCGGAGGGAGTCCGGGTCTCTACGGTGGAGCACCTGCTGGCCGCCTTTGCGGGTCTGGGCGTGAATAACGCCTATGTGGATCTGGACGGCCCCGAAGTGCCCATTATGGACGGCAGTGCTGCGCCCTTCGTCTTTTTGATCCAGTGCGCCGGCGTTGTGCAGCAAAAGGCCTATAAACGCTGGATTCGGATCAAAAAACCGGTCTCCGTTTCCCATGGCAACAAAAAGGCCTCTTTCGAGCCTTGTGACCGTTTTCGGGTCAGCTTCCGCATCGATTTTGATCACCCTCTCCTCTCTGAGCAGGATGAGGATTTGGATATTACGGAGACCACCTTCATCAAGGAGATCAGTCGGGCGCGCACCTTCGGCTTCCTGAAGGAGGTCGAACAGCTCCGTACCAACGGTTTGGCGCGGGGCGGCTCCCTGGATAACGCCATCGTCATGGGCGACTTCCGCATCCTGAACGAGGGCGGATTGCGCTACGAAAAAGAGTTTGTGCGGCACAAGATGATTGACGCCATCGGCGATCTGTATCTCCTGGGCCATCCCGTGATCGGTCACTTCAGAGGTGTCCGTTCCGGCCATGCCCTGAACAGCATGTTGCTGCGCAAGCTGATGGCCCACGCCAATGCCTGGGAGTTTGTGGAAGGCGAGCAGGTCGCCCATTTTTTGCAAACCGGTTCCGAAAAACAATCCCTGGAGCACCCCACCCCCATGGAAGCCTTGACGCCCGCCATGGGACTTTCGGCTTAGACAATGCATCTCTGGAGAGCTCTGTGGGGGCTTGGCTCCCTCGCCCCCACAGAGGTCATGCCACCCCCACTCCCTTCGGGTGTCAAAAAAAAAAGTGGCGCGGCGTTCTGCTCGTCACTCTGTGGCTGGGAGGGTGTGGTGCGGCGGAAAAGAGCAACGAACCATGCACCACCCCCCATCTCCTGGAGTGCCGGGAGTCCAAGTCGCCCATGCAGCCTGGTGTGATCCAGCAGGCCGCCTTGCTGCCGCAAGGGGAAAAGTTGTATGCCAGGGCGGAGTTGGATCAAAACTATTTAAAACAACTGACAGAATTGTTGAATAGTGGCGAGCCACTCTGGGCGACCTATCGTTTTGGCTTGTATCGCATCCATCACTGGCTTCCCGATCTGCGCATCAGCCAGATTATTCTGAAACGACGGGTGCGCTTGCGTCTGGTCACCCGCCGTTATGAAATGCTGGATGAACAGACCAAGCAAATTCAGTATACAGACAATCCGGAAGAGGCCATGAGCTTTCTGGGTGCCCCCCGCTATGTTTTGATGGGCATGCTGCGAGACCATGGCCGCCATTTTCCCCTTGACCGCCGCTATCGGCTGCATGTGGACTTGACCCTGGAACACGAGGATATGTCCCATCTCTTCCACCTGTTGGACCAGTGGTTCCGCTTTGGCCAGTCCGGTCTCTTTCATTTGCAAGCCCCCTATCCCCCATGAATACCCCGTCCAAATCCCTGAAAGCCTGGATTTTACCCCTGTTATTCTCCGTGCTGGTCATTACGGTGCTGACCGGACAGGGATTGCGGGGCGTCACCAATATGGAAAGCGGCAAATACAGCCTCTTTTTTCTGGTATTGCTCTATGTCAACCTGTTTCTGGTCCTGGCTCTGGGCGCCCTGGTGGTACGCAACCTCCACCGCCTGTGGCTGGACCGACGACAGAGACGAACCGGTTCCCGGTTGCGCACCCGCATGGCCCTGATGTTTGTCGCCCTCTCTCTGGTGCCCACCCTGATTGTTGCCATTCTGTCGGTCAATTTTCTCAACCGGGGGGTCGACACTTGGTTTTCTGAGCAAATTTCCCAGGCCTTGGAAAGTTCTCTGGAGGTCTCCCGTGCCTACTATGGAGAAAATCAGAGGGTGGTCCGCCACGACGCAGAGGGCATTATTCGCAACCGGGCCATTACAACGGCTCTTCTCCTCCAGGACGATGAGGCTACCACTGCGGTGCTGGAGGTGGAGCGGACGGCTCGCCGCCTGGACGAAATTACCATTTTCCGGGGCAACGGCACCCGCATTGCCCGCGCTGGCAATCTGCCGTTTGATCCTCTGCCGGATCTCAGCCCCTTGACGGAGGGCTCATCCCGCTCTCTGCTGACCACCAATGACAGCGGAGATCGGGTGCGGGCTTTTGTGCGCCTGGATGATGACCTTTACCTCTCTGCAGGGCATTGGATCGATCGGCAAATTCTTGCGCAGATGGATGTGGTGGAGTCGGCGTATGTCCATTATCATCGCTTGCGGGCCTCCCACGGTTTGCTGAAGGCCAATCATACCGTCACTCTGGCATTGATCTCCCTGTTGCTGCTGCTGGCGGCCATCTGGTCTGGCCTGCATATTGCCGATGAGCTGACCGATCCCATTACCGAATTGGTGGTTGGAACGCGCAAGGTGGCCACAGGCGACCTTTCCGTCACCTTGTCGGTGACCGGGGAGGATGAGTTGGCCACTCTGATGGCCTCGTTCAACGCCATGACGCAAAAACTGATGGAAAACCGGCAGGAGTTGCAGAGCACCAATGCCCTGTTGGAAGAGCGGCGCAGCTTCATGGCGGCCATTGTCGGCAATATTTCTGCCGGCGTGGTCAGCGTCAACCGTTTTGATGAGATCACCTTGATGAATCCTGCGGCTGGCAATCTGCTGAACCGATCCCCGGAACAGAGCTTGGGCCAACCCTTTGCGCAGATGGTGCCTGGCGAGGTATTGCAGGCCGTGCAAACCCTGTTGCAGCAGAGCAAATCACGATCCTTTCGCGGCACAGCCCCCACTCCCCCCATCCGAAACGGGGAAGAGGAGAGTATACCCCCCACCCACAAAAATCTGTCGGTACAAATTCAACTGCAAGGACCGGAGAAGCCAAAAACCTTGTTGACCCGCATCACGCTGTTGGAAGACAGCATGGGTGTCAGCCTCGGTTTTATTCTCACCTTTGACGACCTGACCGAGGTGCTGAACGCCCAACGCACCCACGCCTGGAGTGAGGTGGCCCGGCGCATTGCCCACGAAATCAAAAACCCTCTGACCCCCATTCAACTCTGGGCACAGAGAATACGGCGCAAATATCTCAAGCCTGCGGAAAACGAACGACGGGACTGGCATGTGCTCGATGAGGGCACCGAGACCATCATCAATCAGGTGGAAGAGTTGCGCATACTGGTCAATGAATTTTCCACCTTTGCCCGACTGCCCCGTCCCAACCTGCAGGAGGAGGATATCGCCGCCACCATCGGCGAGGCACTCCGCCTGCATGGCGCCACATTGAACAAAATAACCGTTACGACCCACCTCAATCAGGCAGCGACCCGTTGTCCCCATGACCGGGGCCAAATCAAGCAGGTGATGACCAATTTGATCAGCAACAGCTTGGCCGCCATCGCGGAGCGTGGGGAAGATGGCCATCTGGAAATTGCCACCGAAGTCTCACAGGATGGCCATTGGTTTTTGTTGCAAGTTGCCGACAACGGCGGTGGCGTTCCACCCGCTCATCGGGATCGGGTCTTTGAACCCTATTTTACCACCAAGAAAAAAGGGACCGGTCTGGGTCTGCCCATTGTCAAGAAAATCATCGAAGATCACGGTGGGACAATTCGCATCACCGACTCCCAGTGGGGCGGCGCCCGTCTGGAAATTCAGCTGCCCTTGCATCCTGCCCCTGTTCCTGAGTAAACCACCCAGGCAGATTCCAACACAGATGAAGAGAGGAGTCCAATCCGCGCCATGAAGCATACCATTCTGATTGTGGATGACGAGGAAGCCATCCGTACCAGCCTGCGCGGCATCCTGGAAGATGAAGAGTATATCGTCCTGGAGGCATCTTCCGGGGAGTCTGCCCTGGAGTTGTTGGCAAAACAGCCGGTCTCCTCCATTCTGTTGGATATTTGGATGGAAGGCATGGATGGCGTGGAGACCTTGCGCCGCATCAAAAATCAGGATGCGGGCAACTCCGTGAACAGTGATGTGCCGATTATCATGATGTCCGGTCACGGCACCATCGAGACGGCGGTGACGGCCACCAAGGAGGGCGCCTACGACTTTTTGGAAAAACCGCTCTCCCTGGATCGTATCCTGTTGTTGCTGGGTCGTGCCATCCGGGAATGGTTGCTCATCCGGGAAAACCGTCTACTGAAGGCCAGGGTGGAGAGTGCGCCACCCATGATTGGCGAGTCACCCGCCATGCAAGCCTTGGAGCAGCAGATCCGCCGCATGGCACCCACAGAGGGTTGGGTCTTGCTTACCGGCGAAAACGGAACCGGCAAAGAAGTTGCTGCACGCCGCGTGCATGAACTTTCCAAACGCAGCAACGGCCCCTTTGTGGCGGTCAATTCTGCCGCCATTCCAGAAAAATCCATCGAAGTGGAGCTGTTTGGTCGGGAAAAACTGGGTCCGACCGGAACCTTGATGATTCAAGCCGGTCGCTTTGAACAGAGCAATCATGGCACCCTCTTCCTGGATGCTGTTGGGGATATGCCTCTAAAAACACAAGCAAAAATTTTGCGTGCCCTGCAGGAGCAACAGTTTGAACGGGTGGGCGGGCAACAACCCATCCAGGTGGAGGTCCGCGTGATCGCGGCTTCCAACAAAAATCTGGATGAAGAGATCAGCGAAGGTCGTTTCCGCCAGGATCTCTATTACCGGCTCAATGTCATCCCTCTGCGCATACCGCCCCTGCGGGAACGTCTGGAGGATATCCCGTTGCTGGTGGAACATTTCACGGCCATGCAACAGACCCATATGGCGCAAACGCGGCGTTTTTCCCGGGAATCTCTGGAAATCCTGCAACGCTACCAATGGCCTGGCAATGTACGGGAATTGAAAAATCTGGTGGAGCGTTTGCTGATCATGGCCTCCGGAACCACGATTGAACCGGACGATTTACCGGAATTTCTTCACAAGAGAGAGAAGGTGGATGTCGACTCGCCCTGGTCGATGTTGCTGGAAGAAAATCTGCGCAATGCCCGTGAAATGTTTGAACGCATCTATTTGAAAACCCAATTGGAGCGTCAACAGGGAAACATTTCCCGCACCGCCGAGGTGATTGGAATGGAACGCTCGGCACTGCACCGCAAATTAAAAATGTTGGGATTGGGATAGAAGAGAGCGACCCGCTTCATCATAGGCAGGAGCGCACGCGCGCTCGCAGGGCCGCAACATTCAGAATGTGGATGGTGTTGCCCTCCACCCGGATCACCCCCTCCTTTGTGAACCCCCGCAAGATGCGGGAAAAGGAGGCGGGCTGTACGGAAATGCGGGCGGCGACCACCTGCTTGGGCACATTCAGGGTGACAACCACCTCACCCTGTTGCTGTTCGGGCAGTTGATCCACCAAATAGCGGGCAAACCGGGCGGGGGCATTTTGCAAACTGATGCTGTCAATCTCCTGTAGTTGTCCTTGCAGTCGACAGCTCAACAAACCCAGCAAGCGGAAGGTGGTTTCAGGGGATTCTCGCAGGATACGGAGAAACCCGCTGCTTTTAAAGGCATATACCTCGCTCTCCTGCAGTGCCATGGCATGCACGGGATAGCTGGTTTTTTCCAAAAACATCAATGCCTCCCCGAAGGTTTGGCCGGAGCTGAGAATGCGCAGCACTTTTTCATTGCCATCCTCTGAGCGCAGAAAAAGCTTGACCGTACCACTGGCCAACATGAAAAATCGATCCGCTTTGTCCTGTTGGGCAAAAAGATATTCGTGCCGTTCCAGGCGCAGGAGGGCGGCCTCCTTGCGAACACTCTCCCACTGGACGGGAGAGAGCGCGGAAAAAAGTTCCGACCGGCGAATCAAGGCCTCTTTGAAGGATGAACGTACCATGCAATCTCCTTTGCAAAAAGCTGTCACCCACAGGGCGCCGCCCGGCGGAGCCTGAAACAGAGCCCAGGATTGGAGAAACTTTTCCCACAAACCTCAGCCGTGCTACACTGCTGGCAAGGTGGTATGGCAGTAGCGCGACGTCAGAAAGGATGGATATTCATGCAAGAAATTTCTCACCTGACCAACACAGAAATACTTGAAATTATTAATATTCTGCCATTTTTTTCCCCGTTCAACTCCGACGAACGGGTCCGTTTTGCCGGCTCCTACAGCCGCATTTGCCTGTATCATACCGGAGAGTTTTTGATCCAGGAAGGGGGAGATGATCAAAGCCTCTTTATTCTGCTGGCCGGGGCCGCCAGTGTCGTCAAGGAGGGAGCCTCCATTCCGTTGTCCGTGCTGGAACCTGGCCAGATGTTTGGAGAGGTGGGTTTTGTGATGCAACGCAAGCGGACGAGCAACATTATCGCCCACCCCCCCGCCCCGGTTGGCAGTTCCGCACAACAGCAGCTGAGGAGTGCCATACGGTCGGCGTGCCTCGCGCTCTCTATCCCGATCGACCCGGCATTCACCACCATGGCCATCCAGTTTCATCGGGATATTCTACAGCAGCAGAAAAGAGCGACCCGCATCAAACTGAAAGAACAGATCATCCAATGTCTGACCACCCGGGTGGAGGGGATTCATGAGCAGCTGACCCGTTTGACAGAATGGACCCCCCTGTTGTCCCTGGATCAAGAGTTGGAGTCGGCCCTGCGTCACCCTCCCCCTCTCTCTCTGGCTGAGCTGGAGCGCACCAAAGAGCGCATCATCGAACAGTTGATCGGCTTTATGGAAGAGTTGAATCAACAGTGGATCTTCTGTGTCACCTCCGCCCATGTCTGATTGCCCCCCGGCCCCGATCCGGAATCCGGCGTATGCATCCCCTGTGCGTGTGGCGATCAGCGCATGCCTTCTGGGGGCCCAGGTGCGCTACGATGGCGGCCACAAGCACAACCCGTTACTCTCCGGGCTCTGGGCGCGGGATGTGCTCTATTTTCCGTTTTGCCCGGAGAGTGAATGTGGTTTGGGCATTCCCAGAGAGCCGATGCACCTGGTTGGAACAGCGGAGCAGCCACGGATCTGCACCCGCTACAGTTCGATTGACCACAGCCATCGTCTGCGCCTCTGGTGTCGACACCGCCTGCGCACGCACCAGGCTGCGGGAGTTGCCGGCTATCTCCTGAAGAGCCGCTCTCCCTCCTGCGGCATGACGCAAGTCACCGTGTGGAGTGAGCAGGAGCAGCAGCACCATCCTGCCCTGGGCATTCTGCCGGGCCTGTTGCGGGCCCATCATCCCCATCTACCCCTGGCAGAAGGAGATCTGTTTACACAGGCCGAGTCCCTGCGGCATTTTGTGAAAATCGCAAGAGAGGGCAACACGCCAGGCGTCGCCCTGACCGGATCCCTCTGACATGGTCAGAATCTCCGGGGGTTCCTGGCGGGGACGACTTTTGCATGTTCCGGCGGATGGCTGGATCCGCCCCAGTATGGGTCGTGTCAGGGAGAGCCTGTTCAGCATGCTGGCGCAGCATGTGGTCGGTGCCACGGTGCTGGATCTCTGCGCGGGATGTGGTCTTCTGGGCCTGGAAGCCCTCAGTCGGGGGGCACGTTACAGCTTTTTTGTCGATCTGGAATGGAAAGCCGTGCAATTTATCGAAAAAAACGTCACCTTATGCGGTGCTCGTACCCGCAGCACGGTTTTGCAGGGAAACATTCTGCACAAAGGCACCTTGAACAAGATAAACCAACTGGCAAATCAACAATTTGCCGATCAGAAGCCGGCGACTGGCCCCCACTTTGATCTGGTCTTTCTGGATCCTCCCTATCGACAAGGGGTGGCGGCGGTCGCGTTGCGGGCGCTGGAACAGAGCAGCCTGTTGACCCCTGGTGCGCGCATCGTGGTGGAGCAGGAGGCCGAAACCGGACCAGAAACCGCATTGCCCTGGTCGCTTGTGCAGAATCGACGCTATGGCGACACACGCATCCTGTTTTGGCAAAAACCGACACACGCAGAGGATCCATGATCCTGGTGTCGTCGTCACCCCCGTGGAGTCATCATGCAAAGAATTGCAGTCTACCCCGGCACCTTTGATCCCCTTACCCTGGGACACGTGGATGTCATCCAGCGGGGTGCGGCCCTGTTTGATCGCCTGTTGGTGGCCGTTGCCACCAATACGGCCAAACAATCTCTCTTTTCTGTGCAGGAGCGGGTCGACTTTCTGATGCAAGAGACCCGTGGCATGGATGGCGTCGAGGTATGCGCCCTGGAGGGACTGCTGGTGGATTTTGTCGTACAACGCCATGCAGGCTTCATCTTGCGCGGTCTGCGCGCCATCTCCGATTTTGAGTATGAGTTCCAAATGGCCGCCATGAACCATAAACTGAACGCCCAAGTGGAAACCGTCTTTTTGATGTCCGGAGAGTCCACCACCTTTATCTCTTCCCGGCTCATCAAAGAGATCGCCAGCATGGGGGGAGATGTCAGCCCGTTTGTACCCCCCGGTGTGATACCCGGATTGCATCACCATCTTGCCCAAAAAAGGGTTAAGCAGCCTTGAAAAAGCTCTTTATCAAAACTTTTGGCTGTCAAATGAACGATTATGACGCCTCCCGCATGGTTGACCTGCTCCGCAGCAGCCACGGCTATCATCGGGTGGAGGATCCGGAACAAGCCGATCTGGTGGTGTTCAACACCTGCCATATTCGTGAAAAAGCAGAAGAAAAGCTCTTCTCAGAGCTGGGGCGTCTCCATAAAATGGTCCGCACGGCCCGGATTGCGCAGGGCAGGTCGGCAGAACCGGCCGCCATTTTTGCTGTAGGTGGCTGCGTCGCCCAGGCCACAGGACAAGAAATTTTTCGTCGCGCCCCATTCGTGCAATTGGTGTTTGGCCCCCAGACCTACCACCGTCTGCCCACCCTGTTGACGCGCCTGGAACAGGGAGGCGGGCCCATCTGCGACGTGGCAATCGCCCCGGAATCCAAATTCGATCTTTTACCCCTGCAAGAGAAAACAGGAGCCGCAGCCTCGGTCACCGTGCAAGAGGGTTGCAATAAATTTTGTGCCTTCTGTGTGGTGCCTTTCACCCGTGGGCAGGAGTGGAGTCGACCCGTGGATGCCATACTGGCGGAGGTCGCCGGTCTGGTGCAGCAGGGAGCCGTCGAGATTCAGCTTCTTGGACAGAATGTCAATGCGTACCAGGGGATGGATAAATCCGGCCTGCCCCATGACCTGCCTCTGTTGATCCGTCGAGTTGCCCTTTTGCCCGGCGTGGAGCGCATCCGTTTTGTGACTTCACACCCGGCGGATATGACAGATGATCTGGTGGAACTCTTCGCCGATCTGCCACAGTTGTGCCCCTACCTGCATCTGCCGATCCAAAGCGGCTCCAACCGTATTTTGGCCAGAATGGGTCGCGGCCATACGGTGGAAGCGTATCTGGAATGGATACGGCGCTTGCGTCAGGCCTCTCCAGAGATCGCCATCGCCTCGGATTTTATCGTCGGTTTTCCGGGAGAAACAGAGGCCGATTTTCAGGAAACCCTGCAACTGGTGGAACAGGTCTCCTTTGACCATGCCTACTCCTTTTGCTTTTCCTCCCGTCCAGGCACCCAGGCCGAACAGATGGGGGAGCATCTGCCCGCCGAAGTCAGCAGTGCCCGCCTGGCCATCCTCCAGGAGCGACTCAATGCTCACCAATGGCTGAACAATCAAAAGCGTGTGGGACGTACAGAGGCGGTTCTGGTAGAGGGGAGTGCCAAAAAAGGCAGCGGCGAACTCAGCGGGCGCACCCCCGAATTCAGAAGGGTCAATTTTCCCGGCGAACAGCATTGGATTGGTCATATTGTCCCGGTGCAGATCACAGAGGGCCTGCCCAATTCGTTGCGGGGACAAATAGCCCGCACCGCTGCCGTTGTGCCGTAATCCACCCGTGAATACCTACCAGCCCATGGCCAAACAGCCCCCGCAACCTCTCTTGACAAAACGACTGGAGTTTCCTGACAACAGCCTGGTCGTGAGCCTCTGTGGCGCATTGGATGAACATCTGAAACAAATGGAGAGCCGGTTGTCCGTCTCCTTGCAGCCCCTGGGCAACGGGATCACCATCACCGCACCCAGATACCAACTGAAAAAGGTGCGGCACCTGTTGAAAACGCTCTATACCGCATTGGAGCAGGGCCATGGTGTGGACCGACAGTGGGTGGAACGGGGCATCCGGACCTTGGAAGAGAGAGAGTCACAACCGACTTCCCAACCCACGCCGCCCGATTTTTCTGCCACCCCCTTGCGCACACCCCAACGAACCCTCTACCCACGCACCCCCCGGCAAACCGATTATCTGGATACCCTGACCCGCTCGGATTTAACCTGTGCCATCGGGCCAGCCGGCACCGGCAAAACCTTTCTGGCAGTGGCCATGGCCGTCAGTCGCTGGTTGGCAGGCGGGGTCGCCCGCATCATTTTGACCAGACCCGCAGTAGAGGCCGGGGAGAGGTTGGGATTTTTGCCGGGGGACCTACAGGCCAAGGTGGACCCCTATCTGCGTCCCCTGTATGATGCCCTGCACGCCATGCTTGGTTCGGAAAAGGTGGAACGCATGTTGATGCGCAATGAACTGGAAATTGCCCCCCTCGCCTACATGCGCGGACGCACGCTGGAAGAGGCCTTCATCATCCTCGATGAAGCACAAAATACCACGCCGGAACAGATGAAAATGTTCTTGACCCGTCTCGGTGAGGGTTCCAGAATCGTTGTGTGTGGGGATGTCACCCAGACCGATCTTCCCAAAGGGCAACCCTCCGGGTTGCTCCACGCCGCAGAGATATTGCAAAACCTGCCGGGTATCTCCTTTGTCTATTTTACCCACCAGGATGTGGTCCGACATGCCCTGGTCCGCCACATTATCCAGGCCTATGACCAGGCAAAACCATCGAAAAAAACTCTTTCAGGGAATACGGATCATTAGCGTCATGTCCATCTTCCGAGAAAAATGGTCGTTTAAACCGATGCAGGCGGTCGTTGCCTTCTGCTTCAATACCCGGCAGACGATACGCGAGGCGCGTGGTGATGTCAGCGGCGTCCGGGATCTCAACTTTCCGATCCTGGTCCATCTGCTCTTTTTTGTTCTGCTTGTCGCCTGCCTGACCCTGCTCTACTCCCCCGTCATACTGCGTCCTGCCTATCTGCCCGATGTGGGCGATGTGGCCATCCGCAACATAAAAGCCAACCGGGATCTGCTGGTCGAAGATCTGGAAAACACGGCCCAACGCCGTCAGCAGGCCGCCGCCGCTGTTCCCCCTGTCTACGAATGGGATGCCGGCATGTTGGAGCCCATCATGCTGCAATTGGAGGAGGCACTGACCTGGTTTGACACCACACGCCTCCCTCCCTCCCTCCTCCCTCCCCCTCCAGGGGAGCCCTCTACGGAGAACACGGCCACCCCCTCCCCCCCGGACAACCCACCTGCCGGCAGCAAGGCGCCCATGCGGGATGCACGCAAAGAGAGCCTTTCACAAAGATTGGAGGAGGAGATCCCGGAGGCCGCCTACCAGGCCCTGCTGGCATTGCCACAGGTCAAGCCGTTGGCAACGGCCGCCCGCCATTGGCTGAGCGCGTTCAGACAACAAGCCGTGGTGGACAGCTCGGAAGTCCTGGAAGAACTGGCCCGCATACCCTTTTATACGGTCCGCTCCACAGCAGACAATACAGAAAAACAGGCAACGGACAGCACCGGTCTGCTGGATCTGGCAGGTATGCGTCGATTGTTGGGGGAAAGCATCCACCAGGAGTTGGAAAGTTTTCCCGTGGAAATACGCCAATGGTTGCTGGAGGAGATCAGCACCCAGATTCGCCCCAATATGGTCTTTAATTTCAACGAGACACAGGCACGGCGCAAGCTGGCCTATGATGCCGTGGAACCGGTCTATCTGCAAGCGCGCCAGGGACAGATGGTGGTCCGCGAAGGCGCCATTATTACTGAAGAGATCCGTCTGAAGCTGGAAGCACTGAATCAAAACCAATGGACCAACGCCATGCTGTGGCGTATCCTGGGGTTGATCATTACCCTGGGAGGTCTGCTGTGGGTGGGTCGTTGGTTTCTCCTGGCAACCTCTGCCGCTTTTCCCCGTGATCAAAAAACTTTCTATTTGCTGGGATCCATCCTGCTGGTCACCGCATTGCTCTCCACAATCACCCTGGCAACCGGGCAAGGCATCGTGGAGTTGCTCAACTGGCCCTCCAACATGGTCATCTATTTTCCCCTGGCCTCCCTGGGACCGGCCCTGGTCTCCTTGACGGTCGGTTCCCGCGCCGGCATTTCCGGCGGGGCACTGGTGGTCGGCACCATCCTCTCCTTCCTGGGCGCGCTGGCCACCAATGGCGGGTTGCCCCTGTTCATCTACTATGTGATCGGTTCCCTGGTGGGAGCGGCCACGTTGCGCGCCTGCCGCCGCCGTTTTGATGTGTTGTATTCCGGTGTCAAGATCGGGATTGCCCAAGCCATCACCGTACCGATCATCGAACTGCTCGCAGGCAGCGACCCCTCCTGGTATTGGCTGGCGGGTATTGCCGTCGCCTTCACCAGCGGTCTTTTGACCGGCCTGTGGGCCCTGGCTCTGATCCCCTTGTTGGAATTTCTCTTCAATATCACGACAGATTCTCGCCTTGCCGAACTGGCATCCGGGGACCACCCCCTCATTCGAGAACTCTCCTTGCGCAGCCCCGGCACCTACCACCATTCGGTCATGATGGGCAACCTGGCGGAGTCTGCCGCCGAAGCCATTCAAGCCAATCCTCTGCTGGCCCGAGTCATGGCCCTGTACCATGACATCGGCAAAATGAACTCCCCACACTATTTTATCGAAAACCAGTCCGGGGAAAATCGTCATGATCAGTTGACACCCTCCATGTCGACCAAAGTGATCATGGCCCACGTCAAAGGGGGGCTGGAACTGGCGAGACGCTACAAGCTGGGTCTCTTCATTCAGGAAGCGATCGTCTCCCATCATGGCACCTCCCTGCTGCAATATTTTTATAATCGCGCCGTCAACCAGGCCAATGAACGGCATGAAATGGTCTCCCCGGAGGAATATCGATATCCAGGCCCCCGTCCCCATTCCCGTGAAGCCGGCATCCTGATGTTGGCCGACTCGGTGGAAGCCGCCTCCCGCACCTTGAAGACCCCTGTCCCGGCACAAATTCAGGCCCTGGTCAAGCGCATCATCAGTGCCAAGATTCGCGACGGGCAATTGGATGACTGCGCGTTAACCCTGCGGGAGTTGGCTGTGATCGAGGGTGCTTTTACCCGGGTGCTGACTCTGGGTTTTTATCACCATCGTATTGAATATCCCGATCAGGTGCATGCCAGCAAACTCTCCCATCCTAAACAATCGGTATTGCGCAGCCATGTCAAAAATCCATATCCAGCGCGCCCATCCGGCTTGGCCGCGCATTAAGAAAAAAGTGCGTCGGGCAGTCAAAGCGACGCTGGCCGCCTGTCAAGCCTCCCACAAGGGAGAGGTCAGCCTCCTGCTGACAGAAGAGAGGCAGATGCGCCATCTCAACCACCATTATCGGCAGCGCGACCAGGCAACCAATGTGCTCGCCTTTGCCCTGACAGAAGACAAAAAAGATCGTTTGAAAACAAAAAAGGGCCCACTTCTGGGGGATGTTGTTCTCTCTTATGAGAACGTGGTTCGGGAGGCCGAACAGGCGCATATCCCCCTGGTGCAGCATGTGACACACCTGGTCATCCATGGGGTTTTGCATCTGCTGGGCTATGATCATGAACGCTCAACAGCAGAAGCCAGTCGGCAGGAGGCAAAGGAAATTGCCATTCTGGCAGGTTTGGGGATTGCCAATCCCTACCGCAACAAAGCCACCACCCGTCACAACGGCAAGGAAACCGGACATGCAGATCACCTTTCGTAGAGCCATCGGATATGCCCTGCTGGCAGGGGGGGTGGCCGTCCTGGGATTGCCTTCTGGTCCGACACCTGTTGCCCTGATGCTGGGACTGCTGTTCCTGATCCTGCTGTTGCGTCCCTTTTCCCCGCGACAGGGGGCATGGTTGGGCTTTTTCTTTGGCCTCAGCCACTTCAGCCTGGGGTTTTCCTGGTTGTTGACCAGTTTGCATCAATATGGCGGGATCCCCTGGCTGGGCTCTGTACTGATACTGGTGGGTTTCGCGGCCCTCATGGCCCTCTATCCCGCCCTGTTTGGTGCGCTGCTCAACCCTCTCTCCCCCCGCCCCTGGCTGCTGCCTTTGGCCGCGCCAGCCTTGTGGGTGGTCACCGAATGGTTGCGCGCCCACCTGTTCAGTGGATTTGCCTGGAATCTGGTGGGCTATGGCTGGGAGCGCTGGTCCACTTTTGTGCAGATTGCCGACGTGGGAGGCGTTTTTCTGCTCTCTTGGCTCATGGTGTTGCCCGCCGCCGTGGGAGCGGCCTGCTGGCTTGAGCGGGCGACGGGGCGCAGCGTGTGGCTCCGTAGCGCGGCGGGGCTGATTCTCCTGCTGGGAGCCCTCCATGGGTACGGGGAATGGCGCCTGACAACCCTCCAAAACAAGCCACAAGCGGAACAGCCCCCTTCGATCCGGGTCGCCATTGTACAGGGCAATATTCCACAACAGTTAAAATGGGCCACGGACCAGCAAAAAAATACCGTGGAGCGTTATCTGCAGTTGAGCCGCACCCTGGCCCTGCCGGTGGATCTGGTGGTCTGGCCAGAGACGGCCATGGCATTTTTCTTTCGCTCCAATCCCGATTATCTGGATCAAATCAGCCAACTGAGCCGGGAATTGGCCGCGCCGATTCTCACCGGCACACCCACCATTGACCGGGACAGTGAAGAAGAGCCGTGGCGCTATTACAACAGTATGGTCCTGCTGGACGAAAGCGGTTCGTTGGATCAACGCTACGACAAACACCATCTGGTGCCATTCGGCGAATTTATTCCACTGCGGGCCTGGCTACCCGCTCATATCAGTAAATTTACTGCCGGGACAGAGGATTTTTCCAGCGGGCCAGGTCCCGTGCCCCTCCCCTGGCACAAAGGGGAGATCGGCCCGCTCATTTGTTATGAGGCCATTTTTCCCGATGAGGTGCGGCAATTGGCCAACACAGGGGTGCGTTGGCTGATCAATATCACCAATGATGGCTGGTTTGGCGATTCGGCCAAACCGCAGCACCTGGCCATGGTCCGCCTGCGTGCCGTGGAAAATCGCCTCCCCATGATTCGCTCCGCCAACACTGGCATCTCTGCCGTGTTCGATGCCAGTGGTCAGGAGTTGGGGCGCATTCCACCCGACCAGGCCGGCACTGTGACCGTTACCGTTCCCCCCGGCAGCGGCGAGAGTTTATATCGGCAATGGGGTGATCTCTGGATCGGGGGCTGGCTGAGCTTGCTGCTCCTCTCCGGATGGCTGGGTCGGCGCATACCGGCAACAGGGGGACGGCCAACCGCCGCCCCCCATCCGTGACGCCGGTCATGTGCGGGCTGAATCAGCGGGAAGGAAGATCTTTTGGCAGAGTGACGGACAAGAATTATGCGAACGCTGGATCAATTTTTGCGCAACCTGATGATCGCCCTGCTGGTGGGAGTGGGGGTCGGCTTGATCGTCAAATTCCTGTTGGTGGAGTTTATCCTCTGGACGCGGTGAATTTTTTCCGCTTCTGCACCCTGACCGGACCGATCAGGACAGATTGGGGTTATCTTCCCTCACCACTTTGAAGCCTTCTCTCCTGCTCTTCCAGTTTCCGCTTTTGTTCTTGAATCTTTTGCAGTCTGTGCTCTCTCTCCTGCATCTTATTCTTTTTGCTGAGTTGTTCGCGACAATTTTTCATGGCTTCCCCGCTTTGCGCCTGCTCCACACAGGCCAGCAGCGCTTTCAAATCTTCCACTTTTTTGGCTTTGACTTTGGCAAAATTGGCCTCCGGGCCGGCACCCCGCTCTTTGCCACTCCCCTCTTTGTCGGCCCATACCGCCCCGGGAGCGAGCCATGCAAACAGTGTAGCCAGCAGCAACAATCTCTTCATCGTGTAACTCCTTGTGTGGATTGGACGACCCATGCGGGCAGGATAACCCAAAACAGCGTACAGAAAAAGCATTTTTACGGTCATTCCTGTCAACTCACGGCATTTTGTTCCCAGTCGGCGGGAACGTTTCCGGTATCCAGCAACGACAGCAGATCGGCCTCTGTCAGCAGGCGTATCCCCAAGGCTTCTCCACGCTGCCGTTTGGAGCCCGCCTCCTCCCCCACCACCAGAAAAAAAGTCCGCTGAGAGACGGAACCGGAAACTTTGGCACCCAATCCTTCCAGGCGCGCTTTGGCCTCCTGACGGGTCAAGGTGTGCAAGGTGCCGGTGAGCACAACCGTTTTTCCCGCCAAAGGCCGATTTTCCAGAGGGGTCTCGGCAGCAGGCATCCGCTGCCACTGGGTGTTGGCAATGGTCATCAGACGCTGAATCACGGCACGGTTGTGGGACTCTTGAAAAAATTGGCGTATATGGGCCGCCACCACCGGTCCCACATCCGCCACCCCCTCCAGGGCCTCTTCATCCGCCACAAGCAGTTGTTCCAGGCTTCTGAAATGGCGGGCCAAATTTTGGGCGATGCTCTCCCCCACTTCGCGAATGCCCAGGGCAAACAAAAACTGCCCCAAGTGCCGCTGCTTGGCCGTTTCAATCGCCAACAACAGGTTGTCCACCGACTTTTCTCCCAACCGTTCCAGGGTGCACAACTGCTGCCGATGCTCGGCCAGGAAAAAAATATCCGCCACATCCACCACAAGAGCAGTCTGCACCAGCAAATCAACCAGCTTGTCACCCATCCCCTCAATGTCCATGGCACGGCGGGAGACAAAATGTTTGATCCTCTCCCGACGCTGCGCCGGACAGGCCAGCCCTCCGGCACAGCGAGCAGCCACCTCCCCCGGCATCTGCACCACCAACGCCCCACAGACCGGACAGGCCTGCGGCAAGGCAATCGCCACCGCCTCCGGGGGACGACGCGCCTGCACCACACCCACAATTTCCGGAATGACGTCTCCCGCCCGACGCACCATGACGGTATCGCCCAAACGCACATCCTTGCGGGACAACTCCTGAAAATTGTGCAAGGTGGCGTTGGCGACCATCACCCCCCCCACCTGCACCGGCTGCAAACGGGCCACCGGGGTCAAAACACCGCTTCGTCCCACCTGAAAATCGACCCCCAGCAGCAGGGTACTCACCTCCTGGGCTGGAAACTTGTGGGCGGCAGCCCAACGGGGCGAACGGGCCACAAATCCCAACCGCTGCCGCTCTGCCCGGTTGTTTACCTTGTAGACCACCCCATCAATCTCATAAGGCAATTGCTCGCGTCTGGCTTCCATCCGCCGATAATAGTCCCAACACCCCTCCACCCCGACAACCCGCTCCCACAGATCGCAGACAGGCAACCGCCAAGCCTGCAACTGCTGAAGGATGGCATCATGATTGTCCGGCATGGCACCCTCTGCCCAGTGACCCAAACCGTGACAGAAAAAGCGTAGCGGACGCTCGGCGGTTATTTTGGCATCCAACTGCCGGAGGCTGCCTGCTGCCGCGTTGCGCGGATTGGCAAAGGGTTTTTCACCCCGCTGCCGGGCCGCCTCATTCCACTGCTCAAAGCCCGCCAAGGGCATATAGACCTCGCCGCGCACCTCCAACACTCCGGGAATTTCCCCTTTTCCCCCCAATTGCTGCGGAATCACGGCAATGGTTCGCAGCTGCGCCGTGACATCCTCTCCCACCTGACCATCGCCACGGGTGGCGGCCCGTTGCAAAAATCCCTGCCGGTAGAGCAGCGACACCGCCACCCCATCCAGTTTAGGTTCAGCCACATAGACAATGCCCTCCTGATGACCCAAACCTTCCCGAACCCGCCGATCAAATTCACGGAGATCACCCTCCCGGAACAGATTATCCAACGAGAGCATCGGCACCCCATGTTGCACAGGGGCAAAACGGTTCACAGGGGCCGCACCGACCCGTTGGCTGGGAGAGTCCGGGGTGATCCACTGGGGATATTGCCCTTCCAAAGCCAGCAGCTCCGCAAACAACTGGTCATACTCCGCGTCTGGAATTTCGGGATCATCCCGCTGATGATAGCAGTGGTTGTGGTAGTGCAAACGGTCGCGCAGCCAGATCAGACGCTGCAACGGCTCTTCTTCAGAGAGATTCATGATGTCGGCTCCCGGAAATGGAGAAAGGGTGGGAACGGCGGCGGTAGCCTACCCAGCGGTTGACCCGGTTGATGAGACGTTTTTGATCGGTGTCGCCGAGTGCCGCATAGAGGGGCAAGGCCAAGGTGTGCTGTCGAAACTGCTGCAGGCCGGGCAGCACCAGAGAGCGATCATGGGTCGATCCAAACCAGAGGGGAGAAGCCGCATGGATATGACTCTTCTGCAAAAAATGTTGCAGCGCACAAAACGCCTCAGAAGAGGCCATCGTCAACAAAAACATCTCCCACAACCGCCCTCCTCCACAACACGCCGGCAATTGAAAAAGACCCTGGCCATGCAACTGCCGCAAGTAGCGTTCTGCCAACTCCTGCCGCCGCGCCAGACGCCCCTCCAGGCTCTGCAGTTGGGAAAGTCCCAGGGCACAGGCCAGCGGCGCCGGCGGAGGCAAATGGAGGGCTCGAATCGCCCGTTCAAGGGCTTCATCCTGGGTCAGGAGCAGACAACTGCCCCCGGCCGCCACCATGCGATTGCCACTGAGGTAGAGCAGTTGGACAGTGCCCCAACCACAGCCGGGCATGGGACGCAACAGAGCGGAGATCTCCTCCAACCAACAGGGCAACTCCGCCGGCGGCACCCCACAGGGCAGGCCGTAGGGATGTTGGCAAAAACCGGCGCGCAGAGTGGCAACCACCGAGCCATCGGCGAGAAATGGCCCTTGCCCACACCCGCTGCAAGGCTCCACATCCCGCCACGCCGGATAGAGCCAGGCACTGGCCAGGGACTCGATCCAGGCAGGGTCCAGGAGGGGATCCACCCCGATTCTGTCGCCGACCTGCCAGCCCAACACCCGCTGCAAGGCCAAAACAGCCCATGCGGGTTCGGCAAAGGCCACCGCCGGACGTTGCCACAGGGTAGCCCAGGCGCTCTCCCAACGCGCCAACAACGCGGCATCGTAAAAAGGTGCACGGGCCAACTGCAGCCGTACCGCCCGATCATCGCAACGGGTCAGATCGGCCCGCTGCACCGGAATGGACAAAACGGCCTGGGTCAACCGGTTGGACATCGTCGCAGAGGCCCTCTGGCAGCCGCCATGCAAAGAGGATGACCACCCAACCCTTGTATGATTCCGATCCGGAAGATCATGGCAAAATATGGGTAGGCAGCCCATCGATACTGACCTGATTTTCCTTTTCCCAGTAGCTGCGTATGCCTGCATCCCCCTTTTTTTCCGCCCAACGCAGCAGTTGCTCACGCTCCCTCTGGTAGGAGAAAAAGGGTACTCCGTAACCGCAGGAAGTATGCACCGATTCCACATGGGTCACGACAATCTGCCGTTTGCCGGGCCAATCGGCAAAGTGACCCACCAGGGTACCCCACTCGTCATCGCGGGGATGCAGCAGCCGTCCCTGGCCATAAAGACGCACAATCAGAGGCTGTTGTTCAAACCCACAAAACATGACCGTCATCCGCCCATCGGCGAGCAGATGGGCGGCGGTTTCATTGCCACTGCCGGTCAAATTCAAAAAACAGGTCGTCCGATTGTCCAATATGCGAAAGCAATCCATCCCTTTGGGAGAGAGATTGATCCGCCCCTCCCCCGGTGCGGTCGCCACAAAAAATATTTTTTGCCGCCCGATAAAATTTTGGACTTCCGAGCTGATTTCATTGAAAAATTTTCCCATGCGCGCCTCCGCTCTGTTTTATGTCAAACACCCTTGACCCCTTCCCGGCCCCCTATGATACGATGGGCGGGCTGTTTTTCGCCAACTCTCCCATGAGGATAACGAATGATCTCCGAAGAAAAAATAGCGCATCTCCCCGCCCTGCACCCACAGCAGGAAGAGGAGCATGCCCCACATGGGGAAAAGCACAAACGCAAATGGCGCGTCGGACATGAGCTGTCAAAGACTGGCATGATTGTCTCCCTGACGATCGTCGCCCTGACCGGCTTGCGGATTTTGCGCCCCATGATGCCCTTGCACCCGATCGCCGGGGTGGCTTTGGTCGGTTTCGCCCTGTGGCACGTATACCAGAAAGATCAACGTGCCGTCCATTCAAAAACACACTCCGGTAAACACGCCCTGCCATCACACCACGAATAGCACGCCGGAACAAGCTCCGTCCGTCAAGAACGTTGCGCCGACTCCGGATGCGCTCTGCATCTCGATTGTTTTTGCCCTCCCATTTCCATCCGGTCCATTGACAGAGTTCCCTCCTGGGGAGAGTGCTGAACCGCCCTCCGGCCCCCTCTCCCTTTTTCTCTGGAAAGGGGAGTGACTGCCTTCCCGGACCCACCATCCCCCTTTTTTCCAAAAAAAAACCCCTCTCCCGAGGAAGAGGGGTTGAAAGAGAGGGGTTCGGCTTTTCAGCCGAACCCACGACCAGCTTACGATATGGTCAAAGTACCACCCGCTGTCTGGTAAATCTTCTTCTGAGCCGCCGACATGGCATCTACCTGGCTCTGGACAAAGCTGCTGTACACCTCGGTAATCTGAGCCTTGTTCAGGACTTTCACCTGATCCGAACTCAGGCTGGCGACGGCCACAGCACCCATGGCAGCCAGATCGGTGCTCTCCAGGGCCGCCACTTGCGCCGTCTTCAGGTATGCCACCTGTCCGGAGAGACCGGCAGCCTGAGAATCGGTCAAGGCCTTGATCTGTGCCGCCGTCAAGGCACCGATCTGATCGGAGCTGAAGGCCCTGATCATGTCGGCAGAGAGCCCGCCCTCCTGCTTGGTCGTCAAAGCGGCAATCTGCTGAGCGCTCAGCGCGCTCACCTGGGCCACGGTGAGAGAGGCCAACTGCTCGGAGGTCAACGCCTTCAGCTGCGCCACCGCCAGGGCGGCCATCTGACTGGTGGTGACACCATCCAACTGCCCATCGGTCAGAACCGCCAGATCCTTGGGCTCGAAACCGGCCAACTGCGCCGTGGTCAGGGCAGCGATCTGTGCCGAGGTCAACCCACCCACCTGCGCCGAGGAGAGGTTTTTGATCTGGGCCGAGCTGAAGCCACTCACCTGCGTAGTGGTCAGAGCGGTTACCTGCTCCACCGTCAACCCAAGCATCTGGGCGTTGGACAACGCACTCAGATTGCCGGAAGTCAACGCGCCCAGTTGGTTGCCCACCGTCAGAGCCGCGATCTGGCTGCTGGTCAGCCCCTTCACCTGCGTGGTGCTCAACGCAGCGATATCGGTGGATTCCAAACCGGCCACCTGATCCAGGGTCAACGCCTTCAACTGCGCCGAGGTCAAGCCGCCCACCTGGGTGATGGTCAGTGCCGTGACCTGTGCCGCACTCAGGCTGCCCACCTGCTGCGCGGAGAGCACCGCCACATCGGTGGATTCCAGAGAGGCCACCTGCAGGGTGGACATACCGGCGATCTGACTGGTGGTCAGCTTTTTCACCTGGGCCGTGGAGAGGTTGACAATCTGCGTCGTGCTCATGGCGGCAACCTGCTCCGTGGTCAGCGCCACAATCTGGTTGACGCTCAAACCCGCCTCCTGAGTCGAGCTCAAGGCCTGAACCTGCGCCGT
>JADGCE010000155.1 GCA_015229095.1 Magnetococcales bacterium | reverse complement strand
AATCTAAGTGGAAACTGGAGGCGTTTCAGGAGAAGCAGTGGGACAAAGCACCGTGTGTTGCGTTGCACGCCCCCTGACACGACTCAGTTGCAAGTTCCTTGGCATGGAAGGTTCCCCCACCCAATTGGCCGTGTTCCGTCCCGAGCGCACATCCATGACGAGATTTTAAGAAATTCTTTCATTTACATATAATTGCCGTGTTCCGTTCCGAGCGCACCCCTATAGAGTGCTGGAACGGAACACGGGTCTTGGCTTTCCGTAGATCGGCCAGAGGACTGGTTAAAGAGAAAAATATCCTGACAGTGCGATCAGTTGATCATCGCTGAGATCGTCTGGATCCTTGCCATGGGGCAGGAATGCCTGGTGTGCGTCTGTGCTGCTGGCAAGGCTTCTCTGGATTTGTGCACTTGCGGTTCTGCCGGCATGATCGCCGTCCAGCATGAGGATGAGTCGGGGAAAGCGGATCAGGATGTCGAGTTGGATGGGTGAGACTTGGATGCCAAGGAGGGCGATGGCTGGGATGCCCAACTGGGCCAGACGCATCACTCCCCAGGGGCACTCCACCACAATCAGGCACGGCGTGCTGACGTTGACGCGATGAAGGTTGTACAGGATGCTTTTTTTGGGCAGACTGCGGGGGAACTTCCACTTGCCATGCTGCACCTCGCCGGTGTTCATGCGTCTGCCGGCATAGCCGATTGGATTGCCGCTTGCGTCGTGCAACCGGACAGCGACACAGTCGGCGAGGAATCCTGGGCCGTGGTATGCACCGCTTTCAAAGGCTCTTGCTGTTTGGGTGTGGATGCCTTTCTGGCGAAACCATGGAGCGGACGGATCAAGGTCCACCCGTTTGGTGAATGGCTGGAAGGCGTGGTCAACGGAACCGGGCGTGTTATCCCACGGGACAGGCGGGCGGTCGGCCAGGGATGCGAGGTAGCGTGCGGTTTGGGCATATGAGCTGCGGTCCAGGAGTTGTGCGAGCCGGACGACATCTCCCCCGGTATTGCAGCCGGTGAAACAGTACCACAGGTTTTTCGACAGCGAGACCACGAAGGCACCGGGATTGTCGCCTCCATGCACTGGGCAAGGCCCGAAGAGCTGATCCCCCCTCTTTTTGAATTGGGGGATCAACCCTCTGTCGGCCAGCACCGAGGCGATGGAAACCGCCTGTCTGAGATTGGCGAACCTCAGGTGGATGGGGAGCATGGAGCTGTTCCTGCGCAGTGCAGGCCGGACACCAGCCGTTCTGGCCGTGCCGAGTGGTTGATTGGGGTGATAACCACCCAACCGTTTTCTGTATGCAGTACCCGTTTTTGCGTCTGGAGTCGCACCAGTGCTTCCCCGAGGCGTTGATTGTTGACCTTGAGACTGTCGCGCAGAACGGTACGCCACAACGGCCTGTCGGCTTGTCCCAAGCAGGTGAGGATGCGCTCTTCGAGGTTGATGCCTCCTCCATCATCGTTGGGGATGGAAAGGATCTGGAGATGGGTGGCGGAGCCATCCGGTTGCGAACGAAGGGCCAGTTCCAGTGGTTCCGGTGGTTTGGCTGCCCGGTGTTCGAGGGTAAGGAGCAAGCGATCGCCGTTGCGGGCCAGATAGGCGTTGGAATCGCCGAAGGCATGCAGGTCGGAGCTGCCCCGGAGAGCCTGACCGGGCTGGGCGTGGTGTTTCTTGCTGGCGTGGTGGACCAGCACCATGGCCGTATCGTGGACACGCTGCATCTCCCGCACGAAGCCGAGCAGGTTGGAGATATCGGCAGCACTGTTTTCGTCCAGGCGGTGCAGGCGCACCAATGGATCGAGCAGTACCAGCCTGGGGCGCAAGCTGGTCAGAGTGGCGTGCAGGCGTTTTTGATCTCCGGCCAGATCGAGACGGAGGGATGACGCGGTGATGGCGAAGAGATCGAGCCGCCGAATATCCAGCCGCCGATGGGCACATAAGGCATCGATGCGGGCACGGACGACAGGCAGGGCATCTTCGGCGAGATAGACCAGGGTTGGTCCGGGTTTCTGGACGGGAAAGTGTCCCAGGCACGGGGTGCCGGAGGCCACGCTCACGGCCATGTCGATGCCGAGCCAGGATTTGCAGCATTTGGGCGCACCGCCGATGATGCCGACGGCGGCGTGCCCCCACAGGGATTGGATCAACCAAGTTGTCTCGGCTGTTTGGACAGCAAGTTCGTTGGCCCGGCATATTGGGAGCATCTCTGAGGTCACAGGCATAGCATCCCCCTGGCCGTCGTGACATGATTGCTGTCGACACTGTTGCAGTTGGCGTGGTCCGCCGCCTCCAGGGCCTTGAGTGCCAAATGGTCTGTTGCTCTCAGATTGCCGCGACCGATTTCGTACAGAGCCTCCATGGCCCCTCGATCAAAGGGAGAGGCAGAGACACCCGCAATCTGGCAACGATGGCGGACATACTCTTCTGTTTCCTTGCGTGACAGCAGCCGCAGGGTTGCCTGGTGGATCATGCGCTGCGCCACATCTTCCAGTTTTTGCTGGCGCAGCGTTTGGGCCAGCTGGGGTTGTCCGACCAGAATGACACTGACCACGAGACGGCTGTCCATGTCGAAGTTGGTGAGGATACGCAGAATACCGAGTATTTCCGGTTTCATGTCGTGGGCCTCGTCCAGGATGAGGACCGGGCGCAGGGAATCTGTATCGAAGGTTGCCGCAAAACGCTCCTGCAGACGTCGAACCAGTGCCGGATAGATGCCAGCCGGTTCGGCACCAACGGCGGCGGCAATCTCGCGGCAAAAGTCGCGTTTGGAGAGGTCGGTCACCTTGACGTAGTGTGTGCGGTAACGGGTTTCCGGCAAACGCTCGGTCAGGGCGCGCAGGAGAGCGGTTTTCCCCGTGCCTGCCGGAGCGATCAGTGCGGCCGACATGCGTTGGTTGACAGCGTGCAGGAGATGTTCGAGCGATTCCTTGTAGAACTCATGGACGAACAGCTCTTTTACCCGGATTTCCCGGGTGAATGGGGTGGTGTGGAACCCGAAACGGCTTAAGAACTCCGTGGCTTGGTTCATGGTTGGTCTTTCTCCGGGCTGGTGTTGGATGGATTGGGGAGAGAAAAGCCACCGTCGATGCCGACAATAGGCCGATGCTCGCGATCAAAGGCCATCTGCGCACTTGTTTTGCTGATATTCCGTGCTGGCTCCTCATCAGGGGCAGAGGTTTTAGCACGTTTGTCTCTGGCATTGGCCTGAGCGTCGAGAGGTGAAAGCCGCACCGTGCGATTCTGATGGATGATCCCCACGGAATTGTCCAACGGATTGTGCTGAATGGTGATCTTGCTGCTGGCAAGACCACGGGGGACTTCGTAGCGGACACCGTTGAAAGAGATGACGTGGTCGTTGGATACGGTCCTTGATCTGTTCAGGACAAAGGCTTTGAGCAGTGCTTCTGGGGGTTGGTGAAAGCGCAGTGGGGTTGAGTCATCCTTGAAACGGGACCATGGGGTGTTGCCATCCAGGCTGCCATGGGGGGTGTCGTTGTATTGTCCGTGCAGATAATGCCACAACCGCAGCTCCAGGGAGGAACAGTCCGGGTCGATGTCGGGATTGCCATCCAGGAGACGCAGCATCTGGTCAGAAGCGGTACGGTTGAAACGCTCGATCTTGCCACGGCCCTGGGGGTAGCCGGCGGTGCCATGGATGAAGAGAATGTTCAGGTTGCGCAGTACGTCGATGGCATCATGGGCGATGAACCCGGAGCCATTGTCCACGAAGAGGGTGGTCATGGTTCCGTAGCGGTGGAGTATCTGGTAGAGCCCGTTGAGAAAGAGTTCCGTACTCTCTGTGGTGCCCACCTTGACACCGAGGACCGTGCGACTGGCATCGTCGATGAAGAACAATGCCACCCTGCGCAGACGGGCGGCACCGGCCCGGAAATGCTTACCATCGCACATGACCATGTCCATGCGATGGGGGAAGGAGAATCGCCGACAGTCACGGTCCTTGCGTGCCCTGGCACGGGTGGTGTCGACCCCCATGCGTTTCAAGCTGCGCCAGACGGTGGAGCGATGGATGGATTGATCTGGTTCGGTCAGCTCATTGCCTGCCGCCCTGCGGATCAGCTCTGGGATGGACGCTTGAGGGTCCGCCATCTTTTCTTGTTTGAGAAAATCCGTGACAGACACCGGGATGACGACAGAACTCGGCGTGTGCGGTCGCTGTGCGGATTGCAGACCTGCAAAGCCACGGGCTTCGAAGGCGGCCAGCCATCGATACAGGGTGCGATGGCTGACTTTTTTTGTGGTATTGTTCGGGGTGATGTGGACCATGTCGGCGACGATCTGGATGGCCTGGGGGCGCAGTTGCCCCATCTGTTCCTGGGCCAGGATTGTGGAGACCACCTGGTAACGGAACAGGGCATCGGCATCCGGTTGGTGCAGTGGTTTGTTTGGGGTGTTTTGCATTGGCGCGCTCCTTTTTGGTTGTTTGCGCCGATCATAGAAAACCCCATCATGGCCTGCATCCACTCATTTCGTTGACGAGCAGGTGTCTTGAATGGATGTGGGAGGAGCACGCGTTCTGAAGTGCCGGAACGCGGACGGGCGCAGCTTTCCGTTCCGGGAACCCGCGAAAAATGGTTCTGGCCAAAGTCCGGTCTGGAAACCGGCTTCTGCCAGCCGTTCGAATGAGAGCGTCGTGTCCGGGAGCATTTTCAGAATGAAACAGACGGCTTGTCCTGCCTCTTCGTAGCCGGGATTGTTCCTGAAGCAATTTGCACCGGCCTGGAGGAACAGAGTGGAGAGCGGCAAGGTCTGGGCAATGGCGAGACGTTGATCGGCACTGCTGTCTGGTTCGAGCCCCAGCAAGGCGGCGATACGCTGGATGTGATTGACCTGGGTGGTGAAAGTTGGTGTGGAACCGCCGATACCGTCGTGTCCATCTCTCCATGGTTTGCCCTGGGCGGCATCCAGTGCGGCATCAAACTGGGTACCCCGAAATCGCTCGGGTCCGCTCTCCAAATCCAGCACCCTGCCGCCATCTGCAGCCACCCGGAGCAGGGACTTGCGACCGTAAGGAGTGCAGCCAGGTGGATAAAGAGTGAAATAGTGCCGATGGGTTGAACACTTGACAACCAGCAGGGAGGAGTAGTCTCCGCTTTTCCGGGATCGTTCATGGTGAGGGCCGATCCTGCATGTCTGATCGTCCACACCATGGCGGGGGCAGGTTTCTGGCAACACGGGGACCAACTTGCCGGTGGTGTCAGGAAAATAAGGCGAGACCACATACGATCTGCGTGCGTTGTGCTGAGGTTTTTGGTACGATTGGGCCAGTTTCCTTGAAAGTGCCGGGTTGGTGTTGGAACCGTTTTCCCGGCATGGTGGACAGCCTGCGGCTCGTTGAAGGAGCCGCAGGTCTCTCTCACTCTACATGTTTTTCTGGAACCTGTCAGAACGATTGCGGGTGGGCTGGAGAGCTCAACATCGGGGATTCGGGGAACAGACCGGAGGGGGTTCACGCGGTACAGCAGGAGGGTACTGCTGCCAAGGAATTTGCAACGGGAATGGGGTCAACCGGACGGCGGGCGTGCAGCGTAACA
>JADGCE010000154.1 GCA_015229095.1 Magnetococcales bacterium | reverse complement strand
GGCGGGCATGCGACCGCGCCCGGATGGCACCTATGTTTTTTGTGATTTGCGCAATGTCTACGTCCCGGAGAACATGCGCCAGCTTGGCTTCCGCTACGTAGGAGTGGGTCGCAGTTGACGGTTGAAACACCCCTTTTTCAGAGAGATACAAGGACGACACATGGTTGCTGTTTCCCATATTTTTCGCGAGTATGACATCCGAGGCCTGGCCGATCAGGAGTTGAGCACCACGCTGGTGGCAGACCTGGGCACGGCCTTTGCGGCCCATGTGCGCGCCCACAGCGACAAAAGCGGCCCGCTGCTGGTTGTCACGGGCCGGGATGGTCGGCACTCTTCACCGGCCCTGGCGGATGCCTTGGCCCAGGGGTTGGCCAGGGGCGGCGTGCAGGTCGTGGCGTGTGGTCTGCTGCCAACCCCGGCCCTCTATTTTGCCAACCACCATTTTGCCGCCGATGCGGCCATCATGGTCACCGGCAGCCATAATCCCCCGGACTATAATGGCCTGAAAATGGTCCGCAACCATCAATCGGTCTATGGGGAGGAGATTCAGGCCCTGCGCCGGCGGCTGGAGGCGGGAGTCGTGGCAGCGGATACCCCCGGAGAAATTCGGCAGGGCAGGGTGCTGGAACGCTACCTGCAGCGGATATTGGCCGATTTTAAACCTGGCCGCTCCGTTGAGGTGATTATGGATTGCGGTAACGGGGCAACCGGCGTGGTGGCCCCCGAACTGCTGACGCGCCTGCCTGGAGTGGCCGGGGAGGTGTTGTTTGCCGAGGTGGATGGCAACTTTCCCAACCATCACCCGGACCCCACCATTCCCGCCAATCTGGCCAGTTTGTGGCAACGCATGCAGATCACCGGTGCGGAGTTGGGGATCGCCTTTGATGGGGATGGGGATCGCATCGGCGCCCTGGATGAGCATGGCCGGGTGGTCTGGGGTGATCGTCTGATGATTCTGTTTGCGCAGGATATTTTGCCACACCGCCCCGGGGCCACCATTATCGGGGATGTCAAATGTTCGCAACGGCTGTTTGATGCCATTGCCGAGGCGGGTGGCACGCCCTTGATGTGGAAGACGGGCCACTCCCTGGTCAAGGCCAAGATGCGGGAGAGTGGCGCCCCTCTGGCGGGAGAGATGAGCGGTCATCTCTTTTTTGCCGACCGTTATCTGGGCTACGATGATGCCCTCTACGCTGCCATGCGCCTCATCGAACTGGTCGCCAGCGGACCAGCCACCCTGTCGCAACGCTTGCAGGGGGTTCCGGAGAGCTTTTCCACCCCGGAGTTGCGTCTGGAGTGCCCGGATGCCCAAAAATTTCAGATCATGGAGCGCATCCTGAAAGAGCAGGAGGCGCGGGGCGTCTCCTTTTCGGCGGTGGATGGCATTCGGGTCCAGACAGAATTTGGATGGTGGCTGCTGCGGGTCTCCAACACCCAACCGGCACTGGTGGCGCGCATTGAAGCCGACAGCCGTCCCCATTTGCAGCAACTGGCCGAGGCGTTGGCCGACTTGTTGGCCCAGGAGGGGATTACCATGCCCCCCTGGCAAGAGGCCTGAGGCAGAGGGGATGCGCGAAGCCCTGCAGGTCAATCTGGCGGGTTTGGTTCTTGCCAATCCCGTGGTGTTGCTCTCCGGTTGTGTGGGGTTCGGCGAGGAGTTGGCCCTCCTGCAGGGGTTTGATTTTGCTTCCGTAGGGGCTATCTGCCTGAAGGGCACCACCCTGGAGGCCCGGCAGGGCAACCCCCCGCCCCGTCTGGTGGAGACCCCCTCAGGTCTGCTCAACGCCATCGGCCTGCAAAATCCCGGTGCCCGTTTTGTGGTGGAGCAGATTTTGCCCCGCATCGCCCACTGGCCCACCCGGTGGATCGCCAATATTTCCGGAGCCACGGTGGCCGAATATGCCGCTGTGGCACGCCTGTTTGATGACAGTCCGGTGGATGGCATCGAAATCAATATTTCCTGCCCCAACGTCAAAGAGGGAGGAGCAGCCTTTGGGGCCTCTCCCGGCGCGGCAGCCCAGGTGGTGGCCGCCGTGCGGCAGGCGACCAGCAAGCCGATCATCACCAAACTCTCCCCCAATGTCGCCGACATCCGTCCCATCGCCACGGCGGCCATCGAGGCGGGCACCGACGCCTTTGCCGCCATCAACACCCTGATGGGCATGGCGGTGGATATTCACAGCCGCCGCCCCCTCCTGGGCAATCGGCAGGGAGGGCTCTCTGGCCCGGCCATCAAACCCATCGCCCTGCTCAAGGTGTGGCAGCTGTACCAGGTGGCCGCCCCCCACGGTATTCCCATCATCGGCCAGGGCGGCATCGCTGCACCGGAGGATGCCATCGAGTTTTTGTTGGTCGGTGCCAGCGCCGTCGGCGTTGGCACCGCTCTGTTTCGCGACCCCCACCTGGGGGGCAAAATCGCTGCCGGAATCGACCAATATCTGCAGCACCAGCAGATAAGCTCTGTTGCGGCATTGACGGGAAGCCTGCGTAGCGCATAGACTGGTTTTGCATCTCCGTAACAGATTTTTTCCTGCCCCCCCTCACACGGACCAGACAAGGATGCACCACACGTGATACGTCGCTTTTTTTACAGCATTTTGCTGACACTGACCGCCGTGTTCCTGCCAGCAGCCCATGCGGATGGTCAGGCCGGTGGGCGTTTACAACCCCGAACAGGAGGATATGCCATGGTCGTGCTCACCACTTCCCTGGGTGACATTGTCATTGAGTTGGATGAAGAGAAGGCCCCCGTCAGCGTCAAAAATTTTCTCGATTATGTGGATGCCCATTTTTATGATGGCACCATTTTCCATCGGGTCATCCGGGGCTTCATGGTTCAGGGCGGTGGCATGACAGCAGAAATGCAGCAGAAGAGCACCCGTGCCCCCATTCGCAACGAAGCCGACAATGGCCTGAAAAATGTGCGGGGCAGCATTGCCATGGCGCGCACGGCCGTCAAGGACAGCGCGACCGCGCAATTTTTTATCAACTTGGTGGATAATGGTTTTCTGGATCATGGCAGCCGGGATTTCGGGTATGCCGTGTTCGGCAAGGTGGTACAGGGTATGGATGTGGTGGACCGTATTGCCGCTGTCAAGACCGGCGGCGGCGATGTGCCTCTGGAGACGGTGCTGATCCAGAAGGCCCACCGCCAGGTGGAGAAGGGTGCCCCATCCGACCATCCCCCCGCAGCGGAAGCGGTACCCGCCCCATGACATCCCCCCCATCCCGAACCTTTGTGTGTGCCCGTATCCACAACGCCGATCTGTTAAAAACAGTTTTGTCTGCGGATTGGGCGGATTCTCTCTTGGAATTTTACATGATTGTCAAGGAGAATATGCTGCAACAGCAGGGAGAGCTGGTCCGCGCCTTGGGGGATGGCCTCCTGGGCCTGTTCGATGACCCTGCGGCAGCCATCCAGAGTGCCATCCACATACAGGAGGGATTGGCCAAAAGGTTGCCCTATTCGGAAACCGGTATGGCCTGCAAGGTAGGCATTGCCACGGGTTCCTTTGTCCGTCTGGCCGTGACCGAAACGCTGTTTGACTATCTGGGCACGGCGGTGGAGATCGCCTGCGCCCTCTGTGAACGCGCCCATGGCAATGCGGTGCTCCTGCACCATCCCGCCATGCCATCCCACGAACTCTGGGAGATCCACTCTCTGGCCGGACGGCAGAGGAATCGCTCGTTGGCCGACTATTATATCGAGCAACCCCCCTGCCAACTGCCGGGCATCAAGACGCCTGTTCGCAGTTATTCCATTTATTGGCAGACCACCCCCAACCACTATTTGACTGCGCTGCCCATGGGAAAGCAACGGTTCGGCGTCGAAGGGGCTCCCGTGGTGGAGACGATCCATTTTGGCCGGGTCACGGCCTTCAAAAAGGAGCGGGGCTTCGGATTTATCCAGTATTATACGGAAGAGTACGAGTATAAAGAGATCTATTTTCACATGAGTTATGTGGTGGGACAGGCACTCGTGCAGGAGAATGATCACGTCCAGTTTGTGATCAAACCCGGCAAAGAGGGACGTCCCCAGGCCTGTTCGGTGCTGGTCATGGGGGGGCGTCTCATTGGCCAGGTGGAATCCCTGGACGACAACGGTTCCGGTTATGTTTCCATCCGCAACCAGGCCGCTGAAACGGTGCGTTTTTTCATACTGCCGCAACTGGTGCAGGATCTGACCTTGCGGGTCAACGATGTGGTGGAATTTGTGGTGGGATCGGGTTCGGACAGCGAGGGGTTGACCGCCACCGACATCACCCTGCATCAGGGGGAAAAGTGGGTTCCCCATAACGAAACCGGTGAAAGCCTGATCCTGGGGAGCACCGAGCAGGCACTGGTCACCATCTATTTCGCCGACAAGGGCTATGGGTTTGCCAAATGTCGGCGCAACAACATTTATGTGCATGTCTCGGAATTGGCCGACCCGGAACAGATTCCGACTCCGGGCGATTTGATTGAGTTTGAGGTGACACCCGGTCGGGACGGCACCTACCGTGCCAATAATGTCCATTTTATCCAAAAGCGCGGCGCGCCGTAGGGTGCGCGCAGGGACTCACCACCACCGGACCACCGGGGAGGGGCGGGGCTCCCGTTGGGAGAGGGACATCCGCAAAGACCACGCGCCCCGCTCCTTCAACGAGCCCCCTCCTGGGCCTGGGCCTGTTGCACCGGGCCCATCTGCTGGATGATCCGTTGCCGCAAGGCAAACCCCCTGATCTCCCCCCCCTGGATGGCCCGTTGATTCCAGACATACGCCGCCAGATTGTTCTGGGCAACCCCCTGGCCGATATGATAGGCCAGGGCCACTTGCCATTGCGCCTGAGCATCCCCCTGCTCCGCCGCCTTGCGCAACCAATGGAAAGCTTTCGCATCGTTCTGAAAAACGCCCTTGCCCTCCCAATAACAGATACCCAACTGATATTGGGCATGGCGATTGCCCTCCTGGGCCGCCTGTTTCAGGAGCTTCAACCGCTTGCGGGCCTCCTGTTCGTCCGCCTCCAGGCGGGTCGCGTCGTGCCACTGCGCCCGTCGGGTATGCTCCAACGTCCCCCGCAACGCTGTGCTCTCCCGCTGCGTGGTCAGCCACTGCCCCTGATCGATCGCCCGCCGCCGCTGTGCCAGTCGCTGGCTCTCCGCCTTCTGCTCCTGCATCCGCAGAACATCCGCCACCCTGGCACCAGCCTCCTCCGACAGTGCCCGCATTTTGGCCTGGTTGTCGGCCACCCGCATCTGCGCCTGCCACTGCTGGTACCTCCATTCGGCCCGCTGCTCCTCCTGGCGGCGGTGTTGGGCCTCGCGTCGCAACGCCTGTTTCCACAACTCACTTTGGCGACGATCCAGGGCGCGCAGCTGGGCCTCTGCCTCCCGTTCCTGAATGCGAGCCTGTCGCTCAGCTGCCCGGAGTTGCTGCTCCCGTTGGTGAGAGACCTCCCGCGCCCTTTTCTCTTCAGCCCGGATGGAGAGCTGTTGACGGCGATCTCTCTCACGGGCAGCCTGCTCCTGTTGAATAGCCAGCGTGCGCTCTTGCTGCCTGGATGGAACAGGGGGAGAGGATGGGGCAGAGGGCAGAGGGGGAGGCGCCTCGCCTGCCAGGCCGGGCAGTGCGGCGACAAACAGCGTCAGCAACAGGGAAAATGACAGAAGGAACATGAGACACCCTGGCTTGGGAGAAGATGCGTCGGCACAGGTGCGAGAAAGCAT
>JADGCE010000017.1:2369-29694 GCA_015229095.1 Magnetococcales bacterium | reverse complement strand
TCTCCCCTGCGGTGGTGTGTGGCGAACCGTCGCCCTTTTTCCAGCCACAAACCGGTATACCCTGCACAATCCACAGCAACTGCGCTACAATGGTTCCGGCGGGCTCTCCCGTGTCGGATGACCACAGGATGGGCGGTCGCCAACGATGGCATGGGGTTTCAAACGTCAGCATGGATGGAGGAGTGTACAGGTGGTCATACGAATGAAGCGCGCCTTGGTGGGTTTTGTGCGTCCCTGGTGGGTGACGGGCCTTTGGCGATGGGCAGGCATGGTGGTGCTGGTGTGGGCGGCCATGCTGGGGAGCGCGGTGCCGGGAACGGCCATGGCAGAGCCTGCCAAAGAGATGGAGCTGTTATTGAAAACGGTGGGTGGGCAACCCCTCCGTCTGGCCGATTTGCGGGGCAAGGTGGTGGTGGTCAATTTTTGGGCCACCTGGTGCCCCCCCTGTCTGGCAGAAATCCCAGAGTTGGTGCGTTTTCATGAACGCTATGGGAACAAAGGGGTGGTGGTGCTGGGTATTGACTATATGGATCATGTCACTCTGGAGCAGTTGCAGCAGTTTGTCGTGGAGCATCATATCTCCTACCCGGTTGTCTACGGGGAGACGGCCCAACTGGATCAGGTGGCCAAAATGCTGGGGGGGGTGTTTGGGCTGCCCGTCACCAAGTTGCTGAACCAGAAAGGCCAGCTGGTCGCCTCCCGTGTGGGTGGGGTGACCGAAAAAGATCTGCAAAACTGGGTGGATCCGTTGTTGGTGGCGACCTCTGCCGCCCGGTGAACGGGGATGATCGGCACGATTGCGTGCGGTGTGTGCCGCTTTTTGGCAGGGTGTCAAACAGGGAGCTTGTGAGAATGGATACCGAGCTGGTGTTGGTTTGGACCACGGTGCCGGATGAGGCGTTGGCGGCCTCGGTGGCCGAGAGCCTGCTGCGGGAGCAGTTGGCCGCCTGTGTGCATGTGCTGCCCGGGGGACGCTCTTTTTACCACTGGCAGGGTGCCCTCCATCGCGACGCGGAGTGGACCCTGTTGATCAAAACCCGCCAGGCGCTCTATCCTGTGCTGGAGCAGCGGTTGTTGGCTCTGCACCCCTATGAGGTGCCTGAAATCTTGCAGACGCCCATAACCCGTTGCCTGCCCGCCTATGGAGCATGGCTGCTGGCCTCCACCCCGCTCCCCGCCGTTGCCCAGGAGTGATGCCGATGGAAAAGATTACGGTGGCCACCGCTCTCCTGGCCGGGGTGCTCTCTTTCATCTCCCCCTGTGTGTTGCCTTTGGTGCCTGCCTATATCAGTTTTATGACGGGGGTCTCCGTCACAGAGATGCGTACCGCGCAGGAGGGGGAGATACGATGGCGTGTGGCCTTGCATGCCCTCTCTTTCATCCTGGGCTTTTCCACGGTGTTTGTTGCCTTGGGGGCCTCGGCCACCTTCCTCAGCCGCATGCTGCTGCAATATATGCAGTTGCTTGCCCAGGTGGGGGGCGCTCTGGTCATCCTGTTCGGATTGCATTACATGGGCCTGTTCCGTATCGCGCTGCTCGATCGGGAGGCCCGTTTCAATCTGCAACGCAAACCCCCCGGACCGTTGGGCTCCTATCTGATTGGCTTGGCCTTTGCGTTCGGTTGGACACCCTGTGTCGGTCCCATCCTGGCGGGCATTCTGGCCATCGCCGGAGCCCAGGAGAGCGTCCAGCAGGGGATCCTGTTGTTGGCCCTCTATTCGGCGGGGCTGGGGATCCCCTTCCTGCTGGCGGGTTTGGCCATCAACCTGTTTTTCCAGTTTTTTACCCGGATGCGCAGCCATCTGCACCAGGTGGAGCGGGTCTCCGGTCTGCTGCTGGTGGGGGTGGGTCTGCTGTTGATGTTGGGCAACTTTAACCAATTGTCCATCTGGCTGATCCAATGGTTTCCGGGGTTGGCCCAGGTTGGTTGAGGAGAGAATGTGGAAGGGTTTGCGGATCGCCTGATTGATCGGGCACTGGCGCGTCGTTCCCGGGTGGTGGTGGGTTTGGACCCGGACATCGGACGGTTTCCCGCGTTTCTGCGGGCTCAGCTGCAACAGCAGCCCACCGAGGCGCAGTTGGAGGAGGTGGTGGTGGCTTTCAACCAGCTGGTGATCGAAGCCACCGAGGCGGAGGTGGTTGCCTACAAACCCCAGGCCGCTTTTTACGAACAGTATGGTCTGGCGGGCATGCGCGCCCTGCAACGTACCCTGACCCTGCTGCGGGAGAGGGGGTTGTTGGTGATCATGGATGCCAAACGCAACGATGTGGCACACACAGCCGGGGCCTACGGGATCGCCTGGTTGGCCCCCCGTCACCCGCTGTTCGATGCTGCCAATCCGTGGCAGGTGGATGCCTTGACCCTCAACGGCTATTTGGGCAGCGACGGCATTGTGCCCTTTTTGGAGGTCAACCCGGAGGCGGGCCTGTTTGTGTTGACCAAAACCTCCAACCCCTCTTCAGGGGAGCTGCAGGATCTCTTCCTCTGGACAGAAGGGGGAGAACGGGGCGGCACCGTGGCAGAAAAGATGGCTGAGCTGGTGCACCAATGGGGCCAGAGGGGGGTGGGGCGGCACGGTTTTTCCAACGTGGGAATGGTGGTGGGGGCAACCTACCCGGAGATGGCGGGGCAACTGCGGCGTCTTGCCCCCCAGGCCCTCTTTCTGATGCCGGGCATCGGGGCGCAAGGCGGATCCCTGGAGGGTATTGTGGCCGGAGCAGGGCCCCAGGGTGTGGGTGCCTATGCAGCCTCTTCCCGCAGTCTGCTCTATCCGTTTCGTCCCGACGAGCTGGCCGATGCCCATTGGTCGGATCGGGCCAGGGCACGCATTTTGGCCGCTGCTCAACAGTTGCGCCAGGCGATTCATGCGCGGTTGATGGCTGTCTAGAGGGGGTGCGGGCCGGACGTGGAGGGAGGAGAGCTGCCGGATAATCCTCTCCGTCCGATGAAAAAACCATTGCATTTTTGGAGAGAACTTGCCATCCTAGCCGGCAGAGTGGGTGCGCCCGCTTTCTCCGGTGATGGTCGATCAAGGGAATGCTCGTCGTTTCTTGTTGATTTGGTTTTTTCTTTCGAGTAACTTGGCCCGTTGTCGTCTGCCGGAGAGCGGCTTGCCGATGGGTGGGCGTGGAGGGGTGAAATGGCGGATTGGGGTTTGCTGGGCCAAACCGGGGCGTTCAAAGCCAACCTGTTGGATCTGCGGCAGCGGCGGCAGGAGATTATCGCCTCCAATGTGGCCAATGCGGATACACCCGGCTACAAGGCGCGGCGCTTTGAGTTTGAGGATGTGCTGAAAGAATCTTTGCCGCCCCGGGATGCGTTGCCCATGGCCCGTACAGCCCCGGGGCATCTGCCCAAGGGCTATACCGAGCCAGTGGAAGGTACGCTCCAGGAGGTGGAGACATCCATCCCCAAGGGGGATGGCAACAGCGTCGATCTGGAGCAGGAGATGGCCCAGCAGTCGGCCAATCAGCTCCTGTATAACTTTGCCGCCCAGTCGTTGAGTGGGCAGATCGGCACCATGCGGATGTTGATCGATGGAAATGCGCGGTAAATGCGCTGTGTGAATGGACCCGTCGGGATGGACCAGAGGATTGAGATGGATTTTTTGACTTCGTTTCGTGTGACCTCTTCTGCCTTGACGGCGCAGAGGTTGCGGTTGAATATCACGGCTGAAAATGTGGCCAACGCCCAGACCACACGCACGGTGGAGGGTGGGCCCTACAAACGTCGGGATCCGATCTTTGCGGCGCAACCGTTCGATGAAATGTTGACCCGGGAGCAGATGGCCGCCTCCACGGGGGTCTCTGTCGAGCGCATCCATGTGGATGAGCGGCCACCTCGCCGTCAATACGATCCCAACCATCCCGACGCCAAATCGGATGGTTATGTGGATATGCCCAACGTGGATACCGTGACGGAGATGGTCAATATGATGTCGGCCACCCATGCGTATGAGTCCAATGTCTCTGTGTTGAACGCTTCCAAGGCGATGGCCTTGAAAGCATTGGAAATCGGTCGTTAAGAGAGGGGGAGAGTCGTATGTCCGTCCACGAAGTGTCTGCTGTGCCGTTGTCCAATATGCTGCCCACGCTTTCCGGTACCGGGGTCGGTGGCGGCAAGGGGGGTGCCTGGGAAACCTTTTCCGGCATGCTGGCGCAGCAGATCAAGGAGACCGATCGTTTGCAAAAAGAGTCCAAGGACTTGACGGAGCGTGCCTTGCTGGGCAACGCCGGGGTGAGTTTGCATGAGGCGCAGGTTGCCAGTTCTGAAGCGGAATTGCATCTGCGTCTGCTGCTTCAGGTGCGCAATAAGGCACTGGAAGTGTACCACGAAATCATAACGATGCCGACAGCCTAGTCTGGTTGCGGGTGGTGATACAGCAATGCTCTCCCCTTCTGTCTGGTGAGTGGCGTGTTTCGGGTTGCTGATCCCAACATCGTGTCGATGGAAATACAACGGAAATAGACTGCCATGGCTGAATCGCCTACTGCCGTTACACAGCCCTCCGGTAATAACTTGCTGGACTCTGCTGCCCGCTTCATGGCGCAGCTGCCTTTGGGTGGTCGTAACGGTCTTCTTCTGGCTATCGGGGCCACCATACTGGCACTCTCGGTCGTGATCTGGTTTGCCACCCGACCTGCCTACAAGGTGCTCTTTTCCGGATTGCCCCAGGAAGAGACGGGGCGGATTATCGAACAGCTGAACAAATTGAAGGTTCCCTACCAGATTGGCCCGGCGGGCAGCTCGGTGGATGTGCCGGCGGACCGGGTCTACGATCTGCGCCTGGAGCTGGCCACCCAGGGGCTGCCCAAACAGGGCAATGGGGTCGGTTTTGAACTCTTTGACAAAAACAATCTGGTCGGGATGACCGACTTTGTGCAGCGCATGAACTTCCAGCGCGCCTTGCAGGGCGAGTTGGCCCGTACCATTGAGAGCATCTCCGCCGTTCACACCGCCCGTGTCCATCTGGTCTTGCCCAAACCCTCCCTGTTTGTGTCGGAGGCTCGTCCGGCCAGCGCCTCCGTCGTGATGGAGCTTTCCCACCCCCTGCAACCCGCGCAGTTGGATGGCATTGTTCACCTGGTGGCCTCCTCCGTCGAAGGGTTGGAGGAGAGCAATGTCACCCTGCTGGATGGCAAGGGCAACCTGATTGCAGGGGGGCGCAATGTTGCCAAGGATGGACGTATGGGGGTCGATGAGACCCGCTCGATGCAACAGCAGGTGGAAAAGGGGTTGGAGGATCGCGCCCAGGCCATGCTGGACAAAGTGATCGGTGTGAGTGCCAGCGGCGTCAGCAAGAGTATTGTGCGGGTGACTGCGGAACTGGACCTCTCCCGCACGGAACGCCAGGAGGAGATCTACGATCCGGTGGGGCAGGGAGGGGTGCCCCGCAGTGAGCAGACCGTCAACGAAAACAGCCGGGGTGACTTTGGCGTTGGCGGGACGCCGGGGGTGCGTACCAACGATGCCAACGATGCGGCCAAGACGGGCGGCTCTGGCTCCACCCAGGCCCGCAATACCGAGCGGGAGACCATCAACTACGAGATTTCCAAAACCATCAACAAAATTGTGCTGCCGGTGGGGACCATCAAACGTCTGTCGGTGGCCGTGCTGGTGGATACTCCGGAGGAGAGTCCCACAGGCGACAAGACCGGCAACAAAAAACGGTCGGACGAGGAGATGAACCGTCTGCAAAAAATTGTCGAACGGGCGGTAGGGTTTGACAGCAAGCGGGGCGACACCATCGAGATGGCCAGTGTGCCTTTCGAGCGGGTGCTGACCACCGAGGACAAGGCGCCACGCTTCTGGATGTCGGCGGAGTTCTGGCTGCAGGTTGCGTTGGCTATCGCCATCTTCTCCCTGCTCCTGCTGGTGTTGAGGCCGCTGATAGAGGAGTTCTTGACGGGTGAACGGATGGCAGAGACGACGGGGATCCCGGCGGCTGTGGCCGAGTTGGATCAACAATTGGTGGCCGAAGGGGTGGGTGCCATGCCCTCTGAACAGCCGCTGCGTCTCCGCGTGCCAGACCGGAGTATCAAAATGACCCAGCAGATGATTGCGGAAAATCCAGAAGAGGCACGGGAAATCATCCGTGGGTGGATGGCGCAGGATTAGTGCTGTCAGGTGATGCCCGGCCCGGTGGTGGCCGGTGCGTTGTGTGGGGTGGATAGCTGGTGGAGCGGGTTGTGTATGGATATGCAGGGATGGGATGGGGGCGATGCCGTTGAGGCACAGACGCGACGAACCAAGTTGCGGCTGAGTGGCAAAGAGAAGGCAGGGGTTTTTATCCTCTCCTTGCCGGATGAGGATGCCAAAAAGATCATGGAAGGGATGTTGGAGAACGAACTGCGGGAAATTTCCCGGGTCATCTCCCGCATGGGCGTCATGGCGCCGGAAGTGGTGCAGGCCGTCAGGCAGGAGTTTCTCGACAAGTTTGAACTGAAAATGTATGACGTGCGCGGGGGACAGGCCCGGGTGCGGGAATTGCTGACCAAAACCTTGGGCAAGGATCGTGCCCGTCAACTGCTGAAAGATGTGCAGGCCGGTCCCAAGAGCACCCCCTGGGAAATTCTCAACACCATGGAACCCACCCTGGTCTCCACCTTTCTCGCCGGGGAACACCCCCAGAGTGTTGCCTTGATCATCTCCCAGTTGCAGCAGGAGCATGCGGCACTGGTGATCGATCATCTCTCCACCGATCTGCAACAGCAAACCGTCTACCGCATGGCCCGCATGAATACCCTTCCCCCGGGGGCCCTGGAGGATATTGAGCTCTCCTTGCTGACCGAGCTGGATGCCCTGGGAGTGGCCCGCAGCGGTCGTCAGCAAGAGGCGGGCGGAACCAAAAAAGTGGCCGAATTGCTCAACCTGCTGAGTCGGGATCTGTCGGATAAACTGCTGGCCTTCCTGGACGAGGAAGACAACCCCCTGGCGGAGAGTGTGCGCAAGGAGATGTTCCTGTTCGAGGATCTCCTGCTGATGGATGACCGCAGCTTCCAGACCCTGTTGCGTGAGGTCTCCAACGATGAACTGCTGACCGCCATGAAGGGAGCCGATGATCGGCTCCGGGAAAAATTTTTCCAGAACATGTCCGAACGGGCAGCAGAAATGCTGCGGGAGGATTTGGAACTGTTGGGGCCCGTCAAGGTGGTGGATGTGGAGGCTGCCCAGCAGATGATTTTGAAGGCAGCCCGGCGTTTGGAAGCAGAGGGTTCCATCGTGATCATGGGCAAGGGTTCCGATGACGTGGTGATGTAAACGGACAGTGGGCCTTGATCGGCGTTTGGGCGACAGCGGGGGCTTTGCCCCGACCCCACCAGGGGGATAATCTCCCTGGACCCCTGATCGTGAGGACTGCTTCAGCAGTGATCATGGCCCAGGCAACGGCGTTTGTGAGAGGGAAGCGGTCATGGCGGTTGTCTTGGATGGGATCATCAAACAGGAAGATCTGGAAAGCGCGCCGCGCCGGGTCTCGTTTCAGGAGTTGGTCGGGGACAACAATCGCCAGCACGGAGAGACCTTCGTGCGATTTTTGCCCGATGGTCGCCTGCCGGCACTGCAAGGAGCCGCCAAAGAGCCGGAAATCTCCCCAGAGGAGCTCCATCAGCGGCGTCTGGAAACCATTGAACGGGAAACCTACCAGAAGGCCTTCGCGGCGGGTGAAGAGGCGGGTCTGGCCCTGGGCGAACAGGCCATGGAGCAGGAGATCGCCCGCCTTTTGCCGCAGTTTGAGTCGGTGTTGCACCAGCTGGATGCGCTGCCCAGGCGGGTTTTTGCCAGTGCGGAGCGGTTTCTGGTGGAGACCGCCATCCTGTTGACCCGGGAACTTTTGGCGCACGAGTTGACGGTCAACCCGGAAGGCATTGTGCATCGGGTGCGTCGTCTTCTGGACCAGGCCGCCGGTCGTCGGGATATCGTCCTCTATCTGGCACCCGATAGCGCCG
Organism: Magnetococcales bacterium; assembly: GCA_015229095.1. Lineage (GTDB taxonomy): Bacteria > Pseudomonadota > Magnetococcia > Magnetococcales > Magnetaquicoccaceae > Magnetaquicoccus. Next base: position 21,747 of record JADGCE010000017.1, on the reverse strand, counting down.
CCATCCTGCAAAATGTCGGAGGATTTGAAAAGCTGCGGATTGAGGCGGACGCCGCCATTGCACCCGGTTCGGTGCGCATGGAGAGCGATTTTGGCGGCATCGAAGAGAATCTGGAACGGCAACTGGCCGACGTGGAAGCGGGCTTGCGCAGCTATCTCCAGGATCGTCTGCAGAACAGTGGTTGTGAAGATATCGCCCTTTCTGCCAAGTATTCCGCCGAACGGGCCGCTGCGCGCAATCGTGAACTCTCCCCCCTTGTCAAAAAATCCCCGGATCGAGAAGCATTCAACCCGCCCGTTGCTCCCCAGGAGTCCGCGCCCTCGTCTGCTGTGGGGTTGGCGGAGATTGCCGGTGCGTTGGCCGACGCGCAGGAGCACGAGGAGGCGTGGCCGGATGCGCATTCCGTGGCATCTGCCCAGGGAGGGACGGCCCCATGGGATGAGACGGTTATGTCGCGGGATGCCTGGGCAGGGCAGTTGGGTGCCGGACCAGAAGAGGAAGAGGAAGGGGATCTCTCCACGGAAGAGACTGTCGTTTCCATGACAAGCTATCGGCAAACGCCTCTTTCCGGGGGTGGAAGGCCTGAGGATGAAGGCCCTGAGGATGAAGGCCCCATCGTGGATGCTCTGGAAACACCGCCAGCCGCAGATCCTATGCTCGACGATGATGAAATCTCTTGATATTCCCTGGAGTAGTTACCAGGCGTCGGCCCGTGCTGGCATGGGTCTGTTGCGCACGGGTACGGTTGCCCAGGTTGTCGGGTTGTTGGTGGAGGGGAATGGACCGGCGGCTTCCATCGGTGACATGTGTGAAATCTGGCCGGAGAGCGGAGAACAGCCCATCAAGGCGGAAGTGGTGGGGTTTCGCAACCGGGCTTTGCTGCTGATGCCCCTGGGGGCGCTACGGGGCATCCATCCTGGCAGTCGTATTGTCTCCCATGGTCGTCCAGAGGATGTGGCGGTGGGGGATGCCCTGCTGGGGCGGGTCATCGATCCCATGGGGGCTCCCCTGGATGGGGGACCGCTGCTGGTACTGCCGGAGCGTGTGCCGTTGTATGCCGAGCCCGTCAACCCCATGGTGCGCCGGCGCATCGACACCATACTGGATCTGGGGGTGCGGGCCATTAACGGCCTGCTGACCGTGGGACAGGGGCAACGGGTCGGCATCTTTTCCGGATCGGGTGTGGGCAAGAGCACCCTGCTGGGTATGATGGCGCGTTATACGGCAGCGGATGTCAACGTGATCGCTCTGGTGGGAGAGCGTGGTCGTGAGGTGGTGGAGTTTGTCGAAAAAGATCTGGGGCCTGAGGGAATGGCCCGGTCGGTGGTGGTGGTGGCCACCTCCGACCAGCCGCCTCTGCTGCGCTTGCGGGCCGCTTTTCTGGCCACCTCCATCGCCGAATATTTCCGGGCCAAACAGCAGCATGTCTTGTTGCTGATGGACTCGGTGACCCGTTTCGCGATGGCGCAGCGGGAGGTCGGATTGACCCGGGGCGAGCCCCCCACCAGTCGGGGTTATCCGCCTTCCACCTTCATGCTGTTGCCCCGTTTGCTGGAGCGCACCGGGCGGGACGAGGGGGATGGGAGTATTACGGGTCTGTACACCATCTTGATGGAGGGAGACGATCTGCAGGATCCCATCGCCGATGCCGTGCGAGGTATTCTGGATGGTCACATTGTGCTCTCCCGCAGTCTGGCATCCGGAAACCACTATCCCGCCATTGATATTCTGGCCTCCCTCTCCCGTTTGATGGAGTCCTTGGCCGATGTCAAACAGAAACGTTGGGCGGGACGTTTGCGGGAGGCCTTGGCCACCTACAGCCGGGCTGAGGATATGATCAACATCGGAGCCTATGCAGCGGGCAGCAATCCCCAAATCGACTCGGCTTTGAAGCTGATCACGCCGATCCGCAGCTATCTGCGGCAGCCGGTGGACCAAAACTGCAGCCTGGAGGAGAGCATCCGCCAACTGGGGAGCATCTTTCCGGGATCGGCATGATGTTTCCTTTCCCCGTGTGTTGCGGCTGTTGACAGCCGCTTTCAGCTGCCCTCTTCTTCACCGGGTGGTGGTCGGAGTGCCTCTGGCACCTTCAGCAGGGCGGCCAATACCACCAGGGCGTCGTAGGCCTGTCGAAACTGGAATTGATCCAATGCCTTGCCCAGGTTTTCCAATTGTTTGTCAACCGGGGAAGAGTCTCCTTGCAGCAGCCCGTTGAGCTGTTCAAACAGCCGCTGTGCCTGGGCATCCTGGGCCAACAGGTTGGCCGCCAGCTGCCGGAGCAGGGGGGTCAGCCGCTCCTTGCTCAAGTTGCCTTGTGGCGGGGGGGTACTCTCTTCCCCGGAGGGACCGGTGGGATGAACTGGCAAGGTTTCAATGGAGGTCAAAACCTGTTGCAGGGCCAGGACAAAGGTTTGCAGCAGCGGGGGCCACATCTCCTGCGGGCTGTTGCGCACCCCCTCCTCCAACTGTTTGGTCGCGGCATACAGTTCCGTGGCGGAGAGATTGCCGGCAATGCCTTTGAGTGTGTGGAGCAAACGCTCTGCCTGTTTCTGGTCGTCCCGTCGCCTGTTGCTGCCCAAAGTCAGGGCAATGTATGTCGCGGCTTGGGAAAATTCCCGATGAAACTCCCACAGCAGGGCCAACAAAACCCGTTGATTGCCGCGCAGGCGCCGCAGGGCTGTGGTCAACTCAATGCCTGGCAGGGTGGTGGGAAGGAGTGACTCCTTCTCGGTGGGCAAAGGGGCGGTTTGTACGGGAGCCGGGGGGAGGGCGTTCTGCTCCCTGGGCTTGATCCAGCGCAGCAAGGTGGTGTAGAGCACGTCGTTGTCAATGGGTTTGGTGATATGGACGTTCATGCCAGCCGCCAGGCTTTTATCCTTGTCTTCATCCAGGGCATGGGCCGTCATCGCAATAATGGGCAACGATTGGCGGCGGCGGTCTTGCCGGATGAGCTGGGTGGCGGTGATACCATCCATCACCGGCATCTGAATATCCATTAAAACAGCGTCATAGCGGGTCTGCCCGACCATCCAGACCGCTTCCTGGCCGTTGTGTGCCTCCTCCACGTGGATGCCGACCTGTTCCAGCACCCCCCGTGCCACCTCCCGGTTGATGGTGTTGTCCTCGACAAGCAATACCCGTGCGCCACCGATTTGCTGCCGAATGGCCACCAGATCGGTCTGCTCTTCCCGTGGATGCCGGTGTATTTTGGCATCCGACCGCCCGAATACCTCCATGATGGCGTTGAACAGTTCAGCACTGCCGATGGGTTTTTGCAGCAACTTGTCCACCCCGGCCACCCCGGCCTGTTTTTTGAGGGCATCGCTGTGGAAAGCGGTCAACATGATCACTTTGGGCACGGGAGGCGGGGAGGTGGGCGTGTCGAGGCTGGAGAGCCATTGGAGCACCGCCTGGACCGTTTCCAGACCATTCATCTCCGGCATGCGATGGTCGACAAACAGGAGATCAAAGGGGGTGTTGTCGGCACAGGCGGCCTGGATGGCGGCCAGGGCCTGCCGTCCGGATTCCACCACGGTGGGGCGAATCTGAAAGCCGCGCAAATATTCCCACAGGATCAGCCGGGCGGTTTCGTTGTCATCGGCCACCAGGATGCGCAGGTCGTGCAGGCCGGTGGGTGGCACCAACTCTGCCAGGGGTTCTGCATCCTGGCCTATGCCGACCATGACGGAGAAAAAAAAGACGCTGCCCCGTCCCCATGTGCTTTCCGCCTCGATGCGCCCTCCCATCATCTCCACCAGTCGTTTGCAGATACTCAACCCCAGCCCGGTTCCCCCATATTTGCGGGTCGTGGAACTGTCCGCCTGCACGAAGGGTTCAAACAGCGCCGCCATCTGCTCCTGGGAGAGACCGATGCCGGTATCCCGGACCGAACAGACCAGGCGCAATCGACTGTGGTCCTTGTCCATGGCCACGGCGCGGACATCGATCTCCCCGTTTTCGGTAAATTTGATGGCATTGCTGATCAGGTTGACCAGGATCTGCTCGATGCGGGCATCATCACCGATCAGACGGGCCGGAACACTGGCCACAATGGAAAGGTTCAACTCCACCCCTTTGTCGGCAGCGGGCTGCCGGAAAAGATCGCCCAGATTGTCAAACAGGGTATGCAGGCTGAAGGGAACGGGATCCAGGGCCAGTTTGCCTGCCTCTATTTTGGAAAAATCCAGGATATCATTGAGGATGCGCAACAGCGCGCGGGAGGCGTGCAACACCTTGGAAAGATGACTTTCCAAATGCGGGGAAGGACGGGTATGGAGTGCCAGATCGGTCAGACCGATGATGGCGTTCATGGGGGTGCGAATTTCATGGCTCATGTTGGCCAAAAACTCACTTTTGGCCCGGTTGGCGGCCTCAGCTTCCTCTTTGGCGCGATGCAAATCCTGGGTTCGTTGCATCACCCGCTCTTCCAGCAGGGCACTCTCTTGCCTCTTTTCCTGCAGCAAAACCTGGATGGCCTCCTGGATCCAGCGGATCTCCTGACTGTCACCGGGTATGGGGGATGGCCAGGCGTGGCTTTCCCGGTTGACACGCCAAGCTTGCAGGCCGGCGGCCAACTGCTGCATGGGCCGCAACAGATGCCGCAACACGCCCCAAACCAGCAGGGCCAGCACGCCCATGAGTCCCCAGGCGAGAAACAGGGCCGGTCCCGGGTGGTTGCTGACCCCATACAGCAGCAGCGCGCACAGGAAGAGCATGCCCTGGAAGAGCAACAGGAGACGGGCCAACAGCCCTTTTGGCCACAGAGAGGAGAGGCGGTTCACGCTGGAACCACGCGGGAAAGAAGAGGAGTCATGACATGCCGAGTCTGCCTTGCCATACCGTACCCCAGCGGGGAGGTTTATTCCATTTCGCTGTCCTGGCGGGGGTACAACCCCCCCACCAGGACGATATCGGCTATTGGGGCAGGATTCAAGGTTTCCCTTTGCGCACTCTGCAGAGGGGGGATGGATCGTGCATGCGCATCGGCCTCTTCGGAGGCTGCGACGGCAACGTCGGGAGCTGGATGGTGTGTGTTATCCGTAGCGCCCTTCGATATAGTTGGCGGTCTCCTGGCAGGCCGGAGAGAGGAACATTTGAGCCGTCTCCCGATGTTCCACCACCCGCCCCATCAGCAGAAAAATACACTCCTCACTGGCCCGGCGTGCCTGGGCCATGTTGTGGGTGACCAGGAGAATGGAATATTCTCCCCGCAACTCCCAGATCAACTCCTCCACGGCGGCGGTTCCCTTGGGATCCAAAGCGGAGCAGGGCTCATCCATCAACAAGACCGTCGGTTTGACGGGCAGAAGGCGGGCGATGCAGAGCTTTTGTTGCTCCTCCAGGGAGAGCCCTTGGGTGGCTTTGCTGTGCAGCTTGTCTTTCACTTTGTCCCACAGCAACACCTTGCGCAAGGCGGCCTCCACCAGGTTGGCTTCATCCTGCTTGCGGAAGGTTTCACCCGGGTTGCGATGGACCCGATGGCCGAAAATGACGTTGTCAAAGATGGAAATGGGCAGGGGATTGGGCCGTTGGAACACCATTCCCACCTGTTTGCGCAACTGCGCCAGTTCCACATCCTGGGCATAGATATTTTTGCCCAACACCTCAATGGCCCCCTCGATGCGTACATAGCCCAGGCGCTCATTGATGCGATCCACGCTGCGCAATATGGTGGATTTGCCGCAACCGGACGGACCGATCATACTGGTGATCATGCCCTGTTTGATCTCCAGGTTGACATCAAACAGGGCCTGAAACGAACCATACCAGAGATTGAGATGATGGGCACGAATGGCAATGGTGCTGGCCGATGGTTGCGCGTGTAGTGCTGAAGTCTCCATTTTGTTTTCCTGTTATCCATTCTGCCAGAGGGTTGTCAACCAAATTTGCCTTCGATATATTCCCGCGTTCGCTGATCTTTGACCTCTCCGGCGAACAACGCCTCGGTCTCTCCGATTTCGACGCATTTCCCGTTGAGGAAAAAGGCGGTGCGGTGGGCCAGTCGCTGGGCTTGTTGCACCAGGTTGGTGACCAGAATGATGGTCATCTCCTCTTTTAAACTTTTGAGGATGTCTTCAATGCGCATGGTGGTGACAGGATCCACAGCGATAGAAAATTCGTCCAGCATCAACAACTCCGGCTCCTGAGAAAGGGCGCGGGCAATGGTCAACCGTTGCTGTTGACCACCGGAGAGCAGGCTGCCCAGGGAGTTGAGCCGATCCTTGACCTCATCCCAGAGGGCCGCCCGCCGCAAACAACGCTCCACCAGCGCATCCAGATCTGCTGGACCCAGATTTTTACCGCTCAGGCGGGGTGCCAGGGCCACATTGTCGTAGATGGTCATGGGCAATCCCACGGGCAGGGGGAAGACCACGCCGATCTTGCGGCGCAGAGCGTAGACATTGCGCCAGTCACGAACCGGGGTGCCATTGAAGTGAATCTCCCCCTGAACGGTCATGTTGGGGCGCATCATATCCATGCGGTTGATGGCGTTGAGAAACGAAGTCTTGCCACTGTTGGCCGGTCCGATGATGCCGAAGATCTCCTTCTTCCGGATCTCCAGGGTGACACCTGACAGGGCCTGAAACGTGCCATAGAGGATCTCCAGATCCCGCACGGCCAACTGGACAGGGGCATCCGGGCCGGGACCGGCCGTGTCGACGGGGCGATTGTCGCGCTCTGCCTGCAGGGCAAAATTTACCATTTTTTCTTCCCTCTCAAATACATGCGGAACCAGATGGCCGTGGAGTTCATGATCAGAACCATGCAGACCAACAACAAGGCGACTCCAAAAGGCAGGGCTTCCGGTACGTCCGGCACCTGGGTGGAAATGGTGTACAGGTGCAGAGCCAGGGCCATGGTTTGGTCAAAAAGGCTGCTGGGCAGAAAGGGCAGGAAAAAGACCGCACCGGTAAACATGATGGGGGCGGTCTCACCGGCTGCCCGGGAAACCTGCAGAATAATACCGGTCAAAATACCGGTCAGGGCGTTGGGCAGCACCACCTGACGGATGGTCTGCCAACGGGTTGCACCCATGTTCCAACAGGCCTCCCGAAACGCCTTGGGCACCGCCTGCAACGACTCCCAGGAGGAGACGATGACCACCGGCAAGGTCATGATGGCCAGGGTCAAACTGGCGGCCAGAATGCTGGTGCCAAATTTGAAAAACAGCACAAAGGCACCCAGCCCAAACAGGGCATGGACGATGGAAGGGACACCCGCCAGATTGATGGTGGCCAGGTTGATCAGTCGCGTCAACCAGTGATCCTGGTTGGCATATTCACTGAGGTAGACCGCCGCTGCCACCCCCAGGGGGACCGAGGCCAGCAGGGAGACAACCACCAGCCAAATGGTGCCCAGCAAGGCGGGAAAGATACCCCCGGCCGTCATGCCTTTGGTTGGAAAAGTGAACAAAAAGTCCAGAGAAATCATGGACCAACCCCGATAAAACAGGGTGAAGAGAATCATCAATACGGGGATGATGAGCACCACCATCATGATCCCGAAGAGCAGGCTGAATAGCCTCTCTACCTGTTGGTTGCGAACGTTGACCGGTTGGGCGGAAAACATGGCTCATCCTTTCTTCTTGCTGCCGCGGACAATCCAGTCAGCGGTCATGTTGATAATAAAAGTGATGGTAAACAGGAAGATGCCGATGGTGAACAGTGCCTGATAATGGTCTGACCCCACGGCGGTCTCACCCAACTCGGCTGCGATGGTCGCTGTCAGGGCGCGTACCGAATCGAAGATACTTTCCGGTATGTTGATGGAGTGACCACTGGCCATCAGAACGGCCATGGTTTCGCCAAATCCGCGACCCACCCCCAGCAACACGGCGGCCAACAGACCGTTTTTGGCAGCAGGCAATACCACCCGGATGGTGGTTTGCCAGCGGTTGGCACCCAGTGCTGCCGCTGCTTCCCGATAGGTGTCCGGCACGGCCTTGAGGGCATCTTCGGCAATGGAGGTGATGATGGGAGCTGCCATCAGGCCCAGGATGATGCCGCAGTTGAGAATGTTCAGACCGATGGGCACATCAAAGGTCTTGATGATCCACGGATTCATGATGGCCAAGCCGATAAATCCCCAGACCACCGAGGGGATGGCGGCCAGCAATTCGATCAGCACCTTGAGCAGTTCACGGGTGCGGCCCTTGGCAAACTCGGCGATATAGATGGCGGCACCCAGGGAGAGAGGCACCGAAACAGCCATGGCCAACAGGGTAATGGAGGCCGTGCCGGCAACCAGGGCCAAAATGCCATAGGTCGGGTTGTACCCCGAAGTGGGGGCCCACCGGGGTGAGAACAAAAACTGCTGCCAATCGATTGTTTTGAGGATAAATCCGGCACCTTCAGCAAAAACGAAGGCGAATATACCCAACACAAAAAGTATTGCAGAGATGCCGCATACAAACATGAGACCTTGAAAGATCTTGTCTATATACCAGTTGGCATCCAGGACATCCCCAACACTCTCTGCCAGGGCGGCGTTTGTTGGCTGCCCAGTCATCTTAAAAGACCTCCTCGCCCCGCAAGATTTCCATCAATCCACGCACTTGTGAGGTGATTTCCCGATACAATTTTTCGTATTTTTCCCGCTTTGTCTGCGCATCATCCTCTTCGAGGGGGGGATCACTGACCGTCCAATCCAGAAAGGTGGTGTGGAAATGCAGCTCCAGAGGATAGGAACGCACCGGCCCCTCCAGGCTGATGACAATCTGCTCTTCTTCTGCCAGTGGTACAGCCTCCAGGGGTTTGGGGAGGATGTTTTCCATGGGACACCCCTGATAGCGCATAAAATCCAGCATGCTTTGGTTGATCGGGCCGGGCTGCACGCCGGCACTGCTGTAGATGGCCTGGGTGGGATAAAACCGCCGGGCGATCGCCTCCGCCATCTGACTCCTGACGGAATTTTCCCGGTCGATGAAGAGGATGCGGAACACCTTTTCCGGCTTGCTTTCGCCAGCCATCATGAACAACGCCTCTTCGCAAATATTTTTGGCCCGATCGCTCACCCGCTCCAGCATGTAACAAACGGCGAAGAGATCCAGGACAAAGCGCACAGGGCTCTGATGCTCTGCCTCTTCGCTTTCCAGATCGGTGAAGGTGACGCTCAACTGATGGCCCACCGTTTCGGCCATCTTCATGGTGGTGCGGGCCAACTGCGCATCCTCACTGCTCACTGCCGCCAGGGCCTGCTTCAGCATGGTGCCTGTACTCTGCGCCATGGCCTCCAGATCCCGTTTCAGAATGCCGGCAGGCTGTTGCTGCTGCATGTGCAGGGCGGCCCGACCGATGGTGACGGCATAATCACCGATGCGCTCCAGTTCGTCCACCATGCGCATCACTGAAGAGATCAGGCGCAAATGACCGGCGGTAGGCTGGTGGCGAACGATGCAGAGGTGGCAAAAGCGGTCCAGTTTGAGGCAGAGATGATTGATGCCCTGATCCCTCAAGATGGTCAAATTGGCCAATGTGACATCGTGGGTGAACAGGGCATAGAGTGCATTGTGCAAAGACGTCTCCACCCTCTCTCCGATCAGGGAGAGCTCTCCCCGGATGTGCGTGAGATCCTTTTGCAGCCGTTGTTCATAAATGGGCATCTGTTCCATTCTCCGTATTGCGATAGCTTCGGGGGGAGCCCTCCTATAGGGCTCCCCCGATAAAAAAGGGGGTCAAGAAACGGCAAAAACCGCCTGTTATGGCTTGCAGGTCACCGGGCGGAAGGGGGCATAACCTTTGCTTTGCAGAATGCACTGCCCCACATCGCTCTTGATCCACTCCATGTAGGTCTTGACATCCCCTTTGGGTTCGCCGGGGGTATACATGAGCAGGGAACGAGCGACGGGATAGGTTTTATTGATGGCGGCTTCCATGGTGGGGGCGACCCCGGGGGTTCCTGTCTTTTCAGAAATTTTCAACATTTTGATGCCGGGGGTTGCATAGGCCAGCCCGCTGTAACCGATGGCACAGGGGGTGTGTTCCACCAGGTCCACCACATCCTTGGAGCCATGCATATCTTTGGTGCCCAGGACAAAATCCCGTTTTTCCCCCAACACCCGCTCACGGAAATAGACATAGGTGCCGGAGTTGTTCTGCCGGCTGACCAGGATGATCTTTTGACCTTTGCACTCCGGGACGGTGACGCCGATATCCGACCATTTTTTGGTTTTTCCCCCTTCACCGTACATGTCTGCCAACTGCTCGACACTGATGGTCTCCATGGGATTGCTCTTGTGTACATAAACGGCCAGGGCGTCAAATCCCACCACATGTTCCACAGGGGTCACTCCGTTGGCCTTGGCCGAATCAATCTCTTTTTGCTTGATCTCCCGACTGGCATTGGCAATATCTACCGTGTTGTTGATGAGAGCGGCGATACCGGTACCCGTTCCCCCACCGGTGACGGCAATGGCCACCTCCGGTTTAATCTTTTGGTACTCTTCTGCCCAGGCCTGTGCCACGTTGACCAGGGTATCCGACCCTTTGTTCTGAATCATGGTACGGGCCTCGACGGTGGCGGTCAAAGCAACCAGTGCGGCAGCGGCGACAGCGGCGACGGTAAGGGTTTTCTTCTGCATGGAACTCTCCTGTTTGGGTGGTCAGAGATAAATGTTTGCGGTGTGCCGTGCTGTCGTGACCGCACGGCGATACACGGAATAGGCGAATGCACGATCTTTATTATGCACAGATTGTTTAAAAATCCAACTGATTGTTTTGTAAATAAATATTAAGGGTGTGTGTCGGATTGTGCACGGAGGGTGCCGGGTTTGTGTCGACTGCGTAAAAGGTAGAATATGATTTATAACAGCCCGCAGGGTCAGAGTGTTACAGTGGGGGGTAAACGGCAGGAGTGACTGAGGGGATTGAGGCAGGAAAAGCAGAAAGTCGGGAGAGCCTGACGGGAGTGGGAGCCATGACGGCTCCCACTTTCCCAGGTGCAACATCTCCCCCCGCCAAAGCCAAGTCGACTGCTGGCAGTGTGTACAGAGCGGGGCGGGCGTTCGCCTAGTCGATGCCAACCTCCTCGTGTACGGTGCGGATGATCCGCTTGTCGTACTCCAGCAGCGCGCTGTTTTTGTCGGGATAGTCGATCTGGCTGAGAAAATAGCGGATGCTTTCCAGTCGGGCCCGTTTTTTATCCACGGATTTGACGATGGTCCAGGGGCACTCCTCTGTGGAGGAATAAAAAAACATATCCTCCTTGGCCTTGGTATAATCCTCCCATTTGTCCTGGGACTCTTTGTCCACCGGGCTGAGCTTCCACTGCTTGAGGGGGTCGTGCAAACGGCTCTCAAAGCGGCGTTTTTGCTCCTGTTTGCTGACAGAAAAATAAAACTTGAACAGCTGGATGCCTGAATTGACCAGCATCCGCTCAAATTCCGGTACTGCGCGAAGAAATTCCCGCACCTCATCCTTGCTGCAAAAGCCCATCACCCGTTCCACACCGGCCCGGTTGTACCAGCTGCGATCACAGAGAACAATCTCGCCTGCGGCAGGCAAGTGCTGCACATAGCGCTGAAAATACCACTGAGTGCGCTCGGTGTCGGTGGGTTTTTCCAGGGCCACCACCCGGCACCCACGGGGATTCATATGTTCGATAAACCGCTTGATGGTGCCCCCCTTGCCGGAGGCGTCCCGTCCTTCAAACAGAGCGACGATACGGATACCTTGCTCTTTGACCCAGTTTTGCATTTTGACCAGTTCAATATGCAGGGGCGCGATCTGTTCCAGGTATTCCGGCTCTTTCATGCGCTCAATTTTCGGTTGTTCCGCAGGCTTGGCTTGCTGAGAACCCCGACCGAGGACCACTTCGACTGGGCCTGTCTTTTTCTTGTCCGCCATTCTCTTCTCCTGATCTCAAGGTAGGAAGCATTGCGCCGGGCCCCTCCCGGGGAGAGACTCCGGTATCCGGGCAGGCAAGCCTGCCTGCCACCCCGCCGCAGGGTGCCAGAAAAAACAACGCAGAGCAATGACAATCCGTGCCAGGCCAGAGGGGGAGATGCGCCTTCTAGAGGATGAATCGGGAGAGATCCTCGTTGTTGGCCAGATCTTTCAACTGGGCGCGCACATAATCGGCATCGATGACCACCCTCTCGTTCCGGCGTTCCGTGGCGGTGAAGGATAATTCGTCCAGCAACTTTTCCAGTACGGTATGCAGACGGCGGGCACCAATATTTTCTGTTGTCTCATTGACCTGAGTGGCAATTTCGGCGATGGCGCGGATGGCATCCTCGCGAAAGGAGAGATGGACTCCCTCGGTGGCCAGCAGGGCACTGTATTGACGGGTCAAGGCGTTTTCCGGTTCTGAGAGAATGCGCACAAACTCCTCGACACCCAGGCTTTTCAGTTCCACGCGGATGGGTAGACGGCCTTGCAACTCCGGCAATAAATCCGAAGGTTTGGAAAGTTGAAAGGCACCGGAGGCGATGAACAGGATATGGTCGGTGCGCACCATGCCATGTTTGGTGGAGACCGTGGTTCCCTCCACCAGAGGCAGCAGATCCCGTTGCACCCCTTCCCGGGAGACGTCACCCCCGCTGCGCCCCCCTTCAAAACGGTTGCACACCTTGTCCAACTCATCGAGAAAAACGATGCCAGACTGCTCCACCCGTTCCACCGCCTCTTTTTTGGACTTGTCCCGATCCACCAGTTTGCTGGCCTCCTCATCGGTCAGCATTTCCAGGGCATCCTTGATGGCCGTCCGGTGTTTTTGCGGCTTGCCCCCCCCCAGCATGCCCCCCAACATGTCCTGAATGCTGATGCCCACCCCTTCCATCCCCTGCGGGGTGAATACCTCCAGGCTGGGGGTGGTGCGGGGCTCACGGATCTCGATCTCCACTTCGCGGTTGTCCAGCTTGCCTTCCCGCAACAGACGGCGAAATTTTTGCCGGGTGTTGGATTCGGTCGGCGGTGCAGTGGGTTCGGCCGCACCTGTCGCACCCTGGCCAAAAATCAGCTCCATGGGATGCTGCTCCTTGCCGCTCTGGGCGTTGGGTGACTGGGGCAGAAGAATGTCCAGCAGACGCTCCTCCGCCAACTCCTCCGCCTTGTGCCGCATCTCTTTCTTGGAGCGTTCCCAGCCCATTTTGACCGCCATGTCGGTCAGGTCACGGATGATGGACTCCACATCCCGCCCCACATAACCCACCTCGGTAAACTTGGTGGCTTCCACCTTGATGAAGGGGGCATCCGAGAGTTTGGCCAACCGCCGGGCGATCTCTGTCTTGCCGACACCTGTGGGACCGATCAGAAGAATGTTTTTGGGATAGACCTCCTCCCGCATTCCCGGTTCCAGTTGTTGCCTGCGCCAGCGATTGCGCAAGGCGACCGCCACTGCCCGCTTGGCCGCCGTCTGGCCAATGATGTAGCGATCCAGCTCCGACACCGTTTCACGTGGGGTAAATTCAGCCATTTACAGCTCTTCTATTATTATGTTATTATTGGTGTAAATGCATATGCTGGCAGCGATTTCCATGGCCTTTTCGGCGATGCTTCGCGGCGGCAGCTCGGTATTTTGCAGCAGGGCCAAAGCGGCGGATTGGGCGTAGGCCCCGCCGGAGCCGATGGCGACGATGCCCTGCTCAGGTTCCAGCACATCACCGGTGCCGCTGAGGAGCAGGGTGGCTCCCCGGTCTGCGACGATCAGCATGGCCTCCAAACGCCGCAGCATGCGGTCCATGCGCCAATCCTTGGCCAACTCCACGGCAGATCGGGTAAGATTGCCGCTGTGCTTGGCCAGTTTTTCCTCAAACCGCTCGAAGAGGGTAAAGGCGTCGGCGGTGGAACCGGCAAAACCGGCCAATATTTTCCCCTCGTAGAGGGTGCGCACCTTGCGGGCGTTGGCCTTGACCACCAGGCTGCCCAGTGTGACTTGTCCATCTCCCGCCATGACCAGGGAGTCGTTGCGTCTGACCAACAGGATGGTAGTGCCTTTGAACATGAATCCATTTTCCCCCATTTCCGGTCTGACAGGCTGTCTGGTGACGCAGCGACCCGTCGCGCGCGCCCGCATCCTGTGTCAGTTTGCCGTCTTTGTTCAGGGATTGCAAGGTTCCACTCGGCCCCATGCCCGGGTGCGATCATGAGCAGTCGTGGGGGCTCTCTCTGGAACAATCCTACCCTGAACCTCTATTTGAGCCGTTCCCACGCCTGTGGCTATCTTGCGGATCGCCTGGCCGCCACCCTGTTTGTTGACCCGGAAGTGGCCATGAACGATATCCTGTACGCTTTTCTGATGGAACGGGGGTTTCGGCGCAGCGGTGGTCACGTCTATTGTCCCTACTGCCCAACCTGCCGTGCCTGCCAGGCGGTGCGGGTGCCGGTGGTCGACTATCGCCTGCCCCGCAGCATGCGCCGGGTCTGGCAGCGCAACCAGGATCTGACCGTGCGGATGATGCTTCCTGCCTATACCCAGGAGCGTTTTGAACTCTATCGGGACTACATCAATGGCCGCCACCAGGGGGGGCCCATGGCCAATCCGAGCCCCGATGATTTTATGGACTATCTGATCGCCCCCTGGTCCACCACCCGTTTTGTCGAATTTCGTCAGGGGGAGCGTCTGCTGATGGTGGCGGTTACCGATATTTTGCCAACGGCCCTCTCGGCGGTTTACACCTTTTTTCGTCCCGACGAGGCGGCCAGGAGTCTGGGCAGCTATGCCATTCTCTGGCAGATTCACGAAGCCCTGGGGTTGGAAAAGAGCCACCTCTATTTGGGATACTGGATTGCCGAGTGCCAAAAAATGGACTATAAAGCCCGTTTCCAACCGTTGGAACTCTATCAGGGACGACAATGGGTCCGGTTTTTGCGTGGACCTTCTGCTGCCCCGGAATCCTCTTTCGGGGGAGAAGCGGAGCAGGATGGATCGTGTGCCCCATGAATACCATTGAGGAAACCACCAAACAAGCCTACGATCAGGCGATCCGCTGGTTGGCCCGCCGTTCCTACGGGGAGTGGGAGTTGCAGCAACGGCTGCTGCAGGAGGGGGTGACCTCTGGGGATGTGGCGGTGGTGTGCGCCCGCTGTCGGGAGTTGGGCTATCTGGATGATGCCGCCTTCGCACTCTCCCGCGCCCGGCATCGCTTGCAGAACGGACACTATGGGCCCCGGCGGGTCTGGGCCGAGTTGCGCGCCCTGCAGGTGGCAGAGTCGCATATTCAGCAGGCCCTGGACCTCTTGTTGGAGGAGGGGGACGCTGTCCAGCGGGCGGCGACCGCCTTGGCCAAGCGGTTTGGTTCCGGGGAGGAGAGGGGGGAATCCGACACAACGGATCGTCGGGCGTTGAAAAAAAAGTATGATTTTTTGTCGCGACGCGGCTTTGGCGATGAGACTATTTGGCAGGTTTTGAACAGGACACGATGAACGGCAACGAAATACGCGACCGCTTTTTGACGTTTTTCCAACGTCACGATCACACGATTGTGGCCTCTTCCAGTCTGGTGCCTCGCAATGACCCGACCCTGTTGTTCAGCAATGCGGGCATGAATCAGTTCAAGGCCCTGTTTCTGGGAGAGGAGACCCCCCCCTATCCACGGGCGGTGAGCGTGCAAAAATGTTTGCGGGCCGGGGGCAAACATAACGATCTGGAAAATGTCGGGCGTACCGCCCGGCACCACACCTTTTTCGAGATGCTGGGCAATTTTTCCTTCGGCGACTATTTCAAGGAGGAGGCCATCCTGCTGGCCTGGCGGTTTATCACCGAAGAGCTGGCCTTGCCGGTGGAACGGTTGCTGGTGACCGTCTACGCCACGGACGATGAGGCGGCGCGCATCTGGCGGGAGCAGATCGGTCTGCCGGAGTCCAAGATCATCCGCATCGCCAGCAGCGACAATTTTTGGTCCATGGGGCCGGTGGGGCCCTGCGGCCCCTGTTCGGAAATTTTTTATGATCATGGCCCCCATGTGCCCGGTGGTCCGCCCGGTTCCGCCGATGCCGACGGGGATCGCTTTGTGGAGATCTGGAATCTGGTGTTCATGCAGTTTGATCGGCGCGCCGAGGGTTCCCTGCTGGAGCTGCCGCACCCGTGCATCGACACCGGCGCAGGTCTGGAACGGTTGGCCGCGATTCTGCAAGGCAAACACAACAACTATGACACCGATCTGTTTCAAGCGGTGATCCGGGAGGCCGCGCGTCTGGCCGCAGTGGGGGAAGCCACCCCGGAACAGTGGGTCTCTCTCCGGGTCATTGCCGATCATCTCCGGGCCATGGCCTTTTTGATCGTCGATGGGGTGCTCCCCAGCAACGAGGGGCGGGGTTATGTGTTGCGCCGCATCATGCGCCGTGCCATGCGCCATGGGCGTCTGCTCGGTCTGACGGAGCCGTTTCTCTCCCAACTGATTCCCACCCTGGCCCAGAGCATGGGGAGCTTTTTTCCCGAACTCCTCGCCCAGGGCAAAACCCTCTCCCTGGTGATGGACAACGAGGAAAAACGCTTTGCGGCCACCCTGGACAGCGGTTTGAAGATACTGGAAGAGGCAGCGGCCACCGTGCCGACGGGTGGGCAGTTGGATGGCCTGACCCTCTTCACCCTCTACGACACCTACGGCTTTCCGGTGGATTTGACCGCCGATATTCTCCGTGATCGGGAGATCTCCCTGGACATGGAGGGCTTCAACCAGCACATGACCGCGCAACGACAGCGGGCGCGGGCGGCCTGGGCCGGTTCGGGGGATGAAAAGGTGGCGGCGGTCTTTCACCAGTTGCGGGAACAGGTGGGGGCCAGCGAATTTTTGGGCTTCCAGAGTGAACAGGCCCAGGGCATGGTGCAGGCCATGGTGGTGGGCGGGGTGTCGGTGGAACGGATGGGTCCCGGCGAGGAGGGCATGTTGATCTGCAACCAGACCCCCTTCTATGCTGAGTCGGGGGGGCAGGTGGGGGATACCGGTTGGCTGCATGGGGGGGAGGGTGGCCGTTTCCAGGTGCGGGATACCCGCAAGCCCGTGGCGGATCTGATCGTCCATGTGGGCCGCCTGGAACAGGGGGAGTTGCGCGTGGGTGACAGCGTTGCCCTGGAGGTGGATGCCGACCGGCGGCAGGCCATCCGCCTGCACCACTCGGCGACCCACCTGTTGCATCATGCCTTGCGCACCGTGCTGGGCAGCCATGTCAAACAGGCCGGCTCCCAGGTGGGTCCAAGCCGATTGCGTTTTGATTTCAACCATTACCATGCGCTGACCCCGGAGGTGTTGCATCAGGTGGAGGCGCAGTGCAACGCGGAGATTCGCGCCAACCATCTCCAGGAGACCACAGTGATGACCCCGGCGGCGGCGGTGCAGGCCGGTGCGGTTGCTCTGTTTGGCGAAAAATATGGGGAAGAGGTGCGGGTGGTGCGCATCGGCGACAGCATGGAGCTGTGCGGCGGCACCCATGTGGAGCGTTCCGGGGATATCGGCCTGTTGCGGATTGTGTCGGAGGGAGCGGTGGCGGCCGGGGTGCGTCGCATCGAGGCAGTCTGTGGCCAGACGGCACGGGAGAGCTATCGGGAGGAGACCGTCATCCTGCGGGAGGTGGCCACCCTGCTGAAGACGCGACCGGATCAGGTGGCCCAGGGGGTGGAAAAGCTGTTTGAGCGGATTCGGAGCCTGGAACACTCCCTGGAAAAGGCGCGGGCCACCGTATCGGGTGGCGTGGTGGCAGGGTTGCTGGCGCAGCGGCAGATGTTGGGTGATCTCTCCCTGCTGGTGGCCCGTGTGGTGGAGATCGAAGGCAAGGAGTTGCGCGATCTGGTGGATCGACTGCGGGAGTCGTTGGGTTCTGCCGTGATTCTCCTGGGCGTGACGGAGGCGGACAAGGTAAACCTGATCGCCGCCGTGACGGCGGACCTTCACCCACGGGTGAAGGCCGGGGAGGTGGTGGGTTTTGTGGTGCCCCTGGTGGGTGGCAAGGGAGGTGGCCGGGCAGATATGGCCATGGGCGGTGGCAACCGCCCGGAACAGTTGACCGAGGCATTGGCCGCGGCCACACAGTGGATCAAGGAGCGATTAGATGAAGGTTGACAATACCGAGGCTGCAGCGGCTGTGCATCTCTGTCCCCACTGCGATCAACCGACGTTGCGCTGGCGAGCCAGTCAGAATGAATTCGGTGATGGCATGGGCTTTTGTACCGATGTGTTGCTGGTCTGTTTCAACGATGAATGTCCCATGTTTGTCAAAGGTTGGAACAGCCTGTTTGAGAATTATCGTCGGGTGGGATCGGTGCGTTATTTTTATGATGCGGGGGATGGAACCCAGGGGGTGCTGCCTGTGGCCCACAAGAGCGCTTTGCGTGGAGATATCATCCAGGAATAGCCGTGGACGGTCGGAAGGAGAACAGAGCAATGCAGGATGGGGACGGGAAGCGCAAAGAGGTGCGTCTGTTGGGGGCTGAGGCGGCGGTCATGCTGCTGTCCGACGGACGTTCGTTGGCGGGTCACATGGGCGATATGAGCCTGGGTGGCATGTTGTTTGTGACGGAGGAGGAGGAGCCGCCTCTCCTGGATCGGGGTGCTCCTGTCGAAATTCTCCTCACCCTCTACGGGCGGGAGTCCCGCTTTTCCTGCACGGTGGCACATCAGCAGGCCAATAAATTTGGCCTGCAACTGCACCGGGCCTAGCCCGCGCCACCACAAGGAAACGATGAAGGAACTCTGGTCCGCAACTCTGGAAGTGCTCAAGGGACATGTCTCGCCGCAAGTATTCAACGTGTGGTTCAAGTCTTTGCGACCGGGAGAGGCGTGGCCGGATGGCCGGCTGGAAATTTTGACCAAAAATCAGCTGTCGGCGGACTATGTGCGCAGCCATTATGGGGCGCTGTTGGAGTCTGCCCTCTCCCAGCAGGCGGGGCGCACGGTGCGGATATCGTTCCGGCGGGATGCCCAGGCTGAGGAGGAAGCATCGGCTGAGGAGCCTCCCGTGCCGTTGTCCCAGGGGCTGGGAGTGGTGCGCAACGCACTGGAATCCAGTGGTCTGGACCCCCGTTATACCTTCGACTCCTTCGTGGTGGGCAGCTGCAACCAGTTTGCCCATGCGGCAGCGGCGCGGGTGGCAGATGCCCCGGCAACCGCCTACAACCCGTTGTTCATCCATGGCGGGGTGGGCCTGGGCAAAACCCACCTGCTGCAGGCAATCGGTAACCACTTGCTGGAGGTGCGCCCGGCCCTGCGAGTGCAGTATCTCTCCTCCGAAAAATTTATGACCCAGATGATCGATGCGTTGCGTCATCAGCGGGTGCATGATTTCAAGGAGCTGTTTCGTTCGGTGGATGTGTTGCTGGTGGATGATATCCAGTTTATTGCAGGCAAAAAATCCACCCAGGAGGAGTTTTTCCACACCTTCAACGCCTTGTACGAGGCCAACCGCCAGATTGTGCTCTCCTCGGACCGCTTTCCCGCAGAGATGGA
>JADGCE010000017.1:0-2269 GCA_015229095.1 Magnetococcales bacterium | reverse complement strand
CCTGTGACCATGGCCCTGGTGGTGGAATCGCTGCGCCATGTGATCCGTTCCCCCGAACGGCGGCAGGTGAATGTGGAAGAGATCCAGAAGAGAGTGGCCGAATATTATCAGGTGCGTCCCTTGGACCTGCGCTCTTCCAAGCGGGCCAGGCAGTTCAGTCACCCCCGGCAGATTGCCATGTACCTTTGCAAACAATTGACCAAGCAATCTTTCCCGGAGATTGGCCGGCAGTTTGGTGATCGGGATCATACCACGGTGATGCACGCAGTACGGCGAATCGATGAAAAACAGATTGTGGACCAGGCATTGGCGGGTGAATTGCGGGCCCTGACCAATATGTTGCGCAAAGAGCGCATTTAATGCTTGTTTGTCGGTAGAGAAGAGAGAGACGATGGAAATTCAGTTGGCTCGTAACCCTTTTTTGAAGGCGTTGAACCGGATACAGTCCCTGGTGGATCGGAACAGCACCCGACCGATTTTGGGCAACGCCCATCTGCTGGCCCAGGGGGACCATTTGCAGATTGAGGCGACCAATGCGGAGGTCTCTCTGCGGACCCGGTGCGAGGCGGAGATTATTGAACCGGGGGCGATCACCCTCAATGCCAAAACCTTGTATGAGGTGGTGGCCGAGTTGCCGGAGGGGGAGTTGGTGCAGATGCGCAGCGATCCGGGTGGCCGTGATCGGGTCCGCCTGCATTGCGGGCGGGCCAAGTTTGAACTGGCGGGTCTGCCCAGCGATCAGTTTCCAGAGATTCCCCAGGCAGATGGGGATTACCGGTTCACTCTGGATGCCGGATTGTTCTCGGAAATGCTGAACAAAACCCATTTTGCCATGTCGACGGACGAGACCCGCTATGCCCTGAATGGTCTTTTTTTCCAGGTCTCTCCTTCCGAAGTGGAGGAGGAGGGGTTGCTGCGGGTGGTGGCCACCGACAGCCATCGTCTGGCACTGGTGCAACGCTATGTGGCCCCGTTACCCCGTGAGGAGCGGGGGGTGATCATTCCCAGGAAGGCGGTGCAGGAGATCCGCCGTCTGCTGGAAGAGGAGGCCCTGCCGGTGGAGTTGATTGTGGACGCCAACTATATTCAACTGGTCCGTCCGGAGGTCATGCTGGTCGCCAAGTTGGTGGAGGGGCGGTTTCCCGATTATCGCCGGGTGATTCCCCAGGGGCATCCGCTGCATTTGACCGTCAACCGGGCACAGTTGCTGGGGGTGGTTCGGCGGATGTCGGCACTCTCCCACGAAAAATCCAGGGGCATCCGCCTGGAGATCGAGGGGGGGCAGATGCGCTTCAACACCGACACTCCGGAGCAGGAGTTGGCCGAAGAGGAGATGCAGGTCACCCTGGAGGGGGGAGATACCCTGACGGTGGGCTTCAACGCCCGCTATCTCCGGGAGTTTCTCTCGGTCATGGAGGGGGAGGATGTTATTTTCTTTATGCGCAACAACGAATTGCCTGTCTTGTTGAGCGACCCGGCGCAGTTGGGTACCCAGTTTGTGTTGATGCCCATGAGCGCATGAGGCGAGGAGCGTGACCGCAAGGTTCTCGCGCCTTGCGCAGATGTTTCTGGAATCTGTTGATAACAAAGAGGATTGCGGGTCCAGGGGGATCATCCCCCTGGCGGGTCCAGGGCGGCGCCCTGGTGGGGTTCGGGGCGAAGCCCCGATAGCTCGCCTTTGCCCCTGCCCCTTGCCAGGGGAGATCGTAGTGCCCTTCCGGTCAATGTCACGGGCAAGCCTGAGATCGGCCAAAAGTTTGAGCGACAACGCCTGCATCTGGTCGTGTGCCAGCGATCCTATGCAGGACGCATCCAGTTGGCGCAAATCGTGGTCACTCAGAGGCATGGCGTCTGCTTACTCATGTGCCAAGGGGGGGAGTGAACGGTTACCACCCAGGTGGCGTGTCTGGAGAGTAGTGATTTTTGTCCGTTCAGCAGTGGGCTGTTGGGTTGTTTACCCGTACCCGGGGGAGTGCCCTGTCGGCCCCCCAGTAAAGAGGCCTACCATGCCGTGGGGGGGGTATTTGGGGTATAAGGGTTGTTCGGTCTCGTTTTTGATCTTTTACTGGTCGGGGGTTGGGGTTCTGTCTGCTTGGCCCCTATTTTTGTCTGTTGACTTGGTATCTATCCTGAAGTACGCTGCAGCGTAGGTTGGTTGTTATTTTCGGCGGAGAAGGTGGATAAAAGGCGGTCGTTTTCGCCTATTTGTCTGGGCTTTCGGACTTGGGTTTAACTCCCGTTTCCTCCACCATTTAAGTTTTGCAAGGCT
>JADGCE010000153.1 GCA_015229095.1 Magnetococcales bacterium | reverse complement strand
CGCCACTCCCCATAATGAGAGGGGGTGCTTCATCCGGGAGCGACCATTGCACGGGGATGGAATGATCATGATCAAATACTGTTGGACACTTGCGACGGCTCTGTTGCTCTGGACCATGCCCGCCTGGGGGGAAGAGTCCCTGCCCTCGGTGGTGGCCGAGATGGGCGGGGTGAAACTTTCCGCCGAAGAGTTCAAGGCCCTGGTCAGCCAGTTGACCCCGGAGAGCAAGGCCAATCTGGCCAAAGAGGGACAGCTGCGGGGCAAATTGGCCCAGGATGCCCTCATCAAAAAATTTCTGGCCCAGCAGGCCCGCGAGGCGGGTTTTGATAAAAAACCCAAAGTGCAGAAAGAGATGGAGCGGGTGGCGGAACAGGCCATGCTGGCCCAATATCTCGCCGCCCAGACGGAACCCCCCGCCGGCTTCCCCGGTGAAGCGGAAATCAGCGAGCTGTACGAAAGAAATAAAGAGATGATGCGCAAACCTGGCCGGGTCCACCTTGCCCAGATCTTTATCGCGGTTCCCCCGGATGCCGATGCAGCCGCCAAAAAAGAGGCGCGTTCCCGCATCTACCAGATTTTCAAGGAAGTGGTAGCCGACCATAAAAAGTTTGCCGCCGCCGCCAAAAGCAAATCCAACCACCAGGAGAGTGCCGCCAAGGGTGGCGATATGGGGTGGGTGGCCGGCGACCAGATGAATCCCGAACTGGTGCCCGTCATCGGCGCCCTGCACACCAACGAAATCAGCTCCCCGGTGCGCAGTCAGGGGGGATGGCATCTCTTCAAACTGCTGGAGTCGCAAAAAGGGGAGATATTGCCCTTGAGCGCGGTCAAGCCGATGCTGATCAACACCCTGAAACGGCAGGAGATGCAAAAGAGAGAGCAGACCTTTGTCCAGCAGTTGCTGCAGACCACCCCCGCCAGCATTCATATCAAGTAGCTTGCCCATAGAGTGCCAGGCAACGGCTCCATTCCCAGGGCTCTGCCCTGGACCCGCCAGGGGGGTGACTCCCCTGGACCCGCGATTGTGTGGATTTTTTAGAAAAAAAAAGGGGGGGCGGTTTGCCGCTTCCCCCGGATGGTGCGCTACGCGCTGTCGTTGGCCGGTGCGGCGGCGGCGGGGGAGTCGGTGTGACGGATCAGGCAGAGGCCGAAGACATTGGCCAAATCTTGCAGAAGATCGGTGGCATCGCTGGGCAGAAAACGGTTGGGGGTCTCCCCCCCCAGATTGAGAGAGCCGATCAACCGCCGCCCGCCGGCCTGGGGCTCCTCCTCCGGCACATACAAAGGCACCAGAGCCTCCGAACGAATGCTCTCCGCCCTCTGACCGAAATAGAGAGTGCGGTCATGCCCCTCCCGCCCCACCCGGATCATCGGCGCCGTACCGGTGCCGACAGCCTGCACCAGCCGGGCGTGGGGCAACACAAAAAGACGCTCCGCCAGGGAGTCCGGCGGCGGCGCGTGGCGAAACAGCGCCACCAGCGCCTCCTCCTGCTCGCTCAAAGTGACCGTCACCCGAAAAATATTAAACAGCCCCTCCGGCTCCTGGGTGACCGTGGCGATGAGCGACCAGGGCAGCGTCGCCATGATCAAACGGGTCTGGATGGCATGAAAAGCCCGATAAATCTCCTCGTTGCGCAGCAGACGCTCCAGAATGGCGTCCAGCTTCTCCCGCAGCTGATCGTTCTGCCGGCGCAAATGGTTCAACTGTCCGGCCTCCAGGCTGAGTATCTTGCCGGAAGCGTGAATCGCCGCCGGCAGCATCTCAGGATGCCGGGCAAAAAAATCCGGGTGCTGCTGCAACCAGGCCAAAACCTGGGCATCGTCGAGGGAAGGTGAAATATCCATGCACCCCTTTATGCCTGGAAACAGGACAGCTTTCAAGCAGTAATCTGTTGACGGCGTCAGAAGGGGCGCGTATCATCCCCCCCACGCTCGCAATGAGTGGGGCACCGCTCCTTCGGAACCCGGTTGCCGACGGAGGCATGGTGGCCATGGGCCGGCAGATTCGGGGAGATAGGATGTCCAGCCATTTTGACGAAGCCAATATCGAAAAAGTCGCACGCTGCATGAAAGCTTTGGCCCACCCCTTGCGTCTGAAGGTGATCGTCGCCTTGAATGACCAGGAACTGAGCGTCCAGGAGCTGGTGGAAGCCGTGGGCACCACCCAGTCCAATGTCTCCCAACACCTGACCATCATGCGGGACAAAAATATTCTTTCCGCCCGGCGGGACGCCAATCAGGTCTTCTACCGGGTGGGCGATTGCAAAGTGTTGGATCTGGTCGCCCTGACCCGCAACATTTTCTGCAACGCCGTACAACCGGACCCCTAACTTTTTCCGAGATCACACTCATGAGTTGGCTCCAGGATAATGCGACAACCCTGCTGCTGATAACCGGCACGCTGGCCTTTTTCATTCGCGGGCCGATGCTGGCCCGTCTGGCCGGTGTGGAGCAGTTGGGGGTACACGACGTGGCCAAACGGCTCGCCTCCCCCCAACCGCTGCTGCTGCTGGATGTGCGCTCGCCGGCCGAATATGCCACCGGCCACGCCCCCCGCGCCCTGCTCGTTCCCCTGCCAGAACTGCGCAGCCGCCTGGAAGAGCTGCGTCAACATCCCGCCGCTGCCGCCATCGCGGTCATCTGCCAAAGCGGCAACCGCTCCCTGAATGCCAGCGTCCTGCTCAAACGATCCGGCTTTCCAGAGGTCTATAACGTCATCGGCGGCATGAACAACTGGAAAGTGCAGGGCTATCCCATCATCACATAATCTCCCCAACCCACATAGGATCCCTGCCCATGGCCATGGAAGAAGAGATCAAATTGACCGCCCCCTCTGCGGATATTCTGGATGCGATCGCGGCAGACCCCCAGGTGCTGGAGGCCGCCCAGGGGCCCGCCCAGTCCCGCGCCTTTGTGGCCACCTACTATGACACGGCGGACCAGGATCTGCTGCGCCACCAGTGGGCCTTCCGCCTCCGCCAGGAGGGAAGCGGCCTGCTGCGAGCCACCCTCAAGGGCACCGGCGGCATGGTCAACGGCCTCTCCCGCCGGGAGGAGTGGGAGGCCCGTACCCCCGGTCCGATACACTGCGTGGGGGATCTCCCCCCCGGCGAACTGCGCGACCAGATGCTGGCCGCCACCACCGCCGATGCCCCCCTGCTGCCCCTGCTGGTCACCGATTTTCAACGGCGCATCCTCCTGCTGCAGTGGGGAGAGAGTCGGGGCGAAATGGCCCTGGACCAGGGAGAAGTGCGGGCCAATGGCAAACAGCATCCCCTCTGCGAGGTGGAGCTGGAACGCCTGGCCGGACCCCTGCAACCCCTGCAAACCCTGGCCGATACCCTGGCCCAACGCTATGGCCTGCGCCACTCGCAACGCAGCAAATTCGGCCTGGGCCTCGCCCTGCTGGGGCTGGAGGGGGAGGTCTGACACCATGACGCTCCGCTATATCAGCACCCGTGGCCAGATCGACCCCTGCTCCTTCTCCCAGGCGGTGCTGATGGGGTTGGCCACCGACGGAGGATTGCTGCTGCCGGAGGCGATCCCCCAGGTCACGGCCCGGCAGCTGCGCCACTGGGCAACACTGCCCTTTGCCGAACTGGCCGCAGAGGTGATCCGCCCCTTCGCCGACGAGACGGATCTGCCCAATGACGATCTCCGCAGACTCTGCCAACGCTCCTTTGCCTCCTTCAGCCATCCGGCGGTCACCCCGGTGGTGCGGGTGGGAGGGCGCGCCATTCTGGAACTCTTTCACGGACCAACCCTGGCCTTCAAGGATGTGGCCCTGCAATGGTTGGGCAACCTGTTTGAATATATTCTGACCAGGGACGGGGGCTTTCTCACCATCCTGGGCGCCACCTCCGGCGATACCGGTTCCGCCGCCATCCACGGCGTCCGGGGACGGGCCGGCATCCAGATCTTTATCCTGCATCCCCATCAGCGGGTCTCCCCCATCCAGGAACGGCAAATGACCACCGTCCTGGACAGCAACGTCCACAATGTGGCCGTGCGAGGCTCCTTCGACGACGGGCAACGCATCGTCAAAGCCCTGTTCAACGATCTCCCCTTCCGCGACCAATACCGGTTGGGGGCGATCAACTCCATCAACTGGGCGCGCATTCTGGCGCAAATGGTCTACTATTTTTCCGCCTGGGGGCAGATGACGGGGGGAGATCCCCAACGCCCCCTCTCCTTCGCGGTGCCAACCGGCAATTTTGGGGATATCTTTGCCGGCTATATGGCCCATCGCATGGGCCTGCCGGTGGAACGGTTGATTTTGGCCACCAACCGCAACGATATTCTCAGCCGCTTTTTCCAGACAGGCCGTTACGGAAGCGATACCGCCGTGGCCACCTTGAGCCCCTCCATGGATATCCAGCGGGCCTCCAATTTTGAGCGTTATCTCTACTATCTGTTGGACCAGGATGGGGCAGAGGTGGCGCGCCACATGGCAGAGCTGGAACGCAGCGGCGAGATGCGTCTCCCCGAAGCCAAACGGGTCGAGGCAGCGAGGCTCTTTACGGCCCGTGCGGTCAGCGATGCGGAAACCCTGGAGCAAATCCGCCGCTTTCACCAGGAGACAGGCTATCTGCTGGACCCCCATACGGCGGTGGGCATGTGTGCCGCCACCGAGTTTCCCGACGCCCTCTCCCTGGCAACGGCCCACCCGGCCAAGTTTGGCGAGGCGGTGCGTCAGGCCATCGGCCAGGAGCCGGAGCTGCCAGCCTCTCTGGCAGGCCTGCTGGAGAAGCCCAGCCGCTGCGCGGTGCTGGAGGCCGACCCGGAGGTGATCAAGGCCCACATCATCACCACCCTGGCGGCGGCTTGAGCATTCGATACCCTGAAACGCATGGACACCACCCCCTCCCGCCTCCCCACCCACCCGGGCCCCGCTCTGGCCGGGTTTCTGCTCCTCATGCTGCCGCATACCGGTTGGGGACAGGCGATCTACTCGTTCACGGATGCCCAGGGGGTGTTGCATCTGACGGATCGCCCCAATGATCGCCGCTATCGACCGGTCAACCTGGATAGCCGCTATACGTTGCGGGTGACACGATCAGACGGGGCGGTGGTTTACTGGAATACCACGCCGCCACCGACCCGGAGCGCAGGCGGCACCCAGGGCAGCCGTGGCGGGAACCCCTCCCTGGCAGGGGAGGCGGGACGCCACCTCTACGGGGAGCTGGTCAAGGCCGCCGCCCGGCGCACCGGCCTCGATACGGCCCTGCTCCACTCGATCATCCGGGCAGAGTCCAACTTTGACCCCCATGCGGTCTCCGCCAAAGGAGCCAGGGGGCTGATGCAGTTGATGCCGGAGACCGCCCGTCAATATGGGGTCGTCAACACCAGCGATCCGGAGACCAATATCGATGGCGGTGCACGCTTTTTGGCCGATCTGCTGAAACAGTTCAACAACAATCTGCCCCTCTCCCTGGCGGCCTACAACGCCGGGCCGGCGACGGTCAACAAATATGGGGGCCGCATTCCCCCCTACCCGGAGACCCAGACCTATGTGGACCGGGTGTTGCGCTACTATCGGGAATACCGGCAGGTGATGTAATGGTCGCTCTGCGGCTGTGGCTCCTGCTGCTGCCCGCCCTGTTGTGGGGGCTTCCGGGAGAGAGCGCCGAATTTTACCGGTGCGTCAGCCGTGATGAGGCAACCCGGTTTTTTCCGGTCGAGGCCTGTCAACGGCTGGCCGATCCCACGACCACCCCACAGGCGGTCGAGGCCGCCACGCCTCTCCCCATCCCTCCCCCTCCCGCCCCGGTTGCCCCCCCTCCC
>JADGCE010000016.1 GCA_015229095.1 Magnetococcales bacterium | reverse complement strand
GGCAACAAGATGGCTCGACGAAAAAACGCAACCGGAAACGCGGCACAAAAAAACCTTGACTTGCCTGCCGCCTGTCGGATAGAGTTCCCCCGCTGCTTGCTCCTCGGTAGCTCAGTTGGCAGAGCAGGTGACTGTTAATCACCTTGTCCGTGGTTCGAGTCCACGCCGAGGAGCCAAATTTCTCAAGCACTTACGGCCACTCTCCAAGGTGGCCGTTTTTGTTGGGTGCGTGCTGCTCCGCCCGCACCCTGGCCATGGTTGGGAGGGTGGAATGGTGCGAGGATGTGCGACGGGCACGCCCACCCATGCAGGAGGAGCTCACCATGAGCGAAACCATCCACGTCGACTGCGACGATCTCAGAACGTTGGCCATGGACAGTGCAGCCCCCCTCGGCAGCATGGCCCTGTTGGCGGGAGAGCGTCTGCTGGCCAGAGAATATTTTCAAGGCACCACCGGCCATGGGGTTGCGCTGGCCGAGAGTTTGGCACGCCTGCTGACCGCAACGGCCTTTTCCTGTGCCGATCTGGATCTGATTGCAGTCACCCACGGCCCCGGTTCCTTTGCAGGCTTGCGCATCGCCCTGGGCTATGCCAAGGGGATGGCCCTGGCGCGGGGCACCCCGGTGGTGGGAGTCTCCACCCTGGATTGGCTGGCCGCCGGGACGGGAGAGCAGCAAGGCTGGATCTCGGTGGTCATGGATGCCCGCCGTGGTGAAATATTTGCCGCACTCTACCACCTGGAGAGGGGCCACCCCCGCCGCCATTTGGCTCCGGCCACCGCCCTGACCCCACAACACTGGGCCGCCACCCTGGCCGCACAGCCCGCTCTGCAACAGGAGCCACTCTGCCTGACCGGCACCGGACTCCTTCCCTACGGAGCCGACTTCCGGCGCTGGCTGCCACTGCCCTATACCACCACCCCGGCAGAAACCTGGAACGGTGACCCTTTTCTGCTGGGATTATTGGGGCAACAAAAATTTTATCAGCAACGGCCCAACGGCCCAACCATGCCCACCTTGCTGGACTACCAACGACAACCCGATGCAAAAGCAAAACAATCGGTGCCATGAAGATCCGATCCATGCTGGCCGCCGATCTGCCCCAGGTGGCCGCCTTGGAAGCCACCCTCCATCCCACCCCCTGGTCGGTCGCCCTGTTTGACGAAGAGTTGACCCTGGGCGCTTTCTGCCGCATTCTGGAGGGTGCGTCGGGAGAGCTGCTGGGGTATAGTGTCGCACGCCTGCTCGTGGATGAATGGCATCTGCTGACCCTGGGGATCGCCCCCGCCTGCCGCCGACAGGGGGGGGCCAAGCGACTCCTGGATGATCTGATCCATCATGCCAACACTCTGGGAAGTCAAGCTATTTTACTGGAAGTCAGGGCCTCAAACCTGCCCGCCAGAACGTTGTACCAAGACAAGGGCTTTCAATTCCTCTATACTCGCAGAGGTTACTACAGGCTCGACTCTGGCAGCGAAGATGCCATACTCCTGATCTACCCCTTGCCCGGCACCACAGGCCAATCCTCCGGCCCAAACGGCCCAAGGGGGTAGATCGGCCCAATAGCCCAGCAAAAGAGGGGGTTTGTGGTGTTGACCAGGATCGGACACGGTGTTTCAACGTTTGATTAAGGATGCTATCGTCATGTTAGTGAAAGATGTAATGGTTACTACGGTGCGTACCGCCAAAACAGATGATTCGATCCGTGCGGTTGCCGCGACAATTTGCACAAACAAGATCAGTGGTTTACCCGTTATTGACGAAGAGAATCGCCTGCTCGGCATCATCTCCGAAAAAGATATTCTCAATGCCCTGCTGCCCAGTTATTCCGATTTTTTGGAGGATCCGGTGCGTGCACGGGATTTTCTCTCCATGGAAAATTCATACCGTGAAATTCTCTCCCGTACCGTGGGCAGTCTGATGACCAAGCGGGTCTTCACGGTCAGCTCCGACGAGTTGGTCATGCAGGCCGCTTCCAGAATGGCTCTGCACCGCTTCCGCCGTATTCCCGTGGTGGAGGATGGCATCTATCTGGTCGGTATTGTCAGCCTGGGGGATATTCACAAGGCCATCTTCAAGCGTGAGTTGGGCATTGCCGATTGATCCTGGTGCGGATGCCTTTGCTGCAAACCCTATGGATGCGTGGATGCTGCCGTGGCCATAGAGATTGAACGACGATTTTTGGTGAATCGCGCCCTTTGGCAAAAGGAGGGCCTGCCCCTGGCATTGAGTGCCTCTGCCATGCGCCAGGGCTTCCTCTCCACCGTCAAGGAGCGGGTGGTGCGGGTGCGGTTGGTCGATGCGTGCGGCACGTTGACCATCAAAGGCCTGACCCGTGGCTTTGCCAAGGCCGAGTTTGAATATGCGATTCCCCGGCAGGATGCGGAGCAGTTGTTGGATGCATTATGCGAGCAGACACCGATTGAAAAGATCCGTTACCGCATAGAACAAGAGGGGGTACTCTGGGAGGTGGATGAGTTTCTGGGGGCCAACCAGGGTCTGCTGCTGGCCGAAGTGGAACTCACCGGAGAAGATCAGAAGATTGTATTGCCCTCCTGGATTGCCCAGGAGGTCTCGGACGACCCCCGCTATTTCAACTCCAGCCTGAGCATGCACCCCTTCAATACCTGGGAAAAGGGTTAACAAACATATGGAATGCAAAGCATGGCCGTCTATGCCATAGGAGATGTACACGGCTGCCTGCCCGAGTTGCAGGCTCTGCTGGATGCCATCCCGTTTCGGCCAGAGCAGGACCAGCTCTGGTTTGTGGGGGATTTGATCAATCGCGGCCCCGACTCCCTGGGAACCCTGCGCTTTGTGAGGAGCCTGGGAGAGCGGGCTGTGGCGGTGATGGGCAACCACGAGGGGCGGGCCGTGGCCAGCCTCAGTGGTATGGAAGACCGAGGCATTGCCCCCTTTTTGCAAGCCTTGAAGGCCGCACCGGATGCCCAGGAACTGGAGGCATGGTTGCGCGCCATCCCTCTGTTCCACTGTGACCGCAACTTGCGCCTGGGCATGGTGCATGCGGGCATCTCACCGGCCTGGAGTCTGGATGATGTCCATCGCCTCTCGGCAGATGTGGGGCAGATTTTGCGGGATCCCGCTGCCAGCCAACACTTTTTCCATGCGTGGGATGAAGAGATCCTGGAAGCGGAGGCGCCTGCGGGGGATCCGCTCAACCAGTTGCGCTTCGCCTTTTCCGTGATGACCCGCCTGCGCATGTGTACGCCTGAGGGACGACCTCTGTGGCCGAACAATCCCGTGTTGGCGGGTGTAAGCAACCCCTATGCCTTTGACCCCTCCAGGGTACAAAACACCGGTGATTTTCCTTTTCGCCCCTGGTTTGAACTGCGTCCCGACAAGGAGAGGTCCCGTATCGTCTACGGCCATTGGGCGGCGGCCGGCCTCACCCTGAATGAAAATGCCTGGGGCTTGGACTCCGGCTGCGTCTATGGGGGAAAACTGACGGCCATGCGCCTGGACCATCCCGACCACCCCCTGACCCAGGTCCGCTGCCCCCAGTATGTTTCCCCGGAATCCTTTTGATCCATCGGCTTCACCCCAACCGGAAGTGCTGACCCTTGCGCACAAAACCCAAAAAACCCTCTTCTTCAGGGTGATAGGGAGGGTGTGGGTTGTAGTGGTAGAGCCACATTTTCCGCCGCAACGGTAACGGCAGGGTGCGCAATTCGGTATAGTGGGCGTGAACCCCGCTGGGCACGGCTGTTGTCTCACAATCCTGAAAAATGGCCCGCGTCCTGGGTACCCACTGCTCAAACAACTGCAACAGCTCTGGGTGCAAGATGGTATCCGCTGTGAAAATAAACGCCTCCTCCTTTCCCCTCTCCTGGATGACCAATCCATAACTGTACATGGGGTACTGCGGGTTGTTGACATGCACGGTTCGGAAAGGGGTCAAACAGATATTTTCCCAATAAAACGGCTGCCCCGGCGTGACAATCTCCGGCGCGAAATAGTCGGACAGGCCCATCTGCTTCTCCTCGATGGACTCCAGCCCCCCCCGCAAAGCATTCTCCCAGAGACGGTCGGCCAGCTCTTCCACCAAAAAGAGGGTTGGCCGTTCCATGCCGGGTGAAAAATAGCTTTTGAACGCCAGCCATTCCAAACCACCAATATGGTCAGAGTGCAGATGAGAGACATAGAGTGCCTGGATGGCGGCGTGCGCCTCCTCATGGCCCAGGCTCCACTCTGCCAGGGAAAAACGGATATCCGAGCCACAATCGATCAGCATATGTCGACCATTATCGGCGGTCAACAAAAGATTGGATTGATAGTAGGCCGCCGTTGTGAAGGCCGACCCGGCTCCCAGAAACGTGAGGGTTATGGTCATGGAAATAATCCAAAATGTTATTTGTCAACAAAATAAATCACCTTTCCGCGCTCTCCAGAGGAGAGACGCCGGTGATGAAACTGTAGCAAGGGATCTTCCGGCCATTGTTCCAGTGCCTGGGCAAAGCTGGCCAGGGCGGAGGGATCCTCCTGGGCCATTAAACGATAGGCCGCCTCATACGCCTGCATCTGCGGGGAAAAAAACTCGGCTTCGGTCAGAGGCTGGTAGGCTTCTATGCCCTTTTCCTTGCCTTTCAGCACCAGGCAGCCCACCGGGCGCCCCCGAAAGCCTGACAGACGGGAGAGGGTCTCACCGCTGATACAGACCCGCGTACCCAGTTGGTTATTGACGCTTTCCAGGCGGGAAGCGGTATTGATGGGATCCCCCAAGGCCCGATAATCAAACACCTCCTTGCCGCCAAAATTGCCCAACAAGACCCGTCCTGAATGAACGCCGATCCGAGTATGGCCAAACGGCACCCCCAGACTTTGCTGCTGCAAGGCAAAGGCAAAGGCAAACCGATCCATCTCCAGCGCACAGGCAACGGCCCGTTCGGCATGGTCCGCCTGCGGCAGGGGCGCGGAAAAAAGCACAGCGACGGCGTCGCCGACGATACGATCCAGGGTGCCTTCATGACGAAACGCGATGCCTACCATCCCCTCCAGATAGTCATTCAGGATATGGACAAGCTGTTCCGGATTGGCCTCGCCGCACTGTTCCATCATGGCGGTAAATCCCTTCAGGTCAGTCATGACGAAGGAACATTCCCGATATTCCCCCCCCAGGGTCAGATGATCAGGATTTTTCAACAGATAGGCAACCCGATTGGGTGATACATATTTTGCGAAGGCTGCGCGAATCCATCGGCGATTTTTTTCCGTTTTTATGTGCAGGGGAATCAGGCTGAGAAGGAGAATAACAACAATGACAATGCCTATAAAGACCTGACGGAACTGCTGTTCGACATCCCCCGTAATTTCCTCCTCCGGCATCAACACGCCTACATACCAATCCAGCTGAAAAGCCGGGTCCAGGGGACGGAAAAAGGCCAGAAACCGCCTCTCCTGCCAGGAAAAATGGAGCACATGGGCAGCAAACTGCCCCAGGAGAGATCCGCTCTGGGACTTTTCCGAACTCTGGAGGTGGGTGCGCAGGGCCTCGTAAGCGGCGGCTGGTGTGGGATCATCCAGATCCTGCAGGCGGAGTCGTGTCACTGTCCCTTGGGATTCCTGAGAATCCAGCAACAGGCGATTTTGGTGAGGCATACCCACCACCTGACCCAGGGAGTCAAAAATAAAGGCCCGCCCCTGGGCACTGATCTGCAACCGGCTGAGAAAATCAGAAATGGCACCCAGAACCAGGTCAATGCCGACAACACCCAACAATTGACCCTTTCGCACCACCGGGTAGGAGACTGTGATGCCCGCCTCATGGGTGATTTTGTCCTGAAATTTATTTTCCCAGGTATAGACATCGATCCAGGATTTGCCCTGCGCCCGCTGGGCACCCGCATACCAGGGACGCAGGCGGGGATCATAAATTTTGACCGTGTCCTGGAAACTGAAGCGCAATTCCCCCCCCTCATCCCGCTCATACCAGGCCGTGTGCAGCAGGGGGGCAAGAAGCTTTTGCCGCTGGACGCGCTCCTCTGGCTGTATCTCGGAGAGGGCTTCGGCCTCGACCAGTTGCGTGCGACTGCGGGGAGAATCATCCAAACGCCGGATCAGGCGCGTGCGTACCACGCCGTCGGGATCCCGTTTATTGAGCCAGTGATTGCCCTGCTGATCGCCAAAATAGATCAACCGGAATTGGGGAAAATGTCCCATCTGCTGATAGGCGATCTGATGGAAATCAGAGGAAAAATGCTCCGTGTCAGCGGCGCGGGCGATCCACGCGGCATTGAAATCTGCCGAAAAGGAGGCAGAAAATAAGAAATTTTCTGTTTTTTCAATGATTTGGTCACCAATTTTCCCCAGACTGGACTCCGCCCAGCGTCCCAACTGCTCGCTGGTGACGTAAAAGGTCCACAGGAGGATAGCCAAGGCCGGCACGGCCACCAACAGGGGGGCCAACAACTGGATGAGACTCTCCGTTTTCTCCCGTATGCCGTGACGTGACATGCCCCGTATTCCATCCCTGTTGACCCAAAGCCATCCCAAACCACTGCTGCCGCTACAAATGGTCGCCATCCCTCCCCTGGTGGCGCGGGGCACAGTATAAAAAACTTGCCCCGCCAAATACAGGCAGAAAAAAGAGGGGGCCCCGTGGAAGCTTTACCGCCCCTGGCACAATCCCGTGCCACAAGGCAGCTAGCATAAATCTTGCATGCAAAGTCGGCTGTGGTTGCACCCGCCTGATAGGGAAGGGGCAGGAAAAACCGCATCTGGGAACGACGGTTTACGGAGAGGCCGCATGGTGGCACCATCACCCGATAAAGCATGTGCCGTGCCACAAAACGAGGGCATGCTGTGGGGATAACACAGAGCATTCTGCGGCGGCGAGCCTCTGTTTTACGCCGTGTTTCTGCATTGTTCTGCCCGCATTGCGGCATTTCATGGCTGATGGGCGGCCTGTTGGCTCTGTTGACCCTTGGCTGGAGTGCCCCCGCCCCGGTCCAGGCCGCCGGTCGGGCACAAACACCGACAGAGAGTAAAAAGCCGCTTCCAGGGCAGCAAGGTGACCAGGAAACCCGACCGGCGGGGGAGATTGTGCCCCGTGGAGAGGCGTATCGGGGCCACTTTGGCTGGTCCGACGGCAACGAACGGGAGATTGACCCCGGTGACGAGAGCTCCCAGGGAACGTGCCGCCGTCCCACCGATACGATGACCCTGCAGTTGTGGGACGGCAACGGGAGATGCCTGTCCGATGCGGACCCCAACCGCCAACCGGATGCCCGCAACCGTGGGCATGAGGAGGAGGGAGAACCATGAAAATTGCACATAATGTCAACGATTCGTTCCCTGTCAACCCCCTGATTTTCCGAATGACATGGCCAAGATAAAATTTTTTTTGCTGATCGTTGGCCTGCTGCTGGCAGTAAGCGGCATGGTTTATCTGGGTTTGGTGCTCTCCCACCAAAAGGAGGTGCTGACCATCGGGTTGGCTGGCCCCATGTCCGGCCCTTTCAAGGATGTGGGTCTCTCCATGCAACGGGGCGTCGCGTTGGCCATCCAGGATGTCAACCGGAGCGGCCTGTTGGAAAAATATGAGCTGCAGTTGGCGGTATCCGATGACCGCAGCGCCGCCAATGTCAGTGGCTATGCGGAAAAGAGTGCCAAAAAACTCGCGGCAACACCCAATCTGGTGGCGGTGATCGGTCACTATTTCAGCACGGCCAGCATTCTGGGAGGAGAGGTTTACAAGGCACACAACGTCCCCTTCATCTCGCCGTCCGCCACCTTGCCCGCGCTGACCACCAACAATGAATGGGCCTTCAGCATGATGCCGGACGATTTCTATCAGGCCCGGTTTTTGGCCAACTATATACTCCATGGCCTGGACCGGCAAAAAGTGGCGATCATCAACGATAAAACCACCTATGGCCGCTCTCTGAAAGAATATTTTTTGGCCGAATTGGCCGTCAACGAAGTCACTCCTGCGGTAGCGGTGGAGATTGACCAAAGCCGTGTCAACCGGGATTTGCTGAAAACCCGCCTCAAGGGATTGGCAGAATCCGATATCATCTTTCTGGCCATGAATTATGCCAACGCGGCTAAAATGATCCATTATCTACGCAAAAACGGCGTAGAAACCGACGTGATCGGTGGAGAGAGTATGGGGGGAGCCCATTTTATTCGCAATGCCGGCATTTATGCCGAGGATGTCTATGCCGTCACCCCCTATCTGCCCAGCCTGTTCGGCGAAGCATCAAAAAATTATCAGATTGATTTTTTGAGGGAATTTCAGCAAGAACCGGATTGGATCTCCACCTACTCCTATGAAGCCACCCGCCTGCTGGCCGAGGCCATTCGCCAGGTGGGTCGGGACAGCACCGATATTCGCAACCTGTTGCGCAAAATGATCAGCCCGCAGGATGCCATCCCCAGCATTGCCGGAGATCTCTACTTCAACGAGTGGGGCGCCAGCCGACGCACATTGTGGGTAGGGCAGGTCAAACATGGCCGCTACATCCCGGCCCGTTTCCAACTGACCCATGTCAAGTATCAGGAACTGGCCAAGATGCGCAAAAAAAATGCGGATATCTTCAGCATGGACAATCAGTTCATGAAACGGGCCACGGTGGTTTATACCGGCATCCACATGAACGAGGTGGAGTCGTTTGATCCGGTGGCCGGCCATTTTGTGGCCAATTTTAATCTTTGGTTCCGCTGGGATCCGGGCAAAAATAAAAATCTGGACTTTGAAATGACTTATGGAAAAGTGTTGACGGCCACAGTGCGAGAAAAATATTTTGACAAAAAAACAAACAATAATTTCATCTCCTATCTCGTCTCGGCACGCATGCAGGACCATTTTCCCCTGCAGGAATACCCCTTTGATCAACAGACTCTGAAAATCCGTATCAAACCCAAGTTAAAATCCAATGAGGATCTTATTCTGGTGACCGACATGGATGATGACTCTTTTCTGACCAGAAAGTTGGATTTCGGAGCCTGGAAAGATGTCAGACACCTGCAATTCACCACGCAGAAAGATTTTCTTTGGAGTTACAGAAACCCGAAATACGACAACAAGCTCTTCCTTTTGGATCATTCACAATATAATTACCACATACAAATGGAGAGAAAATCCACAGGATATCTGATTGCATTATTGCCGTTACTTGTCCTCGTCACATCATCCTATATCATTTTTACGATTGGTTATGATGTGCTCTCCAGCCGCTACTCCATGGGCATCACCACCATGTTGAGTGCCATGGCCTATCACAACGTCAATAAATTGGGAGTCGGTTACCTGGTGCGAGGCGATCTTTTCTTTCTCTCCTCCTATATGCTATTCTTTTTCGCACTCGTCGAGACGGCGGTCGTCAATTATTTCAATAATGCCAAGAAAGTAGAAATTGCCCAAAAAGTGGATCTGGTGGCTCTGGTCCTCTATCCCGTGCTGGTCGCTGGCACGCTCTTTCTTGTTTTTCAGATCCCGTTCTGACCACCGGTTACCCTCTCTCCCTTTGTACCAGTGAGACCGAGCATGCTTAAAAAAATGAAATTATCCAGACAGTTGATGCTCCTGTTTCTTTTCCTGGGCATCCAGACTCTGGGGCTGGGTTTATTTGGCCTGCATATGCACCATCGCCTGGAAAGTCGCTTGGCCAAGTTGGATCGTGAAGATATTCCGCTGGCTCTGGCCGTCTCAGAGGCTTCCCGGCAGCAACTGGATCAGGTGCTGCACATCAACGAGGCCCTCCTGTTCGGCGAGCTTGAGGAGCGGGGCAAATTTGAGACGGCCAACGAAGGGTTTGTCAGTGCCGGGCGCCGCCTGAACAATGTCCTGGTGGAGGCCCGCTACCTGGCCCAGAAGGGCGTGGAGAGCGCCCGGTTGGACGAAGAACGACTGCCTCTGGAGCAAGTCAAAACCATCATCAGCGATTTTCAGAAAACGCATGCCGATTTTGAACATTTGGCGGGCAATATTATCCGCAGCATCTATAAATATCGTTTTTTGACCAAGGCCAATCTGATCACCGGCAACGGCAACCAAAGTCTGGCGGAGGCTGAACAGGAACACTTGAAAAATCTCGGCAGCAACATCTCTTCCCTGGACGACGAAACCAAAAGATTGGAGACAAAACTGAAACAGGCCTTTGATGCCACCAAGGCCCTCTCCCGCAATCTGGGAACGGAGGCCTACCGGGAGCACTATATGCTCTGGGTTGCCTTTGTCGTGCTGATGACCCTCTTCATCCTGGGTGGTCTTTTTTTGCTGTTGCCCATCCACAGCCTGCACCTTGGCCGCTTGCGACAACACGGAGAGGCACTGGAAAACTTGGCCAAACCGTTCCGCAAAAAGGCCGATTTTTTGCTCCATTCGGTACAACAGATCGGCAGCACCTTTGTCCATCTGATCAGCAACGACGACAACCGGCAGGAGTCCATGCGGGCCATGGCCAGTGCCTTGTCCCTCCTGGACGGATCGGCCGCCGACAGCCTGCGCCTGGCAGAAAACACGGGTACGCTGGCACGGGAAACCCATTCGACCGTTGACATGGCTGCCGCTTTGCTGGCCCATTTCCAGGAGATGACCCAGCGAACCGTGGCCTTGTGCGAACAGATGCAGCGCAGCGTACAGATACTCGGCAGTGCCACCCTGCAGGTTAATCTGTTGGCCACCAGTGCCAGCGCAGAAGCCTCCCGCAAAGAGAGCAGTCGGGGATTTTCCATCTTTACGGACGAAATCAAGGGGTTGAGCCAAACGATCATCCAGACCATCGAGGGGGTGTTGGGCTCATTGGAAGACGCACGCAAGGAGATGAAAAACAGCCAGGAGGATATCAACCGCGCCAATGCGCACTTTGTCGGTATCCAGGAGGGGGCACGCCAAGTGACGGAGTGGACAACGACGGTCAAGAACACCGCGCAACGACAGACCGAACTGGTCAACCACTTGCAGGGAGAGTTGGCCGCGCTGCGGGATATGGCGACCGCCAACTATCACATGATCCAACAGAGCAGCATCGCCAACCACACCCTGGCCGAGCAGACAGAGGCCATCGGTGCGCTCATCCAGTCCATTCTGGTATTGGTCGAAGAGCGCCGCGACGAGCACCATCGCCATCTGATGCTGGCCGAGGCGCAGAAAGAGGCTCCGGTGCAGTAGGGGGACGGAGCAACCAGGGTAATCGCATTTGGATTTTTTCCGCACCATTCTCCTCATAAAACGATGCGAATCGGGTTCCATCCTCCAACCCTGTAACGGCGCGTTTTCGTATCAGAAGAATCGCCTGTAGACTCTGCCTTGGGAAATACTCTCCCCAGGATCCCATAGTCACCTCCACGTGCGATTGCCCCGGTAGAACAGCTCTTCACCATTGACAGCAGCCAGCTTCCCAATAAAGAATGCCGCTCATCAATACCACTCATCGCCCCATCACGCTCTGGAACCGATTCCAATGACAGCCAAGACGCTTTCCCTCGGACGAACGCTTGCCTCGTTTTTTCCCATTCTCACCACCCTGCGCGGTTATCAGCTGGCGTGGTGGCGAGGTGACTTGGTGGCGGGAATCACCGCCTGCGTCGTGATGATTCCCTCGGTGATCGCCTATGCCGAACTGGTCCATATGCCACCCATCTCCGGACTCTACGCGGCCCTGGCTGCCTCTGTGGGATTTGCCCTGTTTGCCTCCTCCCGCCAAGTGATCGCTGGCCCTGATGCCGCCATCGGCCTGTTGGCGGGAACCGCCATCCTCCCCCTGGCCGCCGGAGACCCAGGGCGTATCCCGGCGTTGGCCGCCACATTGGGACTTCTCTCCGGTATCATTCTGCTACTGGCCGCCCGTTTGCGGATCGGTACCATTGCCGATTTTCTCTCTCGACCGGTGCTGATCGGCTACCTGAATGGTGCCGCCCTGATCCTTGCCTCTACCCAATTGGGTAAACTGTTCGCCATCCGGACCACCGGCGAGGATTTCTTTCCCCTGCTTTGGCAGATTGTGGAAAATCTCCCCAATACCCATCGTCCCACCTTTCTCGTCGGCATCGCCCTGATCCTCTTCATGGTGATCCTGGGACGCTTGACACCCCATATTCCAGGTGCCCTGGTCGTGTCGGTGCTGGGCATTCTGGGCACCCGTTATTTTGGACTCGGAGAGATGGGTGTGGCTCTCGTCGGAGAAGTACCATCCGGTACCCCTATGCCGGTGCTCCCGCTCTTTCACTGGTCCGATATTCCAGCACTGGCACCCGCTGCCATGGCTATCGCCTTCCTCGCCTTTTCCGACGGCATCCTGCTGGCTCAGGCCTTTGCGGAAAAAAACAGGTATGAGATCCAACCAAACCGTGAGCTCACCGCCCTTGGCATGGCCAATATCTGTGCCGGTCTGTTCCAGGGATTTCCCGTTTCCGCCAGTTCTTCCCGTACCGTGATCGTCGATGCTACCGGCGGCAAGAGCCAAGTGGCTCAACTGGTAGCGGCGGCAGGACTACTGCTCTTCCTGTTCTTTCTGACCGGGCTGGTTGCCCTGCTGCCCAAGGTGGCTCTGGGTGCCATCCTGCTCGTCACCGCCATGGGCATGTTGGAGATCAAGGCCATGGCAGAACTCTATCGGATGGATCGTTTTGAGTTTTTCATGGCAAGCACGGTCATCCTCGCCATTCTGGTCGCAGGCGTGGTCCCCGGTATTTTGATGGGGTTACTCATCTCCCTGATCGGGATGATTGTGGAACTCTCACGACCCGGAGATGCCATCCTGCGTCGTCTTGGCCCCGGTAAAAAATTTCACGATCTCGGCAATAAGGGCTGTTCCGGGGAGAGCTTGCCGGGATTGATCGTTTACCGACTCTATGCCCCATTGATTTTTGCCAATGCCCGTCATGTCATGAACCGATTGCGGCAGTTGGTGGCCAATGCTCCCTCGCCCGTCCGATGGCTGGTCATCGACGCGCAATCCATCACCGACATGGATATCACCGCTGCTCAACGGTTGGCCGAGTTGCATCGGGAGTTTTGGGAAAAGGGAATTACCATCCAGGTGGCTGATGCGCCTCGCCCCTTCCGGATGCAGATGGAAAAGGTTGGATTGACCCACACACCGGATCATCTTCGTTTCCACACCTCCGTAAAAAAGGCCGTGGAGGAGTATGAGGCAATGATCAATCCGGTACGGGAAGTTCGTCTGGTGGTGCGGGACGATGCCACGCCAACCGACGCACTGTGCGAACCTTTGGAGTTGCTCTTCCGGCGGGAAGGCTCCAATATGACCGCCTCCTGTTCCTGCTCCCAGGAGGAGGAGTCCGCCTTCTGCACCCATCGTATTGCCATTCTCACGGGTGACCTGACCGGCATCACCCTGTTGGATGGTTCGAGTCGAGATGTCAAGGAGGTTGCGGCGATGATGCGGGGTACCGATGTGGAGGCGGCGTTACAGACTTTGATCGCTGCGGAGCGGGTGATGCAGTCGGCCAGCAGAGAGCTCTTTCAAGCCAGGGAGGAGCTGGGTAAGGCAATCAATGACTGAAACGGGATCTCCCCCGCCACCGGTCAAGCCTCCCTATTGCGCCCGGTTTTCGACCATGCGTTTGAGCAGGGCCATGCTGACCTGGTGAAAACCCTGGGAACCGAAGGGGCGTATTTGCGCCGTCAGTCTCGGCTTGCCACGCTTATGCGAATCCGAATCGGATTCCTGCCGCCGTTCCCCTTCGTCATCTGAAGAGAGCCACGCCTGCTCGGCATCCTCCTCCTGTGCTGCCGCATTTTTTCTGGCACTCCCCGTTGCATCGCTCTGCGGCGCCTCTGGTTCCGCCTGGATCAGCAGATCCTCCTCCTCTTCCTCCTGTTTGTACACGGAGCCGGAATCCCCAAACCCCTGAACAGCCTCCTCGCGGTTGGCCCAGGCACTGCTGTCCCCAAATCCCTCCACCACAACAACCGCTGCACCGCTCCGACCACTGAACCCCTCAACGGCCACCCCCTGTTCATTGCCTCCCGTGCCCGCCAAACCCTCCACCTCCATCGAAACCGCACCCTCCGGACCACTGCCCACCAATCCCTCCACCACCCGCAGACCACCCCCCTCCATCTCCGGAAGCAGTGATTGTTTTTTAATGAAAAAATTTCCATCACGATCTACGAAGAAATCGGCAAATCCGCCTCCAGCCGTAGCAGGGGGCGAGCCGCTCTCTGGATCAATCTCCGTGTTCCCCCCATGGCTGGCAGCAGGTGGTGTCACCACCGCAGGGGGCGGCGTTCCCGTGGTGGGCGTTCCCCCCGTCGGGAGACCGCCCGCACCAGCGGTCGGCACGCCACCGCTCCCCACAGTCTCTCCCGTCGCCCCACCGCTGCTGCCGGGAGGAGGGGGGATAACGGTGGCTGTGGGCACTGTGGGGCCAGGCGCGACGACAGTGGGGGGATTGACCGGAGGGGTGACAGGTGCCCCGGCATCGCTGAAAGGATTGGAGGGTGACACCCCCTCAGCCAACAGATTCGTGTTCTGGGTGGCGACAGGGGTCACCGGATTGGCACCTGGCACGGCCCCCGTGCCACCACCTGCACCCATACCGCCACCCCCTGAATGGCCGCTACCGCTGCCCACATCTCCGCTCCCCGTCCCGGAGGAGGAGGAGGGGGAAGAAGAGGAAGAGGAGGAAGAGGAGGAAGAGGCACCGGGCACAAAAAGCGGTTGCACCACACCCGTTTCCGGGCTGCTTTGGCTTTCCAGGGTACCGTAGCCATCGATATAGGAGACGGTAACCGTGATGCGCTTGCCCGCCTCCGCCTCAGTGAGGCGATAATGGTCGTCGGTTGCCCCCTCAATGGGCATGCCAGCCGCCCGCCAGCGGTAGGTAAAGGGGCCCATCCCGTCCACGTCGGCCAGCGTATTGACCACCGTAAGCCTCTGCTCTTGACTGGCAACGCCGCTGAGAGTGACCTGGCCGGTGGGAAGATCATTGACCGCCACCACCTGCATCTGCACCGGCACCGCCACCCTGGAAAGCGCACCACCCTCATCCTTGGCAACCACCATGAAGGCCTCCAGTCTGCCGTTGGCATGCGCAGCGCCGGTCCAATAGGCCGTGTGGGTGGCATCCACCGTGTCGTTGCTGCCAGCACTCCAGGGGGTGGCGGTGGCGGCTTGGCTGCCGATGGTCAACGTGCCACTGCTGACCGTCTGGACGACAAAACCCACCACCTGGCCATCCACATCCGTCGGGTTGCCGGCGCCCTGCAAATCGGCCCACAGGAGGGTAGTCTGGGTATCCTCCAGGGTCGTGGCCAGGGGCGATACGAAGGCGGTCAAGGTGGGCGCATCGTTGCTGCCGCTGATCTGGATCGTCACGCTGCTGGCGGTGCCGTCGGCGCTGGCCACATCAAATCTCTCTGTATAAACCATACCATCAACAAAGTCGTCGTGTGCCGAAGTGGTGGCATAGCTCCAGGAGCCGTCGGCCTCCATGCTGAAATGACCATACAGGCCCGCTCGACCATTGTGTGCCACAAAGATGGCGGGGCTGTCCACATCCGCAATGGTCAGGGTACCAGAGGTGGTCAGCACAGCATCCCCCTCGACAAGGACAACATTGGCCGAGCCCAGCAGGGCAGCATCGTTGCTGCCGGTAATCTGGAGGGTGATCGTGCTGGTGGTGCCATCCGCGCTGCTCACAGCAAAGGCATCCGTGTAGAGGGTGCCTGCGACCAGGGCATCCAGGGCCGACAGGGTGGTGTAACTCCAGGCCCCATCGGTCGCCAGAGTCAGGGTGCCGTAACGACCGATGGCAGCGGCTTGCGTCACAAAAGTGGCGGGGCTGTCCACGTCCGCAATGGTCAGGGTGCCAGAGGTGGTCAGTACGGCATCTCCCTCGACAAGGGGAACGCTGGCCGAACCCAGCACGGCGGCATCGTTGCTTCCGGTAATCTGGAGGGTAATCGTGCTGGTGGTGCCATCCGCACTGCTCACAACAAAGGTGTCCGTGTAGAGGGTGCCTGCGACCAGGGCATCCAGGGCCGACAGGGTGGTGTAACTCCAGGCCCCATCGGTCGCCAGACTCAGACTGCCGTAATGGCCGACAGTCGCCGTCTGCGCCACAAAGGTGGCGGAGCTGTCCACATCCGAGATGGTCAGAGTTCCAGAGGTGGTCAGCACCCCGTCGCTTTCGGTGAGGGCGACGCTGGCCGAACCCAGCACGGCAGCATCATTGCTGCCGGTCATCTGGAGGGTAATCGTGCTGGTGGTACCATCCGCACTGCTCACAGTAAAGGAGTCCGTGTAGAGGGTGCCGTCAACAAAGGCATCCTGGGCCGAGAGGGTGGTATAACTCCAGGTCCCATCGGTCGCCAGACTCAGACTGCCGTAATGGCCGACAGTCGCCGTCTGCGCCACAAAGGTGGCAGAGCTGTCCACATCTGCAATGGTCAGAGTACCGGAAGCGGTCAAAACGGCATCGCCCTCGGTCAAGGAGAGGCTGGCCGAACCCAGTACGGCGGCGTCGTTCGTTCCAGTAATATTAACAGTAACGTTACTGGTAGCACCATCCGTACTGGAAACACTGAAAATATCCGTATAGGAGGTGCCACTGACCAGGGCATCCAGGGCCGACCCGGTCACATAGCTCCAGGTGCCATCGCTGGCGAGGGTAAACGTGCCATAACTACCCGCCGTGGCACTCTGCGCCACGAAGGCGGGGGCCGCGCTGTCCACATCGGTGAGGGTGAGGGTACCCGAAGTGGTCAAAACCGCGTCGCCTTCGGTCAAGGCAACGGTGGCAGAACCCACAACGGCGGCATCATCGCTGCCGGTGAGGGTGATCGTCACGCTGCTGGTAGCACCATCCGTACTGGAAACACTGAAAACGTCCGTATAGAGGGTGCCACCGACCAGGGCATCCAGGGCCGATCCAGTCACATAGCTCCAGGTGCCATCGCTGGCGAGGGTGAGGCTGCCATAGCTGCCTGCCGTGGCACTCTGGGCCACAAAGGAGGGGGAGGCGCTGTCCACATCGGTGAGGGTGAGGGTACCCGCAGTGGTCAAAACCGCATCGCCCTCGGTCAGGGCAACGCTGGCAGAATCCAACACAGCGGCATCATCGCTGCCGGTGATGCGAACCGTCACGCTGCCGGTGGTGCCGTCCGCACCGGCGACACTGAAAGTGTCCGTATATACCGTGCCACCGACCAGGGCGTTTTGCGCGGAGCTGGTGGTGTAACTCCAGGCTCCCGTACTGGCCAGCGTAAAACTGCCGTAGCTGCCCGCCGTGGCACTCTGTGCCACAAAGGAGGGGGCGGCACTGTCCACGTCGGTGATGGTGAGTGTGCCGGAGGTGGTCAACACGGCATCGCTCTCGGTCAGGTCAACGCTGGTGGAATCCAGAACAGCCGCATCATCGCTGCCGGTGATGCGGATTGTCACGCTGCTGGTGGTGCCATCGGCACTGGCGACCGTGAAGGTATCGGTATAAACAGTACCACTCACCAGGGCGTTTTGAGCGGAACTGGTGGCATAACTCCAGGCCCCGTTGCTGGCGAGGGT
Organism: Magnetococcales bacterium; assembly: GCA_015229095.1. Classification (GTDB taxonomy): domain Bacteria; phylum Pseudomonadota; class Magnetococcia; order Magnetococcales; family Magnetaquicoccaceae; genus Magnetaquicoccus. The sequence goes on along the minus strand of JADGCE010000016.1, from coordinate 12,604 downwards.
AAAGGTGCCATAGCTGCCCGCCGTGGCACTCTGCGCCACAAAGGTGGCCGCACTGTCTTCATCAGAGATGCTCAGGGTTCCGGATGTGGTCAGCACCGCATCGCTTTCGGTAAGGGCAACCGTCGCGGAACCCAGGGTGGCGGCGTCGTTGGTGCCGGTAATGGTGAGGGTGACTGTGCTGGTGGTACCATCGACACTGGAAACGGTAAAGGTATCCGTGTAGGTGGTGCCACTGACCAGAGAATTGGGTGGCGAGCCGGTGGTATAGCTCCAGGCCCCGCTGCTGGCCAGACTGAAGCTGCCATAACTGCCGGAGGTGTTGCTCTGCGCCACAAAAGCGGCCGAGTTGTCCACATCGGAAACGCTCAAGGTTCCAGAGGCCGTCAGGGTCGCATCGGTTTCCGTCAGGCTGACGCTGGCCGAACCGACGGTAGCGGCATCGTTGGTACCGGTTATGTTAATGGTCACGCTGCTGGTGGTGCCATCGGCACTGGCCACGGTAAAGGTGTCCGTGTAGACGGTACCGCTGGCAAAAGCGTTTTGCGCCGAACTGGTGGTATAGCTCCAGGCCCCACCGGTGCCGATGGTAAAACTGCCGTAGCTGCCCGCCGTGGCGGTCTGGGCCACAAAGGTGGCTGCACTGTCCACATCCGAAATTGTCAGGGTGCCGGAGGTGCTCAGCACCGCATCACTCTCGGTGAGGGCAACCGTCGCGGAACCCAGGGTGGCGGCATCGTTGGTGCCGGTGATGTTGATGGTCACCGTGCTGCTGGGACCGTAGGCGCTGGTCACGGTAAAGGTGTCCGTGTAGACAGTACCACTGACGAAGGCATTTTGCGCCGAACTGGTGGTGTAGCTCCAGGCACCGGCGGTGCTGATGGTAAAACTGCCATAACTGCCGGCGGTAGCGCTCTGCGCCACAAAGGTGGGAGTGCTGTCCACATCGGTAATGGTGAGGGTGCCGGAGGTGCTCAGCACCGCATCGCTCTCGGTCAGGGCGACCGTGGCCGACCCCAGCACGGCGGCCTGATCCTCATAGGCGCCGATGTCGATGTAGGTGTTGGCATACCGGGCATAACTGGAACCGCGCTGGTCGTATGAGGAGCGACTGGAGACAGTCCCGGAACTCCACTTGTTCAGGGCCGGACTGGTGATGCCCAGTTTTTGGGTCTGGGTCAAGCCACCATTGCTGGCCAGGGAAGAGAGAACGGGGTCGGAGCCGGTCACATTGGAAGTGCCGGTAATGGTTCCTCCGGTGGTGTTTTCGATCAAACTGTAATTGACTGTAACGGTGCCATAGAGATCGGGATTGGTGCCGCTGTTATCGGCAAAGATGGTATTGGTGGCCGTTAATGATCCGGTATTGAAATGGTTCAGCCCCCCTCCGCCGGAACCGGTAGCGGTATTGCTGGCGATGGTGCTGTTGCTGATCGTATGGGTGCCACTGGTGCTGTTGTCAAAAATACCACCACCCGCTGCAGCCGTGTTGCCCGTGATCGTCGTGTTGTCGATGGCATAACTGCCCGTCGTGTTAACGTAGAGACCGCCACCGGATGAAGTTCCTGTATTGGTATTAACGGTGCTGTCGTAGAGATTCAGTGTTCCGTTCCCCAGGTAAATACCACCACCAAAACCAGCAGAGCTGTTGGAGACGGTCGTGTACTGAACCGTCAGTATACCACCCACACTGCTGTAGGAGATGGCTCCCCCCGTCACACCGCCGGTGGGGTCAAAGTTGTCAATGGTCAGCGCAGTCAGATTCAGATTGATGGCAGAACCGCTGCTCACCTGAAAGGCGCGCTGATTGGCGCCCCCACCGCTGAGGGTTACTCCGCTGCTGCCCCCGTCGATGGTAAGATTTTTGGTAATGGAGATTTGGCCATTGGAAAGCGTGAGAGTGCTGGTGCCCATCGCGGTGGTATTGAACTGTATGGTATCACCGGCGGTGGCAACGTTGATCGCCTCCCGCAGAGAGAGGCCGAGACCGTCGGCTGTTTCCGTCGCTTGTACGGTCGTGGCGGCTGTCTCATCGGCGGCAGTGGTGACCAGTAGGGTGGCGAGCAGACCGGGATAGTCGGCCTGTGCCGTCGTCGCAAAAGGCAGCAGGGTTTCAATGGAGCCGGTGTGCCGTTCCAACAGCCAGTCCCCCCCCCGTCCCCATGCGCCGGTCAGATCGGTGGAGGCGGCGACATCGGCCCCGCTGATGGCGGCGATGCGCTCCAGGAAGGCCATTCCTCTCTCTCCCGCACCCACATCACAGCCATAGAGCAGGATATCCCCGCCATCGGTCAAGGCGTCGCCCCAGGCCGCCAGAGGCTCTCGATAACCATCCAGACTCTCCTGGGTCAGGTGTGCCGACCCCAGGAGGAGTTGCGCGGTGCTGCCGTGGGAAAGAATGTGGATGGCGTCGAAAGGGCTCTGGCCGCGCAGGGCGGTGGTAATCTGCATCACCCCATCCCGGTTGGCATCCAGCACCATCACCGTCAGGGTCGGGGAGGCCTCTGCCAACAGGGTTTGATAATCGGCGACCCGGGGATCGACAAAAAGAATTTCGTGGCGCAGCGATGCACCGGGGGGCACATGCTCCTGCACAGCCGCCAGCAGAGCCATGCTGTTCTCCCCATGCGGGGGGAGGGGATCGGCATGCCCGACCGACCCAAGCCGGTCAAACAACAGCTCTTCCAGTGGCTCCGGCAACATGCCGACCCCATCCAGCAGCGTCCGGGGCTCCAGGGCCAGAAACAAACGAGGGGCCGGAGGCATCCCAGGTTGGGGGGCACGAAGGGAAAAACGGGGGATCAAATTCCGCCACATCTGACCGATCCATTGCCTGTTCATGGTAGACAGCTCCAGGCTGAAGGGGAATGGGCAACCGTCGTAAACCGCCACGGTTATTATGGCACACCCCAAGCCTGGAGACAGAGAAAAATTTTGTCACGCTCCCCTGTGCATGGTATCCTATTTGCTTATATCAGGATTCGCTCATCTGCCGTCCCTTCTGGCCTCTGCCCATGACACGATTTCTGCACGGTTTTTCCCTGGCCCGCTCTCATGCACTCCGTCAACGCAGTGCGGGCTTTGTTGCGCCATGGGCTGCCCGGCGTTGGCCTGTGGGCAGCCACACAGGGTTTTTCCTTGTTCTGGCCGGTACTTCCCTGCTGGCTTGCACCATCGCCCCCACCCCCTTGACCCCTACCGATCTCACTCTGGCAGTGCAAGAGGATCAAAACCTCTGGCTCACCCAACAGGAACCGGTCGACCACCCCCTGGATCTGTACGAGGCGGTGGCACGGGCACTCAAATACAATCTGGATTATCGGGTCACCTTGCTGGAAAAAACCGTTGCCCTCACCGAGGTGGATCTTTCCCAGTATGATCTGCTCCCTCGTCTGGCCGCCCGAGCCGGGTTTGACAGCCGCAACAGCATCGATGCCGCACGGGGCCTCTCCCTGTCCACCGGTATCCTCTCGACCAGCTATTCCACCGCCCAGGATCGGGAAAAGAGCAGTGCTGACCTGGCGGTCGTCTGGAATGTGTTGGATTTCGGGGTCAGCTATTACCAGGCCAAACAGAGTGCCGACCGGGTGCTGGTTGCGACGGAAAATCGCCGCAAGCTGGCCCATAACCAGTTTCAGGAGGTGCAGGCCGCCTTTTGGCGGGCCGCCAGTGCCCAACAACTGCAAAGCCGTATCGAACCGGTCTTGACAGAAGCCCGCGCCGCCTTGCAGGTGGCCCACCAGGTGGAAAAAGAGCGTCTGCGCCCGCAACTGGAGATGATGCGCTTTCAACGCGAGCTGTTGGAGGTGGTACAACAGCTGGAAACCCTGCGGGAAGAGTTGGATCTGGCCAAAAAAAATCTGGCCCTGTTGATCAATCTGCCCCCTGGCATTGATTTTACGCTTAAAATTCCTGATGAATTTGCGCGCACCATCACCCCGATCCGGGCCACTGTGGCCGAAATGGAAGAATTGGCCCTGCTGAATCGGCCAGAGCTGCGTCTGGAAATGTACAAAACCCGTATCAGTGCCGCCGAAACCCGCAAAGCCCTGCTGCGCCTGTTGCCGGGTCTGGAGCTCAAAACCGCCAGCCACTATGACAGCAACTCGTTCGCCTTGCATGCCAACTGGCAGGATGCCGGCTTGCAAGTGACCAGCAACCTGATGAAACTGGTGGCCGCGCCAACGGCCATCCGGTTGGCGGAAAATCAAACCAGCCTTAACCAGCTGCGCCGGGTGGCCTTGCACATGGCCATCCTCTCCCAGGTCCATATCAGCCATCGCAAATATCAGGATGCCCGCCGCAAACTGGAGACTTTCAGCCAAATGAGCGCGGTGGATCGCCGCATTTTGGAAAATATTGTCCTGGAGGCCGGCAGTGCCGGCCAAAACCGCCTGGAACAGATTCGTGCCGCCACCAAAGCCATCATGTCCCAGTTGCAGCGCAACAAAGCCTATGCCGAGCTGCAAAATGCCATTGGACTGATTTTCGTCTCCCTGGGCGTGGATCTGCTCCCCACAGCGACGCCGGATGCCGAGTTGCCCACCTTGAGTCAGGCCATTCGGGAAGCTGTAGAGGCCTGGCAGGAGGGTATCTCGCTCTCCCCATCCGGGAAGGCCGCCCCATCCGAATCCATCGAAAAAGGAGAAGGGACAACCACAGATCAGGCGGTGGAGCAGGCCAACCAAGCCCTGTTGCGGGATTCTGCCCAGGCCATCGCCCCCCCATCCCCGGGTTCTCCCGTTACAGAAACATTTCTGTATCAATTACAGAACAGAGAAAAACTGCTGAAAGAAGCCGCAGATTGGCTCTATCAGAGCGCGGCTGAGACCAACCCGGAGGGCAAAGCACCCCACCCAGGCCCCGCGACTCCCGCGTCCGCGCCAAGCCCCATCGCCGCCGGCACCACACCCAGTCGACCCTCCCCTGGAGTGCCAGAAAAAGGAGCTCCGCCCCCCCTTGCAAAAGCCCTCCCCACCCCGGCAGGCCCATCAGAAAAGGCAAACCCGGTCGGCAAACCAGAAAAAGAGGCTTCGGAATTCGACCCCGCCCTGGTGGAAGAGGCGGGTGGGGAAACGCCCAACCCAGTGCCATCCCACAAAAAAACGACCAAGCCGGCCACCCCCCCCACCCCGGTCACCCCGGAGGAGGGGGTCCGCACCCTGGTGCAGGAGTGGGTGGATGCCTGGTCGCGTCAGGATGCTGCCACCTTTCTCTCCTTCTATTCGGAAAAATTTGTGCCGGAAAACGGCTGGAGTCGGCAGCAGTGGGAAAATGCCTACGCCGTTTTGCTCAACCCGGCCACCCGCATACGCACAACCCTGAAGGAGTGGGCCGTCGAGGTGGAGTCGGAAAACCAAGCCACCGCCTATCTGCGCCTGGCCTTTGCCTCGACGGGCAGCCGCTGGGAAAAACGCAAGACCCTGCGGGTGCAAAAGGAAAAAAACCGGTGGCAGATTGTCGCGGAAAAAAGTGCAGGCAAGGAGATCCCGAGTGGAACGGCCAACACGACGGCAGAACCCGTCACCCGGGAGAGGCCGTGATGAAAAGGCCGACCGGCTGGCTTTTGCTGTTGGCACTTGCTCTGCCTGCCATGGCGATATCCGAAGAAAAACTGGCCCCCCCGCCCGATGGCATGAGCCGTCAAGAACCGGAACTGCGGGCCGAATTGCTGGCCAAACAGTTTACCACCCTCTCCAGTGAAATCGGTGCACGACTGCTGCAGTTGCCTTTCCGGGAGGGTGCCTTTTTCAAAGCGGGAGAGCGGCTCGGCCTGTTTGACTGCACCGTGCAACAGGCCAAACTGGAACGCGCCCAGGCCATCGTCCAGGCCGAAACAGACAAGGCTGCCTTGCTGGGACGGCTGGACCGTTTGAATGTCACCAGCAAACTGGAATTGACCAACGCCAAAGCCGAAACGGCCAAGGCACAGGCAGAGTTGGCGATCATCCGTGCCGAATTGAAAGGTTGCGAACTGCTCGCCCCCTTTCCCGGCCAAGTCGTCCGTTTGGAGGTGCAGGAGCACCAGTATGTCAAGCCGGGGCAGGTCGTGATGGAGATTCACAACCCCAGCACCCTGGAGTTGGTGGTCCATATACCCTCCCGCTGGATGCAACACTATCACAAGGATGATCGCTTTTTGTTGCGGGTGGATGAGACGGGTAAAAGCTATCCGGCCAAAATTCTCGCCTTTGGAGCCAAAATCGATGCCGTCAACCAGTTGGTAAAAATGACCGGCGCCATCGTCGGCACCTTCCCGGAGTTGAGTCCTGGCATGAGTGGCCAGGTTTTGCTCAATTTCAGCCGGTGATCCCCCTATCCATGCCCCTCCCACCCCCAACCACCTCGCCCTTGCCTCCCACCGTTGCGGCTCTGCTCCATCTCCAGCAACGCCTTGCCACTGTCAACACGTCGGCGGCACTGGGTTTTACAGCCGTCAACGAGACGCGCTTTCTGGTCGAATATCAGCAAGCCGCCCTGTGGGAAGCGCTCGACCCCCGCCGGGGGCGCATCCATAGCCTCTCCGGCCTGCCGGTGGTGGACCCGGAGGCACCCTACATTCAATGGCTGGCGGCTGTGCTGGGCCATCTGGCCAGTCAGTCCGACCAGGGGGTGCGTCTGCTGCGCCAGAAAGATCTTCCCCCTGCATTGGGCCGCGCCTGGCAGGAGTGGTTGCCGGAACAGGGGCTATGGTTGCCCCTCACACTGCCCGCCCTGGAGGGGGAGGGGAGGGCGCCCCTGCTGGCAGGGGGACTCTTTCTGGTCCGCACGCAGCCCTGGTCCACCGCAGAACAACAGCTGCTGACCCATCTGGGTCTCGGCCTGGCCCCCATCTGGTGGAATCTGCGCCTGCGTCGCCCCCTGTGGCAACGTCTGTGGACCACTCGTCCCCCCTGGCTCTCCCTGCTCTGGATACCCCTGACTGTGGGTGTGTTGGCCATGCCGGTGCAACAATCGGTACTGGCACCCGCCGAAGTGGTGGCGGTCAAACCTGCGGTGCTGCGGGCTCCCATGGATGGCGTCGTGGATGAATTTTTTGTCCTGCCCAACCAGAGCGTCACCAGCGGGCAAACCCTGCTCAGCCTGGATACCCGCGCACTGCGCAATCGCCTGGAGATCGCCCTCAAAGAGTGGGAAGTGGCCCAGGCGGAGCACCGCCATGGTGTACAGTCGGCCCTGCAGGATCCCCGCAGCAAGGCCAGACTAGCCCTGTTGCTGGGCCGCGTCCAGCAACAGGAGGCAGAATTGGCCCATATCCGCCATCAACTGGAGCGGGTGGTGGTGGTGGCCCCCAGGGACGGGGTCGCGGTATTCAGCGATGAAACCGACTGGATAGGCAAACCGGTCAAGGTAGGTGAACGGCTGCTGATGCTGGCCAATCCCCAGCAGGTGGAGCTGGAGATCCAGCTGCCGGTCGCCGATGCCATCGTCTGGCAGCCCGGCAGCCCTGTCACGCTGTTCCCGGCCGGCGATGGCCGCCATACCCTCTCCGCCCGTCTGCGCTATGCCAGTTATCGAGCCGAGTTGAGCCCGGAAGGGGTGCTCTCCTATACCCTGCTGGCCTCTTTTACCGACGGGCAAACCCTCCCCCGCCTGGGGGGAAGGGGCACCGCCAAAATTTTTGCGGAAGAGGTCTCCCTCTTGTACTACCTGTTCCGCCGCCCCCTGGCAACGGCCAGGCAGTGGCTGGGGTTGTGATCACCCCCCTCTCCCAGGGAGCAGGGCTCCCCCCCCTGCGGGAAGAGCTCTCCCTCTCGAACGGACCCCAGGCTGCCGATGGCTCTCCCACCTGGACACTGCACGACCCACTCAGCAACCGCTTTTTCCGGCTGGGCTGGCAGGAGATGGAGATCCTCACCCGTTGGTCTCTGGCCAACCCCGACCGGATCGCCGACTCGATTGCCGCCGAAACCACTTGGCAACCCACGGCAGCCGATGTCAACCATTTTGTCAACCATCTCCGCCACAGCCACCTGTTGACCCCCGTGGCAACCGACCGCAGCCGCTTTCTGCACATCCAACAAAACAGCCAGGGCAGCCGCCTCCGCTGGCTGCTGCACAACTATCTCTCCCTGCGCATGCACCTCTGGCACCCGGAGCCCTTTTTGCAGCGCACCCTGCCCCTGTTCCAAGAGCTCTTCAGCGGCTGGTTTGTCGCACTGGTGCTGCTGGTGGCCGGCATCGGTCTGTTGATGATCCTCAGACAATGGGAGAGCTTTACCGGTACTTTTTTACATTTTTTTAACGTTTCCGGCGTACTATACTATTCCGCAACCCTCCTGTTGAGCAAGGTGGTCCACGAACTGGGCCACGCCTATGCCGCCACACGATATGGTTGCCGGGTCTCCAGCATGGGCATTCTGTGGATACTCCTGTGGCCCCGGCTCTATACAGAAACCAGCGAAACCTGGAAACTGGCCAGCCGCCACCAGCGTCTGCTGGTGGGAGGGGCGGGGATGGGGGCAGAACTCGCCCTGGCCGCCTTTGCCTCCCTGGCCTGGAGTTTCCTGGAGGATGGGCCGCTGCGGAGTGCAGCCTTTTTGTTGGCCAGCAGCGGTTGGCTGCTGACCCTGATGGTCAACCTGAACCCGTTGCTGCGTTTCGACGGCTATTTTTTGCTTTCCGATGCCCTGGAAGTGGCCGACCTGCAGCAACGGGCCTTCCGATTGGGCCGCTGGCAGCTGCGGGAGTGGTTGTTTGGTTGGGGAGTGGCCGCACCAGAACCGTTCACCCCAGGCATGCGGCGTTTTCTGGTCTGCTTCGCCTGGAGCACCTGGTGCTACCGACTGCTGCTCTATGTGGGGATTGCCCTGTTGGTTTATCAACAGGTGTTCAAGGTGCTGGGGCTGCTACTGCTGGGGGTGGAGCTGGGCTGGTTTATTCTGAGACCCATGGGGCAGGAAATCATGACATGGTTGCAATGGCGACAAAAATTTGCCTGGAACAGGCAGCTCATGCGCACCACCCTGCTGTGGAGCGTGGGCATGGCCTGGCTGGCACTCCCCTGGGATTGGCGGGCGGTCGAGGCCGAAGCCCTCCTGGAGGCCACCCATCAGATGGTGCTGTATGCCCCGGCGGCCGCCCAGGTACGCCAACAGTGGGTGGAAAACCAACAATCCGTGGAAAAAGGGGCCCTGCTGCTGGAACTGGAGGATCCCGATCTGAACCACCGGCTGGACAAAACAGAGCGGCAGATTGTTCTGCTGCGCTGGCAACTGGCGATGCAAGGTTTGGAACGTGAGGCCGGCACAGTGGAACCGGTTTCGCAGCAGGATCTCGCCGCTGCCCAGGCCACCCTGCACAGCCTGCGCGATGAGCAAAACAGATTGCGCATCGTCGCCCCCTGGAGCGGCAGGGTCGTAGAGTTGGCCCGGGATCTCCAGGTCGGCGACTGGGTTGGCAAGGAAGAGGCGTTGCTGACAGTGGTGGGCGGCCCCCCCCTGGTCAAAGGATATGTGGCCGCCCGAGAGAGGGAGCGCATTGCCCTGGGAGCGCACGGCTGGTTTTATCCCGCGCAACCCGACAAAAAGCCACTGCCCGGTCGCCTCATCCGGATGGATCCAAACCCGACCCATACCTTGCCAAGCCCCTACCTGGCCTCCCTGCATGGCGGCAATCTGCCCGTGCGAGCTTCCAAAGAGGGCAAGCTTCTGTTGGAAGGAAGCTATTATCGGATCGATCTGGCACTGGAGCCTGCCACGCTCTCCGAACTGCCGGTGGCGCAGATCCTGCCGGGAACCCTGCGCATCCAGGCCACTCCGGTCAGCCTGCTATCCCAGTGGTGGCAAAGCGCCCAGGAGATCTATCGGCGGGAGAGCGGTTTCTGAAGGAAAAGTCAACCCCCGGGCTACCACAGGTCCACCTCCTCCGGTTCATGGTTGACAACCTGCAGATGACCGGCGGCTACCAGCAGATGGTGGAGACTGACCTGGTTGCGCCCATTGCTTTTGGAATAGTAGAGTGCCTGGTCGGCCTTTTCGATCAGGGTGCCCGCCAGTTCTCCCGCTTCGACCTGCACGGCACCAATACTGACGGTCACCTGTCCCACCTGGGAGAAGGTATAGGAGGCAACGGCAATGCGGAAGCGGTTCAAGGCAACCTCCGCCATCGCCGGGGAGATATCGTGCAAAAGCACCACAAACTCCTCGCCGCCAAAGCGAAAGGTGGTATCCTTGTCCCGAAAGCACTCGGTCATGATCCGGGCAAACAGCACCAGCACCTCGTCACCCATCAGATGGCCGTAGGTATCGTTGACCTTTTTAAAGTGATCGATATCCAACAGGGCCAAAAAGGCCCCCTGAAACGGATGCTCATGCTGACGGCGACCGATTTTTTGCAGGGAGGTAAACAGTTTACCGAAGGCGATATCAAAAAATTGACGATTGCGCAAGCCGGTCAGGGGATCATGATAGGCCATGAAGCGCAGCCGCTCTTCCGCTTTGCGCAGTTCAGACTCTGTGCGTCTATGCTCAAGAATGAGGGCCAGGGTGTTGGCAATGGTGGCCAACAGCGCCTCCTCGTCGTCGGTGCGCTGGTGACCAGAGGGGAGGTACAGGCACAAGACCCCCAGCAATCGGGACTTGTTGACGATCGGGACACAATAGTGACCATGGGGAGGCATATCGTCGCAACGGGTGGCGTGCTCCGTGGTCACATGGTCGGCAAAGACCAGGGCATGGGACGCCCCGGCCTGGCCGCACAGACAGTGACCCAGGGGAACCTCGGTACAGAGGCCAACCAGTGCCACAGGCAAATCCTTGTGACCCACCAACCGCAACGTCTGGGTCAATTCATCCAGTACGAACAGCGCCCCCTGGCGCAAGCCGGCAAACCAGGGGACCGTCAAAATAATCTCCAGGATGACCTCGACATGCCTGTCGAGGGGCAGCAGCTCCAGACTGGTTTCCAACAGCGCGCTGACAGCGATTCTGTTGGTCAGTGCCCGCTCAGCCCTTTTCTCTGCCTCTGCGAGGCTGCCCATGTCGACGGGCGGTAAAGAGGGATGGAGAGAAGACACATTCCTTATCCTTTTGGCAGAGAAAACCCGCAGGGCACGAGGTTAAAACTCCTCCCGCGACGCAGCCGCCAGATGCTGCGCAGGCAGGTCGGCGGGCAGACCGGCCGGCACGGAGACATAATCAGGCTGCTCCACATCCAGAGAGGCGACACGGAGGGCGGCTTGGCCACTCCGCAAACCGGCAAAGGCCTGGTCGAGCAAGGCCGCCATTTTGTTATCCCGGGCAACCGCAGAACGTCCCCCAAAAACCACCCCGATCAGCCGTGTCGACCCCCGCACCGTCGAGGCCACCAGATTGAAGCCAGAGGCGCGGATATAGCCGGTCTTGATGCCATCCATCCCCTGATAGCGGCTCATCAAATGGTTATGGTTGTTGTGATGCACGCCGGCATAGGTGAATCCCTCGCGGCTGAAATAGGGATAGTACTGGGGATAATGATAGACCAGGGCATAGCCCAGGATGGCCATATCACGCGCTGTTGTCACCTGCTCAGGATCGGGCAGACCGGAGGGATTGCGAAAGACCGTGCGGCTCATGCCCATGGAACGGGCTTTTTTGGTCATTATGCGGGCAAACTGCTCCTCACTCCCCCCCAGAGCCTCCGCCACCACGACCGTGGCATCATTGGCCGATTTGGTCACCAGCCCCAACAGGGCATCCTCGACCCGAATCTGCTGACCCGCCCGCAGTCCCAGCTTGGAAGGCGCCTGGCTGGCGGCATTTTGGGAGATGGGCAGCTGTTGGTCCAGACGCAACTGCCCGCTCTTCAATGCCTGAAAGGCCAGGTAGAGAGTCATCATTTTGGTGAGGGAGGCGGGATGCCGCAGCTCATCCGGATGGGTGGCGTGCAGGATGCGACCGGTTTTGGCATCCATCACCAGATCGGCATAAGCGGCACTGGAATCCACGGCGGGAGGATAGCGTTTGGCCTGTTTCAGCGCGCCAGACCGCAGCCGCTTGCTGCTTTTCATGCCCCTGCTGTAGGCATTGGCAACAGGCCTGTTTTTTAACTGTTTTGAGCTTTTATAGTGGGCTTTATGGGAAGATCGGTGTACCTTGGAAGCCGCCTCTGCGGAGGAGATACTGAACGCCCCTGTCAATAGCAGGCCAATCAGGAATGTTGTGAAGATGCCAATTCTGCGACAGGATAGAAGCATTGCGTGTTATTCCCACTATGACGATTTCAAGTTGACACGAAGCACGACCGATCCAAAAAACGCCCTTCCTGGCCTGACGCTCCACAGGAACGCGAGACGGTGTTTTGTTTTCTGTTGCTTCGACGCAAAGCAAATCTATTGCCAACTTGTCTCTTTCCCATTCAACCCTCTGAAAAAGCACGTACAACCATCCAAAGACCGCACCCGGCGCACCCTCCACGCCATGTTATTGACAGTTGCTGCATCCGCTTCCCTGTCGGGAGCTGGTGGGGTGACGTGGGGTCGACCCGCTGACGATGGCGACCGGCCAACCGCTCCCCACATCGACTCAGGGGAGAAAGATAAGTTTCTTTAACAAGTTCATCCTGTTCCAAACGGCCCCAGGCGGGGATCATCCACGAATTGCACCATCCTGTCAAGATTACGGTTGGC
>JADGCE010000152.1 GCA_015229095.1 Magnetococcales bacterium | reverse complement strand
CGCATGTGCGGGCAAGGGTTAATGGTGCAGTCGATTAAAATTTTCTAATAAACAATATATTGTTTATTTTTTTGGTAAAAAATATTAAAAATTTAAAATCATTATTAAATATTTTATTTTTATTATTTTTATTGATCAAAATTGTTTAATATTTGGCTGTTTGGATGTGAATATTTCTTTTCGTTTTCAATTCATCGATCACCTCTTGCCCGTTCCCATGGGGGTGACGGCCATGCGGGGGCCTGTTCTGCCCTCTCCGGCCCCCTCCCCGTGCTCCTCGCGTTGCAACGATTGTCACATGATGGGTGGACAAAGAGCGAGAGACCCTCTATGATTCAATGGCCTTTTCCTGTGGACGGGAGATGAAGGGCCTGGACGTTTTTTTTACTGCACATATCAACTTACACTAATTACCGGGAGAGCGGCATGACGGACAATAAAGGAGCCAAAACGGAAGACAAACCTGAAACGGATGCCACGGAGGCGGCTGTAGTGGATGCGGTGGGTGCCGGCGCAACCAAACCCAGAGCATCCCGGCGCAGGGTGACAGAAGCCAAGGGGGGTGACGCGCAGGCGGTGGCCCCTTCGACCGAGAGCAAGGACGCGGAGAAGAAGAGAACGGCGCCGAAAAGGGCCTCTTCGGCTGGTTCCGCCAAAAGCAGTGCGGACGAAATTGTCCTTGGTCGTGGCTCCAGCAGTGCCCATCGTTCGGCTCCACCCAAAGTAAAATCGTTGAAAGAGGCTGAATATCTGGAGCTGATCGCCCCGTTGCATATCGAGCTGGTCAAGATGCAAAACTGGGTGAAAGAGAATGGTTTGCGGGTTGTTGCCCTCTTTGAGGGGCGGGATGCCTCCGGCAAAGGCGGAACCATCAAACGGTTTATCGAACACATGAATCCCCGTGGTTGCCGGGTCGTTGCCCTGGAAAAACCCACGGACAAAGAGCGGACTCAATGGTATTTCCAGCGCTATGTCCAGCATCTTCCCTCGGCCGGGGAGATCGTCCTCTGTGACCGCAGCTGGTATAATCGCTCAGGCGTGGAGCGGGTGATGGGCTTTTGCAGTGAGGCCGAGGTGCGGGAGTTTTTGCGGGCTGTGCCCGAATTTGAACGGATGCTGGTCAAGTCCGGCATCATCCTGTTCAAGTTTTATTTTTCGGTGACCAAGCAGGAGCAGTTGCGTCGCTTCAACAGTCGGATGGTGGATCCTCTCAAACAGTGGAAACTCAGCCCGGTGGATAAGGAGTCCCAGGATAAATGGGAAGAGTATACCAAGGCCAAGGAGGATACCTTCTTTTACTCCTCGACGGCCGAGTGCCCTTGGACCATTATCAAGTCGGATGACAAAAAACGCGCCCGTATCGAAGGGATCAAATATTTTCTCAGCAGACTGAACTACAAGGACAAAAACAAAAAGCTGCTGAACTATGATCGTCGCATCGTGCGGACCGTGCAGGAAGAGATGGGTATCGACTGAAGGCGTTTGTATCCGTGGCAAAACGGGCAGATCGTGCGGCGTTCAGACGGCATGCCGCTGTGGGTTGGTGGGGGCGGCGTTTTGTCGCCTCCACCGTTGAGAATGGCGCGGGTCTATGGGACATAGGAATGGAATAATGGCGAAACACTCTGTCACACTCGGTATGGTGCAGTCCATCGTCGGATCGGGGCTCTATACGGTGGATGATCCCAAAAAAGGCAAATCTCCTCCCCCTGGCAAGCCTCTGGTGACCCTGGCGCGTCTCTACGGCACCCCGGACGCCGAGACCGCTCAATTGCTGTCGGAGCGTCTGGCCGTGCCTCTGTACGACCGCAAGCTTCTGGATGCCATCACCAAGGAGGCCAAGGGGGACAAACACCTGCTGGAGCGCCTGGATGAGCGGGTCACCTCCCTGGTGGATGACATGGTCCATGCCTTTTTTTCCAAAAAAAGCACCAACAAAGACAGTTATTTCCGTTATGTTGCCAAGATTATCGTGGGGATTGGTCCTTCGGGCGGCGTGATCGTCGGTCGGGCCGCCCATCTGCTGCTGCCGGAGCGGGCCGCCTTCCGAGTGCGTCTGGAAGGTTCCATGAAGGTCTGCTGCAAACGGTTGATGGAAGCCAAGTCGATGAAAAAGGCGGACGCCGAGCGGGAGATCAGCAAGATCAACAAAGAGCGGGAAAAGTTTAACGAGGAGGTTGCCAAACGCTACCCCTCCCGGATCAATGGCTACGATTTGACGATCAATTCGGACATTTATTCCCCGGAGCAGATGGTTCGTCTGATCGTGATGGCCATGCAGGAGGCCGGTTTCCAGGTGCCCGACGGCAAGCCTGCGGCGTAAGGGTGCCCGCTCGTGACCCCGGATGTCCAGTGGCGTCGTTATGATCTGCTGGACTATGGTGCGGCGTTGCAGTTGCAAAGGGAGCGGGTGGCCGCCATTCTCGCGGGCAGTGGAGGTGAGGGGGCTGCTGCGGTGACCGATCAGCTCCTGTTGCTGGAACATCCGTCGGTTTATACCATCGGTCGTTCGGGGCGGCGGCAGGATGTTTTGCCGCCATTGGCAGATGTTCCCGTCGTTCCGGTCGTGGAGAGCGATCGGGGAGGGCAGGTGACCTATCACGGGCCCGGCCAGTTGGTTGTCTATGTCATCTGTGATTTGCGTCCCCATGCCTTGACGTCGGTACGACGCCATGTTTTCCGCCTGGAAGAGACGGTCATTCAGACCTTGGCTCTCTTCGGTGTCATGGCCCGGCGGCATCTCCGTCATCCCGGTGTTTGGGTAGGCGATGCCAAAATTGCCGCCTTGGGGGTGCGGATCGATCGGGGGGTTGCCTACCACGGCTTTGCCCTCAACCGTGCCCCCGACCTGAACCTGTTCCGTGGCATTGTGCCCTGTGGTTTGCCGCACCATCCCGTCACCTCACTGGCCGATCTGGGGGTGCCGGTTGATCGCCACACCCTGGAGATGCAGGTTTTGCACGCCTTGCGTGCCGTTTTTGATATTCACACTCTTTTACCCCCTTTGCCAACAGAAGCGCGGCTTTGACCTCCATGATCACAACACCCCATATTGCGACCGATATCATTATCGAAATGGTGGATCGTCCCGACCGTCCCATCCTCTTGATCGAACGGAAAAATCCCCCCCATGGCTGGGCGATTCCCGGCGGGTTCATGGAGGTGGGAGAGCGGTTGGAGCATGCTGCCATCCGGGAAGCCCTGGAGGAGACCTCCCTTTCTGTCACCCTCAAGGTGTTGTTGGGTCTCTATTCGGCACCCGAACGGGATCCCCGTTTTCACACGGTGACGGCGGTCTTTGTTGCCGAGGCGCGCGGGGAGCCCTGTGCAGCGGATGACGCCAAAAATATTCGTATCGTGCCGTTGGATGCGTTGCCAACCCGGTTGGCGTTTGACCATGATCAGGTTTTGGCGGACTATCGGATCTTTCGGCAAGAGGGGCGTGTCGCCCCGTTGCGGGAGGGCGAGCCGTGAACATATCCGGATGGAGAGTGCGGGTCTGGCCGGGTGTTGTGGCAAGCCTCATGCTGCTGTTTGTTGCGGGTGTGCCCGCCGGTCAGGCCGGTTCTGCCTTGCCCGCACAGCTCAACGGCCAGCCCATGCCCACTCTGGCCGATGTGATCGAACCCGTCATTGCAGCCGTCGTCAATATTGCCACCAGCACCCGTATTCAGGTGCCGGAACATCCTCTCCTCTCGGACCCCTTTTTCCGGCAATTTTTCAACCTGCCCAACCAGCGCAGCGGTCGCGAGCGGGAACAAAAAAGTCTGGGTTCCGGGGTGGTGGTGGATGCCAAAAAGGGGATTGTGCTGACCAACCAGCATGTCATCGACAAGGCGGACCAGATTACCGTTACCCTGCGGGATGGCCGTTCCATCCAGGCCAGGCTGGTGGGGGTGGATGCGGCCACCGATGTGGCGGTGATCCAGGTGCCGGCCAAAAATCTCCAGGATTTACCCCTGGGCAACTCCGAGCAGTTGCGGGTGGGTGATTTTGTGGTGGCCATCGGCAATCCCTTCGGCCTGGGACAGACCGTGACCTCCGGCATTGTCAGTGCCCTGGGGCGTAAAGGGTTGGGCATCAAGGGCTATGAGGATTTTATCCAGACGGATGCTTCGATCAATCCGGGCAACTCCGGGGGGGCTTTGGTCAATTTGCGGGGCGAGTTGATCGGGATCAACACGGCGATCCTGGCCCGTGGGGGGGGCAATGTCGGCATCGGCTTTGCCATTCCCATCAATATGGCGCGGCGCATCATGGAGCAGTTGCTGCAGTATGGTGAGGTCAAGCGGGGGGTGTTGGGCATTCAATCCCAGGATGTGACAGCCGAGTTGGCGGATGCCTTTGCCAATGGAAGCAGGGAGGGGGCGGTGATTGTTCAGGTTGTGCCCGGCTCTTCGGCGGAAAAGGCGGGGTTGCAACGGGGTGATGTGGTTGTCAAGGCCAACGGCCATCCCATCCATGGCACGGCGGATTTGCACAATACAGTCGGTTTGTCCCGCACGGGGGAGCGGATCGAGTTGGAGTTTTTGCGGGATGGTACGGTCAAACAGGTCAGCGTGCTGATCTCCGAGCCGGAACGGGCGCGTGTGCCTGGTGAACAGTTGGATGGACGGTTGCAGGGCAGCCTGTTGGAGGTGGCCGACGGGGCAACCGGTGAGCCGGGCAAGGAGGGGGAGAGCGGCGTTCACGTGGTCTCTGTGGAGGCCGACAGTTCAGCCTGGGAGATGGGTTTGCGGGCCGATGATTGGATTCTGGCGGTCAATCGCCGGGAGGTCAGCTCCCTGGCCACCCTCAAGTCCGTACTGAAAAAGGCCAGGCACAAAGTGTTGTTTACCATTCGGCGGGGCGATGAAAATTTATTTATTCTGGTTCGTTAAACGGCTTGCCCTGCTCGGGTTGCTGATCCAACCGGTTGTTGCTTTTTCCCAGGATGCTGCCTCTTTGCCCGCTGGGCGGGGCTTGCTGGCCCAGCAGATTCGGATAGAGCGTCCCGACCTGAAAATGAACGGTGAGATTGTGTTGCGGAGTTTGCAGCCCTTGGCGGGGGAGCTGCGTTTGCAGCAGGCGCGCGGGGAGCCCAGGCAGATTTTTGCGGCGGTCATGCGCCTAGTGCCGGGTGCCAAGGGTGCATTGGATGGTTTGTTTGAGCAGGTGGAGATTCATGATCTGGATTTGCAGGATTTGGTGATTACCCTTGCACCGGAGGGGTATACCCTGCAACTGGCCAGTGCCACCATCCCGGAGGGGGTGTTGGAGCAGGTGACAGGCCGGTTGAATGGGCAGAAGGAGTGGCAGTTGAGCAGTGGCGCGTTGCGGTTGAAGCATATTCCCTTGGCGTCGAACAAGGGGGGTAAGCCCCGTTCCTTGAGCTATCGGAAGTTGGAGATGACGGGCACCGGTCAGGAGAGCTTTTCCGCGACGGTGAGTAAGCCGCGCGTGGGGCATTTGGCGGGGTTGGCGGATCCGACGGGTTTTTTTGGTGATGTGCTGCGTGCCATGGGTTTTGCCCAGGGGATGGGGAGTGCGCCGTTGAGCCTGGATCGGTTGTCTGTTGCGGCGGTGATCGATGCCCAGCGGATGGTCAGCCGCACGTTGCAGTTGCAGGCTCCCCATGCCTCCGCATCGGGGCAGGCCACCATGGCATGGCAGCCCCATCCCCGGCAACTGCACCTGAACATGGCGGTGACGACGGCGGATCAATCGGTCAAACATTTTCAAACCGTGCTGCCGGTGTCTGCGGCACCATCCTCTTGATTTTTGGAGGTGGTGGGCGAGTGGACGGATAAAAATGGGTGGGGAACCCTGCGCAGGGCTTGACGGGATCTTTTTTTCCCGCTATCCTCCCCCGGTATTCGGCATTTCGGGCGGCTAGCTCAGCGGGAGAGCACTGCCTTCACACGGCAGGGGCCACAGGTTCGAACCCTGTGCCGCCCACCATT
>JADGCE010000151.1:2160-6016 GCA_015229095.1 Magnetococcales bacterium | reverse complement strand
CGCAACACCGGGTGTTTGCAGCACCGCCGTGCGTTGCAGGGCGATCAACTGGCCGATGCCGCTCTCCGCCAGCCCGGCCAGGGTATCAAATTCGGCCCGGGAAAAGGGATGCCCCTCGGCAGTTCCCTGCACTTCGATAAACCGCCCGGCGCCGTTCATGACAAAATTCATATCGGCCCCGCAATGCGAATCTTCTTGATAATCCAGATCCAGCATCGGGGCCCCCTCCACCCATCCGCAACTGACTGCGGCGAGAAAATCGGTGATGGGCAGGGTTTTGATGCGCCCCTTCTCCTTCAGCCAGGAGCAGGCATCCATCAACGCCACAAACCCGCCGGTGATAGCCGCCGTGCGCGTGCCGCCATCCGCCTGCAGGACATCACAATCCACCCAGATGGTGCGCTTGCCCAACTGCTCCAACTGAACCACCGAGCGCAACGACCGTCCGATCAACCGCTGGATCTCCAAGGTTCTCCCCCCCTGTTTGCCCTGGCTCGCCTCTCGCGAGGTGCGGTCGTGGGTGGCGCGTGGCAACATGCCATACTCGCCGGTCACCCAGCCCCGATGCTGGTCCCGCATCCAGGCGGGCACCCGCTCCTCCACCGAAGCCGTGCAGAGCACCCGCGTCGAACCACAGACGATCAAACAGGAGCCCTCCGCATGTTCGCTCACCCCACGGGTCAGGGTGACGGAGCGCAATTGATCAAAACGACGGCCATGGGCTCTGGGCATGCGGGCTGCTCCTGACGGGGATGATAGGGGGCTCCATGCGCGTCGGCACGGAGGCGCGCACGCCAGCAAGGACAACGACGATGGGAACGGCGCAACTGGTAAAAAAAAGGGGCGGTTGCCCGCCCCCTGCCAAAAGATGCGTGGTTAAACAACACCCTTGTTGACACCCAACTGGATCGCATTGCTCACCAACTGGTGAACCCCTCCGACGGTCTCCATGGGAATATGATACATGGGCAGCACCTTGGAAAATTGCGCCTTGCAGATGGCACAGATCAGGGCCATAAAATTGACCTTGTCCCGTTTCATCACCTGCTTCAGGGCCGTCACCCGTGGCATGGCCCCCTTGATGCGCAGTTCCATCAACTCATCGGTCAGGGTGCCGCCGCCACCGCCGCAACAGAAGGTGCGTTCATGGGTGGTATCGGGATCCATCTCCACAAAATGGTGGCAGGAGGCGCGGATCAGGGCGCGGGGAATCTCAAACTGCCCACCCGCATGCTCCCCCATGCGACTGGCGCGGGCGACGTTGCAGGAGTCGTGCATGGTGACCACATAGCCATCGTTGGCCTCTTTGTCCATGTGCAGCGCGCCCCGCTGCAGGAGGTCATAGGTAAACTCGCAGATGTGCTGGGGTACGGGATAACGGGGATCGAGAAAATCGAAAGGTCCGTTGAGGGTGTTCCAGAAGCTGTAGGCGACCCGCCAGGCATGGCCGCACTCTCCCACGACGATGCGCTTCACATTCAGGGCCTCCGCCTCCTCCCGGATGCGTTTGGCAATTTTTTGCTTTTGCTCGAAGCTGCCGATAAACATGCCAAAGTTGGCTGCTTCCGCCGCGACGGAGCTGATGGTGTAGCGGATGCCGGCCTGATGAAAGACCTTGGCGTAGCCCATGAGGGACTGGATATGGGGCTCGCTGAAAAAATCCGCCGACGGTGCCACCAGCAACACCTCGGCCCCGGCTTCGTCCAGTGGCAGGCGCACCTCATGGCCGGTATTTTCCAGCATGTCGGATTCCAGGAAAGCCAGGGTGCCCTGCAAGGCCGGCTTGGGAATACCCAGATTGTTGCCGACCTCATGCACCTTGGAGATGATTTCGGTGCTGTATTTGTGGCCCACACCGATGGCGTCCATGATCTCCCGCGCCGCCATGGTCACCTCGGCGGTATCGATGCCATAGGGGCAAAAGACGGAGCAGCGGCGACACTGGGAGCACTGATGGAAATAGGTGACCCACTGCTGCAACATCTCTTCGTCAAAATCCTTGGCCCCCACCAACCCCGGAAAGAGCTTGCCGGCCGTCGTAAAATAACGCCGGTAGACGGAGCGCATCAGATCGGCCCGTTGCACCGGCATATTGTTGGCGTCCTGGGTGCCCAAAAAATAGTGGCATTTATCGGTGCAGGCCCCACACTTGACGCAGATATCCAGGTGCACTTGCAGGGAGCGATATTTTTTCAACATCTCCCCCAGTTTGGCAATCCCCTTCTCCTGCCAGTCCGCCAACCGCGCCTCTGGAAAGCCCAGGGGCAGCATATGCTTTTCCATGGCCGGATAGGGCTTCAGGTGGGCCATGCTCCCCACCTGCACCGCCGGCACGTGGATATCATCCTGGATTTCGGGGGCGGAATAGTCAGCCATGCGTCGACTCCTTGGTGTGTTGCCCGGCGGCCCACGGGTTTACATGTCTTTTCTCTCTGGGGTTGTCCACTTGGTTGCGGGTCGGGCTGAAGAAGATTCCCCCCGCATGCATCAACTTGCTGAAGGGAAACAGCACGATCAACACCGCCACCATGCAGAGGTGGGCCAGGAAAACGACATCCCCCAACGTCAACAGGGGCAGGCTCTGGGAGGAGCTCCACATGCCCATCATGGCCCCCTTGATGTGCACGATATCCGGCCGGAGGAAAAACTGCATCACCAGACCGCTGAAGCCGATACCCAGCAGCAGCAGCAGCCACAGATAGTCCGAGGGGGAGGAGACATGACGCACCCGGTCGATGAGGAGGCGGCGCAGCAGCAGCAGACCCAATCCACCCACCATGGCGACGCCAGCGACGACGCCGGCGATCTGCACGTGGGCGAAAAAGGGTGGCAGAGGCTCCACAAAATAGCGCAGATGGCGGATCAGCACCAGCAGCAGGGCACCGTGGAAGAGGTAGCCCCCCAGCCAGGCCCATTTGTCTCCCTTGAAGAGGCTGTTGAAAAAGACCACTTCGGTGAAGAGACGCCAAACCACCCCGGCGGTGGTAGTGGGTGCAGGGGTGGTGGGAATTTTCAAAGGTGCCGGGCTGCGGGCGTAGAGCAGAATGCGCTGGGTAAAACCGACGACAAAAATCCCCACAACGAGGTAAGCAAGGATCGTGAGCATCCGGCCTCCCCACAAGCTAAAGAAGGTGACACACCCACCCGCGCCGGGGCTGCTGCCACCGGCGCGGGTCAGGGTGAGATAGGATCAGGAGAGGGGGTGCCTGGGCCGAGCCAACCCCCCCCACACCCGGGATGGATCAGAGGCGATGGACTAAACGCATCCGGTCGGCTTGGGCAAGCCGGCAATTTTGCAGGCCTGCTTCGCGGGACCACCGGGATAGAGATCGTAGAGATATTTGGTGTTGCCCTTGTCTTTTCCCAGCTTTTTGCCAATCGCCTTGGTGAGGATACGGATCATGGGGGCGATTTTGTACTCGTCATAGTACTCGCGCAGGAAGTTGACCACCTCCCAGTGGGCTTCGCTCATGTCCACGGACTCGGTTTCGGCGAGGTGTTTGGCCACCGGCTCGCTCCAATCGGCCAGATTGATCAGGTAGCCATCTTCGTCGGTTTCGTAGGTTTGGCCATTCAGTTCAAAACTCGGCATAACTGCTTCTCCTTAGGGGTCAGGATGGATTCGCACTTTTTTCATCGACACCCCTGCTGCGGGTGGGGCGACGTATGGGAACATTAGCATATCATGATTTTCCCCCAGGGCAAGCGTTTGCCACCACGTTCTGCGACAATTTTTTTGCTTCCGCAGGAGCGCACCCTCCTGCCCTGCCGGGGAGAGGTTTTTCCGGCTTGCTTTATATCCCAAACTTGACATTATCCTCAAGGTATTTCTACAATAGCCGCCGTCTGTTCCGTT
>JADGCE010000151.1:0-2060 GCA_015229095.1 Magnetococcales bacterium | reverse complement strand
AGCATGAAACCAGCACACCATTTTTTGATCTGCATGAATCAGCGTCCAGAGGGCCATCCCCGTGGTTCCTGTGGGTCGGCGGGTGCCCGTGCGGTCTATGATGCCTTCATGATGGAGGTGGAGCAGCGGGGGCTTTTTGCGGAGGTGCTGGTGACAGCGACCTTCTGCATGGGGCCCTGCGACCAGGGGCCGACGGTGGTGGCCTATCCGGAGGGGGCCTGGTATGGTCGGGTCACCCCGGCGGATGTCAAGGAGTTGTTGGACAGCCATCTGGAAAAGCGGGGCCCCGTGCAACGCCTGTTGTTGTCGTGAATGTTTTACTGATCGGCGGGGGGGGGCGGGAACATGCCCTGGCCTGGAAAATCGCCCAATCCCCCCGTCTGCGCACCCTCTACTGTGCCCCCGGCAACGGGGGGATGGGGGCGGTCGGTGCCTGCGTCGGCCTGGATGGAATGGATGGGACGGCGGTGGAGGCCTTTGTCCGTGCCCATGGCATCGATCTGGTGGTGGTGGGGCCGGAAGGACCGTTGGTGGCCGGTTTGAGCGACCGCCTGCGGCAGGGGGGTGTGGCGGTTTTTGGCCCTTCCCAGGCGGCAGCGGCCATCGAGGGCTCCAAGGTGTTCATGAAAGAGCTCTGCACCCGCCACCGCATTCCCACCGCCGCCTACCAGGTTTTTCAGGATCCGCAGCAGGCCATGGAGTATGTGCGCGCCCAGGGGGTGCCCATTGTGGTGAAGGCCTCCGGTTTGGCAGCGGGCAAGGGGGTGGTAGTCTGCCACACCCTGGACGAGGCCCAGGCGGCGATACAGAGCATCCTGGTGGAGCGGGTTTTCGGGGCAGCGGGGGAAAACCTGGTGGTGGAGGGTTTTCTGCGGGGAGAGGAGCTCTCTTTTCTGGCCCTGGTGGATGGGAAGGAGATTTTGCCCCTGGCCGGGTGCCAGGACCACAAGGCGGTGGGAGAGGGGGATCGGGGTGCCAACACCGGTGGCATGGGGGCCTACTCCCCGACGCCGCTGCTGACCCCGGAGCTGCAGGAGCGGGTGATGGCCCAGGTGATGCGGCCTCTGGTGGCGGCCATGGCGGCGGAGGGGTTTCCCTACCGGGGGGTGTTGTATGCCGGCCTGATGATCGACGCAGGCCAGGTGCAGGTATTGGAATTTAACGCCCGTTTCGGCGACCCGGAGACCCAACCCCTGTTGATGCGGATGCGTTCCGACCTGCTGCCGCTGCTGTTGGCCTGTGCCACCGGTTCGCTGCGGGGCATGACCATCGACTGGGATCCCCGTCCGGCCTTGTGTGTCTGCATGGTGGCGGGGGGCTATCCGGGTGCATACCGCAGTGGTCTCCCCATCGCGGGTTTGCAGGCGGCGGCGCATCAACCGGATGTGGAGATTTTCCATGCCGGCACCCGTCGACAGGGGGAGCAGGTGGTGACGGCGGGGGGGCGGGTGTTGGGGGTGACGGCCCTGGGTGCCACGGTCGCCGCTGCCCAGCAGCGGGCCTATGAGGTGGTGCAGGGCATCCAGTGGGAAGAGGTCTATTATCGTCGGGATATCGGCTATCGAGCCGTGCAACGGGAGCAGGCGCGCCATGAATAAAACACCGGTCGTGGGTATTGTCATGGGATCCGATTCGGACTGGGCGGTGATGCAGGAGGCGGCGACGGTGTTGCGGCAGTTTGCCGTGCCGTTCGAGATGAGCGTCGCCTCGGCCCACCGCACCCCGGAGCGGACCCATCTGTATGCCAGCAGTGCGGCCCAACGGGGGTTGCAGGTATTGATCGCCGGGGCCGGGGCAGCGGCCCATTTGGCGGGGGTGGTGGCGGCCAACACCCTGTTGCCGGTGATCGGGGTGCCCCTGGCGGCCACCGAGTTGCAGGGGATGGATGCCCTGTTGTCCACCGTGCAGATGCCGGGTGGCATTCCCGTGGCCACCATGGCCATCGGGCGGGCGGGCGCCCGCAATGCGGCACTCTTCGCCGTGCGGTTGTTGGCCCTCCATGATGCCGCACTGGCAGAGCAACTGGCACTCTTCCAACGCGACATGGCCGAATCGGTGCA
>JADGCE010000150.1 GCA_015229095.1 Magnetococcales bacterium | reverse complement strand
GAATCAGGGAGAGGCTGTTGGCACGGGCGCGGCGCAGATCCTTGTGGCCCAGGTCGATAATGGTCTGGGTATTGGTGATGTCGTGGATGGTGGTCATGGTGGCATGGCGGATGCCCAGATTTTCCAGGATCACCTTGACCACCGGGGAGAGGCAGTTGGTGGTGCAGGAGGCGGAGGTGACAATCCGGTGCTGGTTGGCGTCGTAGCGGGCGTCGTTGATGCCCATCACCACATTGAGCACCCCCGCCTCTTTCACCGGGGTGGAGACCACCAGCTTTTTCACCCCACGGTCGAAGTAGGGTTGCAGCGCGGCGACCGTCTTGAACTTGCCGGTGCACTCCAGGACAAGGTCGACCCCCAGAGCCTGCCAGTCGATTTCAGCCGGGGTTTTGGCCATGGAATAGCCAAGCCGTTGGCCATCCACCAGAATGCTGGAACCCTCCGCAGCCACCTCATGGCCCCATTTGCCAT
Source organism: Magnetococcales bacterium (assembly GCA_015229095.1). Taxonomy (GTDB): domain Bacteria; phylum Pseudomonadota; class Magnetococcia; order Magnetococcales; family Magnetaquicoccaceae; genus Magnetaquicoccus. Next base: position 5,568 of record JADGCE010000150.1, on the reverse strand, counting down.
GCACCGAATCATATTTCAGCAAATGGGCAGCACAGGCCGCATCCCCCAGAATTTCATTGACATGCACAAATTGCAGTTCCGGGAAGCGACCCCAGGCGGCCCGCAGGCCCAAACGTCCCATGCGTCCAAAACCGTTGATTCCTACGCGAATTGCCATGTTCTCTCTCTCCTGTCTCAGTATAGTGGGTGGAGTCAAAGATGTTTTTCATACCATGACCGGCTGCGCCGGGTGATCTGTACCACCGACAGCATCACGGGGACTTCCACCAGGACGCCGACGACTGTGGCCAAAGCGGCTCCGGACTCGAAGCCGAACAGTCCGATGGCCGTGGCAACGGCCAACTCAAAAAAATTGCTGGCACCGATCAGTGCCGAGGGAGCCGCCACACAATGGGCGACCTTGAAGTGGCGGGAGAGCCAATAGGCCAACCCGGCGTTTCCGTAGACCTGGAACAGAATGGGCACGGCCAGCAGCACGATCACCAGCGGTTGTGCCAGGATCTGCTTGCCCTGGAAGCCAAAGAGCAGCACCAGGGTGGTCAACAGCGCCCCCAGGGAGAGGGGGTGCAATCGGGCCAATAGCGCCTCCAGGGCGGGTTGACCCCTACGGGACAAGAGTTGCGACCGCCAAATCTGGGCCACGCACACCGGGACGACGATAAACAGCAGCACGGAGAGGAAGAGGGTCGCCCAGGGCACGGTGATCTGGGACAATCCCAGCAGCAAGCCGACAATGGGGGCAAAGGCCACGATCATGATCAGGTCATTGAGGGCCACCTGACTCAGGGTAAAATGGGGCTCGCCATCGCAGAGCTGGCTCCAGACGAAGACCATGGCGGTGCAGGGGGCGGCCGCCAGGATGATCAAACCGGCCACATAGGAGTCGAGCTGATCGGGTGGCAGCCAGGCCTGAAACAGGTGACGGACAAACAGCCAGCCCAGCAGGGCCATGGAAAAGGGCTTGATCCCCCAGTTGATGAACAGGGTGATGCCGATCCCCTTCCAGTGCGCCCGCACCTGGGAGAGGGCGCCGAAATCGATTTTGAGCAGCATGGGGATGATCATCAGCCAGATCAGCAGGGCGACGGGCAGATTGACCTGGGCGATCTCCATGCCGGCGATGGCATGAAAGGGGGTTGGCAAGGCATTGCCCAGCAGGATGCCCACGCCGATACACAATGCCACCCAGAGGGAGAGGTGGCGTTCAAAAAATCCCAGGGATGCGCCCGCGCTCCGGCGGGCGGTCACCTCACATTGACTGCTCATGGCGGCTCTCCTGCTCCTGGAGAGTTGTTGTGGCGGGAACGGTTTCAGGGCATCGCCCCGGTCGCCCCGGCATGTTCAGCAGGCGTTCCCGGTCTCCTGCATGAATTTCCGACGCCTCCAAACCCTGGGCAATGGCCTGGATCATCTGGATGGCCCAGGGGGGCAACCCGGAGTGGAGCCTGTAATGGACCCATTGCCCGGCCCGCCGATCCTGCACCACCTGGTGTTCCCGCAGTGTGCCCAGGTGACGGGAAATTTTGGGTTGTGCCTGGCCCAAGGCGTAACCAAACTCACACACGCACAGCTCCCCCGTGGTCACCAGCAGCATGACGCAGCGCAGCCGGGTTTCGTCCACCAGGGATTTCATGAGGGTTTCTGGAGTCAGCATAACGCTCCGGTATTCAGGTTGTAAGGGTTTTGCGTCGATCAGAGGCCGGGCCAACGACGGCTCCGTCAGGATGGGGAGATACCTGTTGGCCAGCATATCTGTTTAGGTGAATATACGATGGGGGATATGTGTTGTCAAGGGGATATTGGGGGTGTCATCCGCCATCGACAGCAGGGGCTCAGGATCCGGCGTCACCCGACAGAGCGAGCCGGTAACCCACCCCCGATTCTGTCAGAAGATGTTGGGGTATGTTGGGATCGGCTTCCAGCTTGCGGCGCAGGTTGGACATGTAGACCCGCAGATAGTGGGTGTTGTCGGATTGATTCGGTCCCCAAACATCCCGCAACAGGGCACGGTGGGTCAACACCCGCCCGGCATTGGCAACCAGTTGCGCCAGCAGGCGATATTCGATGGCGGTCAAATGCACATGCTGGCCGCTCCGGGTGACCAGGCGTTGCACCAGGTTGACCTCCACATCACCGAAACGCACGACAGGGGCCGCCTCCCCATGGTTGCGGAGCGAACGGCGCAGCAGGGCCCGCACCCGGGCCAACAATTCGGGCACCCCGAACGGTTTGCTCAAATAATCATCCGCGCCCGCATCCAGCGCCCTGACCTTGTCCGCCTCGTGGGCGCGGGCCGAGAGAATCAGGAGCGGCAGGTTGGACCAGGCGCGCACATCCCGGATCAGATCCACACCATCCATGTCCGGCAGGCCCAGATCCACAATGACCAGGTCGGGACGACGGGTGCCGATCTCGATCAACCCCCGGCTGCCTGTCTCGGACTCCACCACCGTGTAGCGTTCCGCCTCCAGGGCCGTGCGGACAAAGCGGCGAATTTGCGGCTCATCCTCTATAAGGACAATCGACAGGGTCGATGCATGCTCCTCCACCATCAGAGTTCCTCCGGAATGGTGGGAGGATCTCCCACCGGCAGGGAAAGAATAAAACGTGCGCCCGTTTCAGGCAAGTTTTCCGCGCGCACCACGCCAGCATGAGCCTCCACGATGGCGCGCACAATCGCCAGTCCCAAGCCGAAGCCCGTCACCGTCGATTCCATTTTGCCCCGGGTAAATTTTTCAAATATCTTGCTTTCCATGCCGGGGGGCAGGCCGGGACCGTTGTCCGCGACCGATACCTGGACACAATCGCCAACCCGCCGGGCGGAGAGGAGGATCAAGGAGCCTGGTTGTGTATATTTGGCGGCATTTTCCAGCAGGTTGTTAAAAACCCGTGCCATCAGTTCACTGTCCATTTCCAGGAGGGGAAGATCGGCAGGCAGGTCGATGCGCACGGTATGGCGCGCCAGGAGCGACGCGCAATGGCCCATGGAGACCCCGATCACCTCTTCCAGGGTTTGCCAGCTCCGGTTCAGGACGGCATTGCCCAGCTGCATGCGGGCCATGTCCAGGAGATTGTTGGCCATGGTCACAGTGCGCGACACCTCGTCCCGCATCGCCTGGGCAAGAGCGGCATGGGGTTCGGACAGGGGGGGAGCGGCCATGCACAGGGCATCCGTCAGGCCGGTGATGACGGTCAATGGGGTGCGCAAATCGTGGGAGATGGCCGACAGGAGGGAGTTGCGCAACCGTTCCGACTCCATGTTGACCTGCGCATCCCGTGCCAGAACGACATAGTGGATGCGTTCCAGGGTGATGGCAATCAGGGTGGCGCTGGTGTCGAGCAACTGCCTCTGTTCCAGTGGCAACTCCCAGTCCGGCACCTCCGGCATCACGACCAGGACACCACAGAGGCGCGTGGGGCCTCTGAGCAGTATGCAAAGGAGGGGTGCCGTGGGCATGGTCTTCATGCCCAGCCCGGCGCTTTGCCCATGCTCGAAGCTCCACCGGGCCATGGCGAACGCTGCGTCGTCCAGGGGGCAGGAACCCTCCACCTGCACCAGAGATCCCTCTTTGCCTGGCACGCAGAGGGCAACCGCAGCATGAAAGCCCTGCCCGATAAAACGCTGGCTGATGGTGACGATCTGCTCCACCCGCAAGGCGCTGGAGAGATCCCGCGACATTTCGTAGAGTGCCCGCATCTGTGCCTCCCGCATGCCTGTCACCGACACCTGGAATTTCAAGCCGGCGGTGAGTTGTCCCACCAGCAGAGCCACCGTCAGCATGACGACAAAGGTGACCAGATATTGGGCATCATGGACGGCAAAGGTGAAGCGGGGGGGAACGAAAAAAAAATCGAAGGAGGCCACCGAGAGAAAGGCGGCCAGCAGTGCCGCACCCCGTCCCAGGCGAATGGCGGCAAAGACCACCGCCAGCAAGAAAATCATGACAATGTTGGCCATGTTCAGATGGGCATACAACGGTGCACTGCCGGCGGTGACCAGGGCTACGACCAGAAAGGCCAACCCGAATGAGTGCCATTGCTTGGTGGTGTTGTGCCATTGCGGAACGAGATGGGAGAGTCTGCTTTCAAGTTCATCGTCATCCCGAGCCACCTGGAGGAGTTCCAGGTCCGGGGCCAAACGGCCAATTTTTTCGGCAAAGCTGTGCTGCCACGGCAGTCGCCGATAGCGGTCTCGGCCCACCAACAGGGTACCGAGGCGATGTTCCCGGGCGTAGGCGATGGCGACTGTTGCGGCATCCTGTCCGGAGAGGTTGGCCGTTTTTGCCCCGATTTCCCGAGCCATGGCCAGGATGCCGAAGATGCGTGCCCGTGCCGCTGCGGGCAGGGTTTGCATGGCAGGGGTTTCGATGGCGATGGCATGCCATGGCGCGCCGGTCTGACTGACACGGCGGGCCGCCCGGAGAACCAGCTTTTCGCTGTCTGGTCCCGGTCCCACGCAGACCAGTACGGCTTCGCGTGCTGGCCAGTCGGAGGTGGGGGATGGGGGAGAACGGGTCATGGCATGGTATGGTTCCAAGGCAGTTTATGCGAGGTCGCACACTCTATTGTCGACGAGTCTGACGGGCCAACCGACCCAGTCTGGCAGATAAAGTATCATGGGGTCCAGGGGAGATTATCTCCCCTGGCGGGTCCAGGGCAGAGCCCTGGTATATGGTGCACCTTGCCGAAGCCAATTTCCGCAGGAAATGGGCGCAAGCGCACAAAACCTGCCCCGCAGGGCGGACTTCCGCAGAGCATAGCCTGATTCAGACCATCCCGGCAAAAAGATGGATGCGGAAAACATCCCGGCACGACTGCCACACAGGTGATCACAACCGGATTCTGTTGGCAAACGGGGCTTGATCCGGGCTGATCCCCATGCGGAACGAACGGTCTGGACGGGGGAACTGCGGGCATTCGTTGACACGGGAGCCGGGGTAACCCCCATGGGAGGGGCCTGCAAACGCACGGATGCGAGCATCGGATGCGGCCACTCCCCCTTTTTGTTGGTTGGCCAAATAGGCCGCTGGCCATGCAAGGAACAACAGGATGGCTGCGCCGACACCTATTTTTTGAAGGTTTTTTGGGTTCATGTGTCATTCTCGTTTATGAGTTTTGATGCAACGACCGTGATTGTCGCGTGTGCTCAAGCGTCCGGATTGCCCAGAACGATACGTGTGCCCATATCCACCACCTGCGGGGAGGGGAGTTGGAAATAGCCGGTGGCACTCTGAGCGTTGTTGAGCAGGGCCAGAAACAGTTTCATCCGCCAGACGGCCATCTCCGGATGTGTGCCGGCGACAAAGCTGGCATTGCCCAGAAAAAAATGGGTATCTTCCATGACTACCAGCTGTTGGCCTGCCGACCGGCAGTGGGTTAACGCCGTGGGCAGATCCACGGTTTCCATGTAACCGAAATGGACCTGGAGGCGGTAATACTGATCGAGCAGAATATCCACGTGGCAACGTTGTTCATCGTTGACATAAGGAACTTCCGCGATCTGTACGCTCAACAGGACCACCCGATCATGGAGGGTCATGGTGTGTTGTAATATTTGCACCAGGGCAG
>JADGCE010000149.1 GCA_015229095.1 Magnetococcales bacterium | reverse complement strand
GTCGCCTCCAGCAAATAGCGATGGATGCGCGTCTCCTGCCACTCCAGAATGGGATGCACGCCACCGCTCTCCTTGTTGCTGACTCCTCTGGCCAACAGGCGACTGCTGCCTTGCAGATGCACCAAATTGTGCAGGGCACTCTGCAGCTTGAGCAGATTGTCCTGAAAAGCGGCCCGACCACCCGCCTGTTTCAGACGCTTGTTATTGACAAACAAATCCACAAACAACTCCGTGCTGTGGACCATCCGATCCACATCAGCCCGCATGCCGGAACGCGCCGCCCAATCCATCTCGGACCACAACCGTCCCCGTTTGCGCAGCTGCCCATGATCCTGTTGCAACCCATCCGTCACCAGGCGGGCAATCGGCATTTCCAGCCCTTCCTGCTGCAGCGGATCCGCCAAAAATTCCCACTGTCCACTGAAGATCCATTGTTCCAGCCCCAGAATCAGCCGCGCATAGCGAAAAGAGGTCAGGCACTTTTCCAACCGTTTGACAGCCAGCAACAGCCCATTTTTTGTTTTCAGAAGCAACTCTTCCAGGCCAGGGTGACCCGCAAACTGCTCCAGCAGGGGTTCCAGGGTTGCCACGAGCAGCGTCTGACACTCCTGCACCAATCCCAGCTCTTTGAGCAACCAGGCACTCTCCTGTTCCAGATCCCCATAAATCTCTTTGGGCAGCAGGGGCTGATACAGGAGGATCAGGGTATGCAGGCGTCCAGCCTTTTGCTGGAGCAACCGAACACCCTCCAGTTTGGCCTGTTTTCCGCCATACAACACGGTGGATTGATGCGCCTGCATCCGCTGCAGCAGGCCCCCGCACAGCGGCTCAAAGGCCCGATGGGCGGTCATCTCACCCTGCAACTTGGGAAAAACCGCATCCCCGACCGCCCCCTCCCCCGATGTCCCCTCTTTGCCCTCCGCAGCAACCGCTGCGACCGTGGGCATGAGCAGAGTGGGATCCAACCAGGCAAAACCCCGCGTCACCGGGTTGGTGGACAACAAACCGGGTCCAGACTTTTCAAAGGAGCCATTCCGGCCATGGCCGGTTTTTTCGTTCAAGAAAAAGGTATAGGCAAACGCCAGCACTGTCTGGAACCAGCGTGCCATGGAGCCTGCCTGATGTTCAAAAACCAGCTCATGAAAGGGTTGCCGGGTGGCCCCCAACTTGATATAGCCCCGCTCTTCGCGCAGATGGATCGTGCCTCCCCCTGGAAAGCTCAGGGACCACTTTTGTTCCCGACAATGGAAGGTGAACACGGGGGCGAGGTTTTTGGTGTCGTTGCCATTCAACACGGGACAGTTGGGAATTTTCCGAATCATTTTCAAATCCAACTGTTGATCGGGAACCGGGCTCTCCACCCATTTTTTATCCTGCTCCGGGCCATCCTCCATACCGCAGCGTTGCACCCACTGCTCTCCGCGACGATTCAGCGTCAACAGCACATGATGACGATACAATTGCAGCGTGGGCGTGTCATAATGAATTTCATTGCGCTCCTGCAACTGAACGGCACCACCGACTGCCCGCACGATCGGATGCGCGAGCAGCAGCGGTCCTGCCCCGGCGGGCAAAGGCACACTGCTTAAATCCAACCGAATCATTTTGTTCAGTGGCAGGGCCACGCTGACCTCCCCCCGGTGTGCTACTTGGTGCGCAAGCGCCTGCGCAAGGCTTCCAACCGTTCACCCAACATTTCAATGAAAACCGTCTGCTCCTGGCCCACCGTATTGATGACCTGCTCCAATACCTGGCCCAAATCCGCCACCTTCTGGAGCATCTGCTGGGTGCTCTCCTCGCTTTTGTTCAGCAAGCCGTCCCGCATGCCATCCAGATCCTGACTCAAATTCTGGTTCAACCCATCGATCACCTTGGCGAGGTGGGTATGATGGGTGCTGACATGGGAGATGACTTCAGAAATCTTCTGCTCAATTTTTTGATCCGTCTCCTGGTCAGAGCGGCTGCTGTCCGCCCGCCATCCCTCCATGGCGGTTACCAGGGCACGACGCTCCGCAGAGAAGCGTTCCCGCAGTTCAACCAACCCACTGGAGAGGGTGCCAAAGGAGTGCTCGATCCGCTCGGAGAGCAGACCCGCCACCTTTTCCGCCACCTCCTGGCCGGATTCCGTCTGCCCTTGAGCTTGCAGGGCGGCGTTCCACTCTTTGCTCAACCGATCGGCCAAGGCCTGTACAAGCCGGGTCGTCTTCTGCTCATTCTGGGTGCTGAACGCCTTGAGTTGATCCACGACATGAAGCGTCAACGCCGCGTTGTTGCCCTGGAATTGCTCCTGCAACTGGCGCAACTCCCCCTGCAGCTGCTGTACCGTCTGGGTGGCCTGCCGCTCATTGAGGCGTGCCGTTTCAGGCAGTGCCACCAACAAACCCTGCAAACGGTTCTCCACCTGGATCTGCTGCTGAAGAATGGCCTGTTCCAACTGGGAAAGCTGCTGCACCAGCTGGCTGCTGCCTCCCTGGAGTTGCCGGGCAAGCCCCTCCTCCAGGGAGCTGCGCCAGGCACGCAGCTCTGCCAGCAACAGGGCAGAATCCCCCTTGTCCGGCAATTGCTGAAAACCCTGCTCCCATTGGAGAATGGCCTGTTCCATGCGGGAAAAATGCTGCACTACCCGGTCGCCACTCTCCTGGAAGTGCTGGGCAAGCCCCTCCTCCAAACTGCTGCGCCAGGTACGCAACTCCGCAAGCAACGAGGCAGAATCCCCCTTGTCCGGTATTTGCTGAAAACCCCGTTCCAGGCTGTTTTGCAACAGGCGCAGGGCATCGGTCTGCTGTTGCCGCTCCGTCTGCACCAGACGAATAAACTCTTCGCGGGAAGGCAATTTTTGAAACAGGCCATCCAGGGATTTGGTCCACTGCTGGAAAGCCAGCCCCTGCGCATCCAGGATCTCCTTGCTGCGGCGGGCAGTCTCCTCTTCCGAGGGCCATTTGCCACTCAGCTCCTGGATGGAGTCACCCCAGGCCCGGATGGCCGCCGACTGCCCCTCCAAGGCGTTGGACAACAGGGTGGCCAGCCCCTCTCCGCTGCCCGCCTGCTCCGTGCGCATCCGTTGCAGGTGATTGTCCAACTGCTCGGCCAAGCCATCCAGTTGCCCCAGCTTGCTCAATGGCTGCAAAATGCCGCTGAGCTGCTCCATAAAACCATCCAGTTGCCCCAGCTTGCTTAATGGCTGCAAAATGCCGCTGAGCTGCTCCATAAAACCATCCAGTTGCCCCAGCTTGTGCAACGGCTCCAGTTTGTCCAGATGGGAGAGCTTTTCCATGTAGGCCAATTGACGGTACAGCAGATCCTGAGTGGTGGCATGGCTGTTGACCAACTCTGCCTTGGTCCGCACGATGGCGGTGACAAACTCGCCCATGGTCACATCCGCATGGCGCAACTGGCCGCTGATTTGGGCAAAATGGGCATCGGTTTTTTCCAGGAGCGTCAACTGTCTCTGCAACAGCTCTTGGGTGGCCAGATGGTTGCCGGCCATTTCTGCCCTGGCACTGACCACGGCATGGGCCAACTCCCCCATGACCACATCCAGCCGCTCACCGACGGAGAGGAGTTGAATTTCAAGGGCACGGCCATCCTCACGACGACGCCCGCTGCTGTCGATGGTTTTGTGCAGCGACTGGGAAAACTCCTGCAAAAATTTGCTCAGAACCGATTGGATGGCGTCGGCGTCGGATCTCTGTTCGCCGCCGGGCAAGGGGGCAAAGGGCTCCAGGGGCTGGAGGCCGGCAGCGCGCGCCAGGGGGTGGGAGCCAGGGTGGGATTGGGCGGTAATGCTGGCCGACAGACGCCTGATCTCTGTTTGCAACTGCTGCAACCCCTGCTGATCCTGATGGACCAGATGGGCCAAATATTCCGGCTCTATCCCGGAGCGGAACAGATCATCCATGTAGTGTTGCAGGGCGGAGACCTGGGCATAGCGCCAGTGCAGAAGAAATTTTTCGAGAATGGTGACCAGAATGGCGGCAAAAATGGCAAAAAAGGAGGCAACAAAGGCGGTCGTGATACCGGAAAACAGATTTTTCAGCTGGAAAGTGATCTGCTGGGCCTCCACCGACGGATTGAATTCGCTCAACCCCAGCAAAATACCCGCAAAGGTGCTGACGATACCTGCACCCGTCAAAATGCCGGGCAGGTGCCGAAAAAATTCCACCCGCATGGGCACATCCACCAGGGCCTGGGTGCTGAAAATGGTCTCCGCCGAAACGGTGGAACGATAATGCACCTGCGCTGTCTCATCGGGGTGGAAGGCCGACACCTGCCGATGCAACGTTTCGGCATATTCGCGCCACAGGCGGGTCATGCGGGGATAATAGACCCACCGCCAGGCCATGGGCTCCCCTCTCTCGTCGTGCGCATCCTCCGTCGTCCTCACGAACAGCCCCCGCTGCCGCGCCCGTTCCACGCTGCTTTTGACCAGGGCCAACCGCACAAAATCCTGCAGGGCCTGCCAGACGTAGCCCACCACAAAAAACAATAAGAATCCGCTCAACACCCCGAACAGGGTGAAGACGATGGCGTTGTCTGTCTGATGTTGGAGAGGGATGCGCAAGAACGCAGGCAGCATATCAAAACCGGGGATGGCATCCAGATTTTTTTCCTGGGATACCTGGTAGCCCACCCAGGTGGAGACGCCGATGAGGGTCCACGTCCACAACGTGGCAATCACGGACGAAAAGAGTGCGAAAGCATTGCCCATTGCGTACCTTTATTGTGCTGAATATTGGCAAAAACATCCGATCCGTATTGTCCGGTCCGGCAGACGGCGAACGACCGAACCGGGCTTGACAGGACACCAGCTGCGGCCATGGTAACATACCTGATACCGGTGGCAACAGATGAAGAGCCCTCTATGACGGCTGCGGTTGCCAACCGGCCACCAATCGAAGAATCCGCTGCTGTTCTTCGGTCGACAGCAGGGTGGCCACATGTTCCTGGATGGTGCGAATGTGGGGTTGCAGCTCTTCCGGTGTCCGGGCAACGGAGAGGCTGAGCCAAAAATAGGCCTGGGTCATATCCTGCGGCACCCCCTCCCCCTCATAGTACAGGGCCCCCACAATATGCTGGGAGCGGGGGTCGCCCTGGCGGGCGGCGGCCAAAAACCACCGGACGGCCTCGACCGGATCCCGCGCAACCCCCTGCCCCTGCAATAACATCAGCCCCAGATTATGCTGTGCCAAGGCGATGCCCTGCTCCGCCGCCTTGCGAAACCAGTGGGCGGCGGCGGTATCCTCCCTCGCCACGCCTTGCCCATGGAGCAGCATTGCCCCTAAATTGTGCTGGGCTTTGGGGTTGCCCTGCTCAGCCAGGGTACGCAGCAGGTGCAAATAGGCTTCTGGTGTGGGTGTACTGCGCATGCAGGATTGGTTCCATATACGAGGGTTGGTCAGCAAACACCTGACCATTCTCACTGCAAGGCGTTCGCACATTCGGCCATTCTGGCATATTCCGCCCCTCTGTACAAGCGGCAAGCACAGGCAAACATTGGAAACAGCGGAGAATGAGATGGAAACAGGCGCGCGAGAAATTGTCACCCCCCGGCTCAAGATGCCGATGAACATTCCGGAAGGCATGACAGCCGTGGAGTTTTTTAACAGCCCCAGCAATCTCAAACATTTGGCGCAGGAAAACGGCCTGCTGCGCACACCAGAGGATTTTCTTATGTACCGCAAGCTGTTGGGCCACAGCCTGGAATTTGATACATCGATCATCCTGGACACTTCGCAACGCATCCTGAATCCCCTGGGCCGTCCCGTGCGCCGGGATCAGCTCTCTGCACGAGAAAAAAAGGTTTGGAGTCGTATGACACAAACCATTTTCTCCTATATGCTGGAAAAATATCCCGACCCGGAGGAGGCTGTGGTGCTCTGTGGAGAGGCCAGTCTGGATCCCACCTGGCCCATGAACAAGCCGGGCGTACCCACCATTCGCATGATTCACAACCATTTTATGGTTTTCCCCCAGTCGACGTTGCGCCATGCCAAACCGGCCATGGCCACGGATGTCAATCTGACCGACAGCGGTCACCACGGCCTGTTTCTCCA
>JADGCE010000148.1 GCA_015229095.1 Magnetococcales bacterium | reverse complement strand
ATCAGCGCACCAGTTTTCTGAATTTCGGGTTGGGGGTGCAGCGCAACAGGCGGTCGATAATTTTCCGGAAAGTATCCGGGTCCGTCTGGCCATTGGTGAGGGCTGCCAGGATTTTCACCATGGTATCCCCCTTTTTTTTGGGGTCTTCGTAAGGGTGTTCGTGGAGCAGTCGGGAGATGGTGGTCAGATAGGAGACCATGCCGCCCTGCAGGCTTTGTATCCGATGGTTGCCGGAAAATTTGTGCACCAGATAGTTGCTTCCCTCCCCCTTGCTGCAATAGAGCAGCAACGAGCGGTTGGCCATTTGTGTCGCAAACCGCTGTTCAAATTTCTCAGGATGTTCTTCGATCTCGAGCAGATAGACCTTTTTTGAGCCGGGAATGGTCGGATCGGAATCCAGACCGCCACGCACATCGATCAGGATGGGCGCAGTCGGGTTGGCCAAAAATTCCGTCATGGGCATCTCACTGGCGTGGCGACTGGCAAACATGGGATGTGCTCCTCGGGACTCGTTGCAAAAAACGCCCTGCTCCAAACGCCCCCCATCCCGTAAAGATAGCATGGTGCGTTGCCCTTTCGCAACAGGGCGACAGGGGGGTCAACAACGGGCGGGCCTTGGGCGTCGGTTCGCCCATTCGCCCCCCTCCATCGTGGCCCCGACCGATGATCAAGGCCAGCTTTTGCGATGGCCGTACAAAAAACATTGCCCTGCGCCCCGCCTGCCAGCACACTCTCTCCCAGGTTTGACCTTTGCCTGCGGGAGGCTTCTCTCTCATGTCCATCCGTTTTTTCTCTCCCATCCTGCGCCGCCGTTGGCGACGCTTTGCCGAACACAGACGGGGCCTGCTCTCCCTGTGGCTCTTTTCCCTGCTGCTGGGCCTGTCGATGGGTGCGGAGTTGGTGGCCAACGATAAACCGTTGCTGATCCACTATCAGGGAGCCTTCTACTTTCCCCTGGTGCAGAGCTATCCAGAGACCACCTTTGGCGGGGAGTTCAACACCGAGGCCGATTACAAGGATCCCTATATTCTGGAAAAATTGCAAAAGGAGGGCAATTGGCTGATCTTCCCCCCCATTCCCTACAGTTTTAACAGCATCGACAACCAGTTGACCCATCCGGCCCCCGCACCCCCCGCCGGTCGGCACTATCTGGGCACCGATGATCGGGCCAGGGATATTTTGGCCCGGCTGATCTACGGTTTTCGCCTGTCGGTGCTGTTTGCCCTCACCCTCACCCTGATCGGCGTGCTGATGGGAATTCTGGCCGGTGCCGTGCAGGGCTATTTTGGCGGTCGTACCGATCTGATCCTGCAACGTCTCATGGAGATCTGGGGCAGCATGCCGGAGCTCTATCTGTTGATCATCTTTGCCAGCCTGTTCAATCCCAGTATTTTATTGCTGATCTGCCTGCTCTCCCTGTTTGGCTGGATGGGACTGGCCGACTATGTGCGGGCCGAATTTTTGCGGGCCCGCAGCATGGCCTACGTCAAGGCCGCACGGGCCCTGGGTGCCTCGGATCGGGCCATCATTTTCCGCCATCTGCTCCCCAATGCCCTCACCCCGGTGATCACCTTTTTGCCCTTTCGCATCTCCGGCACCGTGTTGGCCCTCACCAGTCTCGATTTTCTCGGTCTGGGGGTGCCCCCCTCCACCCCCAGCCTGGGGGAGTTGCTGCAGCAGGGAAAAGCCAACCTGGAGGCCTGGTGGATCTCCCTCCCCACCTTTATCGTCCTGGTCTCTCTGCTGTTGTTGCTCAACTTTATCGGCGAAGCGTTGCGGGATGCCATGGATCCCCGCAAGGAGTCATAAAATGGCCACCCCCCTTTTGGAAATCGAACAGTTGCGGGTTGACTTTCACGGTGAGGCGGGCTGCATCGAGGCGGTGCGGGGCATCTCTCTGACCATTCAACCCGGTGAAACCGTGGCCCTGGTGGGGGAGTCTGGCAGCGGCAAAACCGTGGCGGCCCTCTCCCTGTTGCAACTGCTGCCCGGCAACGCCCACATCCGCGCCCAGGCCATCCGTCTGGAGGGGCGCGATATCACCCGGTTGCAGCCGGAGGCGTTGCGCCATCTGCGGGGCCAACAGGTGGCCATGGTCTTTCAGGAACCGATGACTGCCATGAACCCGGTCTATCCGATTTTTCGCCAACTGGCCGAAGCCTTTCTGCCCGATGAGGCCGGAGAGGGCCGCAGCCAACAGGCGCTGCGCCGTCGTGCCGTGGAGTTGCTGGCCATGACCGGCATCAGCGACCCGGAGCAGCGTCTGGACAGCTATCCCCACCAGCTCTCCGGTGGTCAGCGGCAACGGGTGATGATTGCCATGGCCCTGGCCCGCCGACCCCGACTGCTGATCGCCGATGAACCCACCACCGCCCTGGATGTGACCATTCAGGCGCAAATTCTGGAGCTGCTGGCCCGTCTGCAAAAAGAGCTGGGCATGGCCATGCTCCTCATCACCCATGATCTGCCCATGGTTCAAAAAACGGCCAATCGGGTCTATGTCATGCGCCATGGGGAGATCTGTGAAACCGCCGCCACCACCACCCTGTTCCAGAGCCCCCAACATCCCTACACCCGGCAACTGCTGGCCAGTCTTCCCTCCACCCTTCCGCCTCCCCGCCTTGAATCGGCGGCTCCTTTGTTGCAGGTTCGTGGCCTGCATTGCCATTTTCCCATCAAACGGGGCCTGTTGAAACGCACGGTCGGCCATGTCAAGGCCGTGGATGGGGTGGATTTTGTGCTCAATCGGGGCGAAACGGTGGGTATTGTCGGGGAGTCGGGCAGTGGCAAGAGCAGCCTGGGAGAGGCGGTGCTGCGGTTGAACGAGGGGCGGGGGGCGTTATGGTTTGATGGGCAGGATCTGCAAAGTATCGATCGGGCCACCCTGCGGGGGATGCGCCGCCGCATTCAGGTGGTGTTTCAGGATCCCTTTTCCTCCCTCTCTCCCCGCCTGACCGTCGGGCAGATCCTGGCAGAGGGGTTGGAGATCCATGCGGTGGAGGCCGATGCAGCGGCCCGGCAGCGGCGGGTGGAGGCCATCTTGACGGAGGTGGGGCTCCCTTTGGCCCATCTGGAGCGCTATCCCCACCAGTTTTCCGGTGGCCAGCGACAGCGCATCGCCATCGCCCGTGCCATGATTCTCCAACCCGATCTGCTGGTGCTGGACGAACCCACCTCCGCCCTGGATCTGTCGGTGCAGGCGCAGATCCTGACCTTGTTGCGCACCCTGCAGGTGCGGCACAAGTTGGCCTTTATTTTTATCTCTCACGATTTGCGGGTGATACGGGCCATGTCCCATACGGTGCTGGTGATGTGGCGCGGCCAGATTGTCGAACGGGGAGAGACCCAGGCGCTGTTCGCGCATCCCCGCCATCCCTATACCCGGCAACTGCTGACGGCGGCCATCCATCTCTCCACGGTGCCAGCGGGCTGAGGGAGGGTTACAGCGCCAGCACCTCTTTGGCCAACGGCACGGTCAGGGGACGCTGCAACCCCAGGCTGGCCGTGTTGAGGCGATCCAGAGCGGCGGCATAGTCGGCAATCCGCCGGGGCAGGCGCAGATGCAAAAACCGGAGCAGCTCCGGCGTGCAGCGCACCTGCCGATCTTCCACCATCTTGGCCAGAATGGCGCTCAGCATCTCATCCTCCGGCGGTTCGAGGCGCAGCACCGCACCCCACAACAGGCGGGAGCGCAGGTCGGGGCGCAGCCCTTCCAGCAGGGGCGGGGCATGTTGGCTGGCCACCAGCAGTCGTCCACCGCTGTCTCGCATGCGATTGAAGAGGTAGAGCAGCCCCTCTTGCAGGAGGGGGCTGTTTTCCAGCTCTTCCAGATCATCCACGGCCACCAGTTGGCAATTTTCATGGCGGTTGACGAACTGGCTCAGATGTTCTTCGCCGCTGGCTCTCTCTGGTTGTGTCTGGTCCAGCTGTTCCCGCAGGGCGACGGTATCCAGGTAGATGGCGGACTCTTCTCCCCACAGGGCGCGGCAGTGACAGACGGCGGCTTGCAGGAGATGGGTCTTGCCGGTGCCGCTCTCTCCGGTCAGCAGCAGGGCAGTGCTGGGGCTCTCTTCCTGGGCGGCCAGGGCATGGACGGCGGCGGCCGCCTGGCGGTTGCTGGGGCCGATCACCAGATTGGCAAAGGTGCAGACAGGGTCCAGGGGAAAGTGGAGGATCAATTGGGCGATGGCGGTGCTCATGCGTGTCCCATCCCTTCTTGCTGGGTGGCGATCCGGCCCCAGGTGACGAAATAGCTGAGCCCGGAGAAGAGGGTCGTCAGGGCCGTCAGCCAGAGCAGCGGCTCCAGCCAGCCATACATCGTCTGGGTGCTGGCCTGCAGAAGAACCAGACCCAGCAGGAGTATCTGGTTGACGGTATTGAATTTACTGATCCACAACGGTTTGATCTGCAATCGACCGGTGATCACCTGAAAGAGCAGGGCTCCGCCGACAATGACCACGTCACGGGTGACCACCAGCAGGGTCATCCACAGGGGCAGCAGATCAAGATAGGTAAGGGTGATAAAGCCTGATAACAAAAGCAATTTATCGGCAATCGGGTCCAGATAGCGTCCCAGTTCGCTCTCCATTTGCCACCGTTTGGCGATAAAACCGTCCAGGGCATCGGTCACCCCGGCGCCGATAAACAGCCACAGGGCCAGGGTGGCGTGCTCTTCCAGCAGCAGCCAGATGAGAAATGGCACGGAGAGGATGCGCAGGAACGACAACAGATTGGGTGGATTCATGGCAGGCGCAGCAGCACCTCCACCCGTGCCGGTGGCGGGGGTGGGGCCGGGGTCTCCGGGGGAACGCTGTTTTCGCCATGCTCAGCCGGTTCGGTTGTGTCGTTGGCGACCGGGGTGGGCTGGGCGGGCGGGGGCGAGCTGCGCAGCTCCACCTGGGCACCCAGCGGGCTGAGGAGGGTTTGCAGGGAGGCATCATCGCCGTTGAAGCGCATCTCCAGGCTGGATTCGTTGGCCCGCTCTTCGACAAAGCGCAGGTCGGTCACGCCGGGCAGGGTGCGCACTGTGTTGACGAGCTGGGTCAGTTGGGCCAGCTTGGGGCCATGCAGGATGCGCAGCAGGACCGGGTGTTGCTGGGCGGGGTTGATGCGGTGGGCCTGAATCCATTGGTCGGCCAACTGCTGCAGCAGGGTGCGGGCCAGCACGGCATAGGGGCAGGTGCGGCTGCTGGCCTGTTCCACACAGCGATGGGCGGCAAGGGGGGCGACCACCTCAGCCTGGATGGGCGCGCTGCCGGGGCGGGGGGGGCCTCCCAGCAGATGGAGGTGGAGGGTCTGTTGTTTGCCGGTCGGGGGTGCCAGTTGCAGGGTGACCGCCCAGAGTTGATCGGTGCCATAGCGGGCGCGGGCCCACTGGTGCAGGCTGGCCTGCCCGTTGGCGACATTTTCCCAGGAGAGTTGACTCATATCCTCTACGTCACCCATGGGGGTCAGCACGCTCATTCCCAGGAGTTTGGCCTCTTCCGACAGATTTTTTTGCAACACCGGCTCGGCCTGACGCAGCTCTTCCGGGTTGTCGCCCTGGCTGCGGAGTAAAAACAGCACGGGGGGGTGGAGGCTTTCGTTGAAGGGGAGTCCCTTTTGTTGCAGGGCGGCGGCAACGGCCTTGCTGGCAAAGGTGACCTCCACGGCCATTGTCAGGGTATTGTTGAGCTGATTTTCTGCCACCACCCGCAGCCGTTCCGTCAGCCGTTTGCTCTCCCGGCCCAGGCCGTCGAAGAAGGCTTTCTCTTTTTCCAGGTCGGCACGAACAAACATGCGGCGCAGCAGACGCTCGAAGGCCTGTTTTTTGGCGATCTCCATGCCCATGTTGCGGGGATCCTGTTTGGCCTCCACCGGCAGAGCCACCTGGGCTTCGGCCACCACCTTGTAGAAGGGGGGTGATTCGGCATCGGCTGACGGGCTCCACGACAGCAGAATGGCCAACAGTCCTGCATATCCCCACCGGTATCCCGGCTTTGTTCCCCTTTCTGGATGCGTCATGCTTCTCTCCCCCGTCTATAAGCCATTCCCAACCGCACTGCGATAGTGTACCCTTTCAGAGCGGAATTACCAAGAGTCGAAATCGTTTTGCCCTGTTATCGCTTCGGCCATTTCTGGGGGAGGCGGAGAACCGCCTCCCCCAGACCCCCTCCACCCTTTTCTTTTAAT
>JADGCE010000147.1 GCA_015229095.1 Magnetococcales bacterium | reverse complement strand
TCAATCCGCCGTGGCGTCCGTCTTGAAGACCTGGGCCTGTTCCATCAGACGGTCAGCCTCTGTCATCATGTCGGTGCTGTAACCGGAGACATCCTTGGCCAGCGCAAGATTTTGCTGGGCCCCTTTGTCGATGGAGACCAGGGCTGTGCCGATCTGATTCAAACCGGCGGCCTGTTGCCGTGCGGCATTGCTGATCTGCTCGATCATGTTGGCCACGGCCAGCATGACATGCTGGACCTGATCCAGATTTTGTTCGTTGCTGCTCCTGAACTGGCTCAACAGGGATTGGACCTGCTCCAGCAACTCCTGTACCTGGGTTTCGGAGTGTTGCGCCACCGTCATGCCCCGCTGTACCGCTTTGCTGCTGGCAGCCAGCAGTGCGCCGATCTCCTGGGCGGCCCGACTGGAACGGCGGGCCAATACCCGGACTTCGGTGGCCACCACCGCAAAGCCGCGCCCCTGTTCACCCGCCTTGGCAGCCTCCACGGCGGCATTGAGGGCCAGAAGGTTGGTCTGAAAAGCCACATCATCGATAAAAGTGAGAATGCCGGCAATCTGTTCGCTGCTCTCCGCAATCTCCGTCATGGCACTGCCGACCTGCCGATTACTGCTCTGCAGTTGTTGAAAAATTTTCTGGTTGGCACTGCCCATCTGCTCCATGGCCTGCAAGAGCTGGGTTTTGCCCGCCTGGAACATGGTGTGGGCCTCCTGACTGATACTCCTGGCCCGCTGGGTGTTTTGCGCCGTCTGATCCACCGTCACCGTCAACTCTTCCATGGCCGAGGAGATCTCCAGCAGGGCACGGGTCTGCTCCTTGGTCCGGTGGGCCAAATCCTGATTGCCGCTCATTAATTTGATGCCGATGGTGGCAATGCTCTGTATCGTCCCCTGGGCATGGGTCAAAACAGTGCGCCAGCGTACCTTCAGGGTGGTCAAGGCCTGCGCTGCCAGGTGCAACTCCTGGAAACGGGCGTGCTGATTGCGGTAGGGGGCCAGATTCAACGATTCGGCCATATCCTCCACCTCATCGGTCATCCGTCGTACCGGAGCGAGAATGGTGTGGCTGATCAGCAGGCTGATGGCCAATATAACCAAAAGACTAACGCCTATTATCAGAAGACTTTTCCATAACAGGCGTTCCGCGACTCCCTTGAAATCCTCCTCCGGCACCACCAGACCAATGGTCCAGGGCACCTCGTGCCCGGCCTGCAGAGGGGTGTAAAATCCATAATATTTGGTCCCGCCGGAGAGAAAATCGAACAAAAATCCCTTCGCCAAGGTCAGCGGAGTCCCCTCCTGCACCCCCTGCAGGCGGAGGACGGTGCGGAACGAATCCCCCAGGGCGACATCGGGAATATCGGTAATTCTGTTTTGTTCCATCTCTCTGGGGGCATTTGTCTCACCTGCTTTGACCCGCAGCACCTGTTGATAATCCGGCAGTCCCACCACATTGCCCCGCTCGTCGATGATAAACATGCGGCTGTTGGGGGTGATGCGGTTGGCCTGCAAGACCTCGGAGAGGGATTGCAGGACAATGTCAATGCCAGTCACCCCCAGCAATTGGGTATCCTGGTAGACGGGGCTGGAGACCGTAATGCCCACCTGATAGGAGGATTTACCCCGGTAGCGATTTTCCCAGGTATAGACATCGGTCCAATAGCGACCGGATTGTTGCTGTTTGGCCCCCACATACCAGGGGCGCAGGCGGGGATCGTAGGCCTTGGCGGGATCCGGCGTGCGTTGCGGTGCGCCTGCGGCATCGGTTTCGTACCAGGTTGTTGCGACGACAGGGGCCAGCAACTGGGCAATCTGAGCCTGTTTGGCCTGGTTATCCTGGGGGATGGGTGTGTGAGTCGCAATGGCGTGCGCCTCCTGCGCTGCGACAGCGTGCGTCAACTCCTCGGCCTGGCGCATTGCCTCTTTGCTTTCCGGGTTGTCCAACAGGCGGCGAATGACCCGGACCCGCAGTTTGCCATCCTCCTCCCGTTTGTTGAGCCAGTGATTGCCCCCTTCATCCCCCACATAGATGAGGCTGAAATGGGGATAACTGCCCAGCTGCTCCTGGGTAAGTGCCTGGAATTTTTTTAAAAAGTCCGGGTTTTCCCGGACATCCTGCAACACGCTGGCATTGAAGCGCACGGCATGAGCCGCCGCATCCAAAAAATTTTGCACGCTTTTGACCGCCAACCGGCTGCCACTGGCCATGGAGGCCTGTGCGGTCTGTTCCAGAATGCCGGTGATGGTGGTGGAGGTGATAATCGCCAGGATGACCATGGGCAGGCCAATCAGCACAAAATAGGACCATGGCAAAAAGGTGCCCAGGCGCAGGGAGGGCATTTTTTTGCTTTTCTCTTCATGGGTTGCGATGGGTTTCATCTGTCGTGTTCCCCGTCAAGCATGGATGGGTTCTGTCACGGAGCCACGGGCGATGGTCGCCAGCATCTCCTCCCTGGATAACATCGTATCCACGTCCAACAGGTAGATGGTCTGCTCCCCGCGCCGCACCTCCCCTTGAATCAGCGGTTGGCCTGCGGCGGTGGTGCCGGGTGGCATGTCGGCTGTGGGGGGTTGGATCTCCCCGGTGGAGGCAAAGAGCAGGTCGGTGACCCCATCCACCAGGATGCCCACCTGTTTGCCTGGGTCGCTCTCTTTTTCCAGGGGATGGTTTACCTGCACCACCACCAGAATGGCACGAGGGGAGAGCTCCCCGGCGGGCAACGCCAAACGCAACCGCAGATCCAGGACCGGGATCACCTCCCCGTGCAGGTTGAAGAGACCCGCCAGATGGGGGGGCAGATGGGGGAGGGGGGTGCTGTGGGTATAGCGGACCATCTGCACCACCCGGGTCACGGCAATGCCGCAGAGCACGCTGCCCAACTGACAGAGCAGCCACTGCTGGCTGTCGGCGGTGGGGATGGCGACCTGCTGGGTGACCCAGCGGCGTGCTTCCGCTTCGTCGTCAAATTGATTCCACCTGTTTCGTGTCATGAAACCCTGTCATTGCAGTGGGTTGGTGTGGATCGGCCACTCCCCGTCCCAGGAACCCGTCCACCCGGCATGATGCGCCTCATGAGAAGAAAAAGCAATGAAAAAAGCGTGTGATCTACCTGGGATGGCCGTGGCTGGATCAGCACGGGGGGGGGTGCATCGGTGCCACGGCGGAGGTTCGGTTCGGGTGATCGGCCACTCTCCCGTATCATGGCCACAAACTGGAGCACCAGGTCAGGATCCCACTGCCCGGACTCCCGTTCCGCCTCCAGGATGGCAAGGGCCTTGGCCTCCGGCATCCCCTTCCGGTAGACCCGATCACCGGTCATGGCATCCCAGGTGTCGGCAATGGAGACGATGCGGGCCAGCAGGGGGATCTCTGCACCCCGCAACCCATCGGGATAACCCTCTCCATCCCAGCGCTCATGGTGCCAGGCGGCAATTTCAGCAAACTCCTTGAAACGTTGCAACGGTCGCATGATGGCCGCCGTCTGGCGTGGGTGGCTCTGCATCTCCGCCATTTCCGCCTCATCCAGGGGTTCCGGCTTGTTCAATACCCGATCCCGGACGCCGATTTTACCCAAATCATGCATCAGGGCGCCTTTGCGCAACAGCTCCAGCACGCCCTCATCCAACCCCAGACGACGCCCCAACTGCACCGAAAATTTACTGACACGGGAGGAGTGCATCGCCGTGTAGGCATCCTTGGCCTCCAGGGCCTGGGTCAGGGAGCGCAACGCCTGCAGATAGGCCTCCTCTTGTGCCTGCATCAACGCCTCGATGCTGGCGGCCATCTGGTTGACCGAGTGGCCCAGTCGGCCCACCTCATCCTCCGGCAGAGGCCCTGCCACCCGACTGGTCAGGCCTCCCCCCGCAATCGCCTGGGTGACCTCGTCATAGTGCTGAACGTGGCGCACCAGCAGACGATGGATCAGCCAACTCACCAGGACGGAGAGCAGCAGGGCATGCAGGAGGAGATCCTTGGCGATGGCCATCCGATAGTGATCCTCCTGTTTCTGAATGAGCAGCATGGTCTCATCCACATTCAACTCCGCTTCCAGCCCGCCGACGATACCGGAGTCCAGCAGGACGGGCACGATGGCGTCCAGCACAGCCACCTCCCTGCCCCTCTCCTTGTCCCAGGAAAATTCCACTTTTTCCGACAGGTAGGGTTTGCCCTGGCGCACCACCTCCCCATAGTGCCCCCGCATCTCCTTGTCATTTTCCGCCTCACTGCCCGTATAGGCGACAACCCGCCCTGTCCGGTCGTACAGATACAGTTTGACAATATCAAAATCCAGCGACTCCTGCTGGCTGTGTTGATGCCGCTTGTGGAGCAGTTG
The DNA here is from genome assembly GCA_015229095.1 of Magnetococcales bacterium. Taxonomy (GTDB): domain Bacteria; phylum Pseudomonadota; class Magnetococcia; order Magnetococcales; family Magnetaquicoccaceae; genus Magnetaquicoccus. Next base: position 1,947 of record JADGCE010000147.1, on the reverse strand, counting down.
TTGCAGAGGTTGGGCCGCCAAAGGTTCCGGCAACTGGCGCATCTCCCAGACAATGCCTTGCAAATAGACCAGAGCCTGGTTTTTGACCTGGGCAACGATGGCGGCTTCCAACTCCCGATGCGCGTGATAGACCATCAGCAGCGCATTCCCCAGGGAGACCAGCAGACAGACGGCCACCACTTTGACGGAAATGGGCAACCGCACGGATCGTTTCGGGGAACCAGCCCCGGTTTGGCCGGTGCCGGGCTGGGTGAGTTGATGCGGCTTAAAGGAAAAGACCAAGGCTGCTCTCCACAGACATGTTCAAATAGTGCTGATCGATACCGAAGGCTTGACCGGGGAGCCATAACACCCGGCCCTGGAGTTGCCAATAGAGCCGCTCCGCAAGCGGGATGGCGAAGCCGCCGATCCCCTGTACACCCCCGACCCAGGAGGTGACGCTATCCGTTCTGCCCATGGGGTTCAGGAGGGGGATGCGCAGCGCATAATGGCCGCTGGCCGAGCCAACCCCTGCCCCGAGACCGGCGCCGATGAAGCTTTCCCCCTGCGGGCCCATGGCGGTGCGATGGAGCAGATTGACAAACAGCAGATGCCCCTCCACCTCCAAATCGACTTGGCCTTCGATGGGGTCGGCGAGCACCCCGACCCCTTTGGGCAGGCCAATCCGTGCTTGGTAGGTGTTGTGCAGGTGCAGATATTCCAGACCCGTGCTGAGGGAGGGCTTGCTGGCCACCCCATCCCGCCACCAGGCCAGGCGCAGCAGCAGGCCGCTGCCGCCGGGACTCTCCTGGAGTGCCAGGGTGCCGTCATTGCGCAGGGAAAAACGACCGTCGTGGCGTCCATGGGCATAACCGATGCCGGCTTCCAGGCGGTGGCGGGGGGGTGGTGCTGCGTGGGCGGTTGGCACCGTTTGGGTGGCCTTGATCATCGTTTCGTCCATTCCTGGGGGAGGCGGTGAACCCCCTCCCCCAGACCCCATCCCCCCTTCTTTTTTAATAGTTTCAACTATTAGGGGTCCAGGGGGATTATCCCCCTGGCAGGGTCCAGGGACGGAGTCCCTGGTGGGGGTCGGGGGCGAAGCCCCCGTTGTGGGCGAAACGATGATCAAGGCCGTTTGGGTCTCTGGCACCGTTTGGTCGGCTGCTCTCTGGGCAGCCGGTACGGGCCGGATGGATGGGGTGATGTGCGCCGCCGGAGACTCTGCCAGAGGGGGATCCTGGGGGCATGCGCGCCGCAGAGCGGCCCCCCGTTCAGGGTGCATCAGGGCGATACCCTGCTGCACCCCTTCCAGACAGGCCAGGCGCAGGGCTGGGCTGGGTTGCTCCTGGCAGGGCTCCTCCGCCGCCAACAGGCCCAGCAGCACAAGGGCAAACGACCGATAGTTTGTGACCGGCATGGAACGCTCCGGGGAGATAGGGGGGGGGATCGTCGGGTAACCTCCCTGTGCCCGTTCAGGAAAAAACCCGCCAACCCCCCTACCAGTCGGTGCGGGGTACAAAGGCGTCGTCATTGGCGATCCGCACCGACTCTCCAGACTGCACGAGGACAAACAGACCCTGGCGGATGGCATAGTGGATGACCGCTTCATCCACGACCATGCCCGCGACGGCCCCCATGATCTGCTTGTCGGCATATTCCGGAAAAAAGCTCTTGAACTCTCCCAGACGGCTCATCTCTCTCTGCACATCCTCAATGGTCAGCCGGCTTTTGACCTCCACCAGCGCCACAACGCCGCTGTTGATCACCAACAGATCGATCTCCATGTGGCGACCACCGGCCTGCCTCGCTTTGACCCGCTGGCTGACTCTGTGGATCGGGATGCCCCGTTGCGCAAAGAGGGTTTGACAGGCGGGGGCGACCAACCCCTCCACAAACTCTCCCAGTCGCCCGCCCAGTCGACCGATTTGCTCGGTCACCTGGGCAATCTTGCGGTCGGTCTCCTGGGAG
>JADGCE010000146.1 GCA_015229095.1 Magnetococcales bacterium | reverse complement strand
TTTTTTTCCGTCACCATCCAGGCCAGGGTCTCTGCCCAAACGGCCCGGCTCAGCCGTTGTTGTTGCACCAGCATCAAGGAGTGACAGGCCCCGCAGGTATAAAAAACCTCCTCCCGACCGGCTCCTTCCGGCAACCCTTGCCACGGGTTGCCGGGTTCTCCGCCCCACAACGCTCCGCTGCCCATCCACAAAGCCAGCACCATGGCGGCCCTCTTGCTGCTGTTCATCTGTCCCTCCCCGATTGCGGAAAACGGCACAGAAATCTGGCGATTTCTGTGCCGAAACCACGACAGAACCGCCTTTATGCCACGCGCACGGCAATGCGGTGGATGGCATTGTTCAGATAGCCCTTGGGATTCCAGGCCACCGCAAAGGGTTGCGAGACCAGTCGGGCATCGGTAGCCCGCGCCCAGACTTCATAATACCCTGGTGCCGGGAAGAACACTTCTGCACGCCAGTGTTGCCACGCATAGGGATTGACGGGAGGAGCCAGCACGGTTGGCTGCCACGTGGCTCCAAAATCGATGGAGAGATCCACCGATTGGACCACCTGTTCCCCGGCCCAGGCATGGCCCTGCACCACCAGGGGGCTCTCCTTGGCCACCTTGACGCCGGTTTGCGGGGCTGTGATCAACGATTTGACCGGCATGGCGGTGATGATTTTGCTCAACACCCCCTCTGCAACCTCCTCGCCCGGCTCCAGGGGGCGATCCGGCATCCGATAGGAGCCTTTGATCATGCCGGGCCCATCATGCACCACATCCCGCAGTTGGATACGGGTCAACCATTTGTGGGAGGCGGAACCCACCCAACCGGGGACCACCAGGCGAAGGGGGGCACCGTTCAAGGGATGCAGAGGGGCGCCATTCATCTCAAAGGCCACCAGCGTGAAGGGATTCATGGCCTTTTCGATGGGAATTCCACGGGAAACAGGGATTTTGTTGGGATCGGAGAGATCCCGGTCTGCGCCATAATGGGCGGTGTAGACGGCACTGCTTTTGACCCGGGCGGCCTCCAGAAGGGCGGCCAATGGCACCCCCGTCCAGTTGGCACAGCCCACCGCACCATAGGTCCACTGGTTGCCCTTGACCGGAGGCGTAAACTGAAAACGGCCATTCCCCCCACATTCGATGATCAATTGACGGGTGACGGGGGCAAATTTGGTTTGCAGATCTTTCAGGCTGAGTGTGAGGGGATTGTCCACTTCACCGTCGATGGTGAGGGTCCAGGTTTCGGGATTGCCCTCCGGCACGGTGCCATGGTTGCGGACAAAATGGCGTTCCGTCGGGGTGACGGCATCGTCCAGGAGATGCACCGGTGTTTCCAGGTTGAGAGGTCGGTCACCCCGACTGATCAACTCTTCCTTGCCAGCCGGAAGGGGGGGGGCGGCCTCTTCGGCCAGGGCCACAGGAATAAACCCCTCCGGCATCGATCGGGCAAAGGGAATCGTGGCCCCCAACAGGGCACTCATGGTGGCCAAACCGGCTCCTCTCAGAAAGCCACGGCGATCCGCCTCTGCCACCCGTCCAAAAACGGCCTTGTCTGCGGCTATGGGATCTTCCGCATACCGGGTAAACAGATCTTTTTGCAGCAGCTCTTTTTTCTCTGGTGTGTTCATGGGGTTCCCCCTCTTGACTGTGTGTTGACGATACAACAAGGACGACCGGATACGCTCAAACCCTGGGCTGGTGGGTGCTCCGCAGATACAACTCCCGCAGTTGCAGGGGATCCACGGACGAGGGCGCCTGGGTCAGCAGACAGCCCGCCCTTTGGGTCTTGGGAAAGGCGATGACATCCCGGATGGAATCAACTCCCAGCAGAATGGCCACCAACCGGTCCAGGCCAAAGGCCAACCCGCCGTGGGGAGGGGCACCGAACTCCAGGGCTTTGAGCAAAAAGCCAAATTTTTCCTCGGCCTCCTCTATCTCGATACCGAGCAGGGCCAACATTTTTTGCTGCAATCGAGGATCGTGGATACGGATGGAGCCGCCCCCCACCTCGGTGCCATTCAGGACCAGATCGTAGGCCTGGGAACGCACCTCATCCAGGTGGACCTCTGCATCCCCCCCACTTTGCTCCAGCTTGGCCAGATCTTCCCACATGGGGGCGGTAAAGGGATGGTGAACGGCCACATGACGACGCGCCTCGTTGTCCCAGTCCAGGAGGGGAAATTCGGTCACCCAGACAAACGAAAAGGGGGTATCATTCAACAACTGCAGATCCTTGCCCAGCTTGACCCGCAGACGACCCAGGGATTCGTTGACGATGCTGGCCTGATCGGCGCCGAAAAAGAGAATATCCCCTGTCTGCGCGCCGGTGGCGGCCACCATGGCCTCCTTCTCGGCGGGGGAGAAAAATTTGACGATGGGGGATTGCCAGCCCTCCTCCTGCCACGGCCCGTTGATCTTGACCCAGGCCAGCCCTTTGGCGCCATAAATGGCGACAAACTCCGTGTATTCATCGATCTGCTTGCGGCTCAACTGGGCGCCGCCGGGCACCCGCAGCACTTTGACCAGACCGCGTTCTCCCCGGTTGCCGGTCCGATTGGCGGCCTGGGCGAACACTTTCAGCTCTGTTTGTCGCATGAGGGCGGTGATGTCGGTCAGCTCCAACGGGTTGCGCAAGTCCGGGGCATCCAGCCCATAGCGGGCCATGGCCTCCCCATAGGTCAGGCGGGGAATGGGCAACGGCATGTTTTGTCCAAGGGCCTCCTGGAAGATGCGGCCAATCACCTGCTCGGCCATCCCCATGACATCCTCCGCCTCCACGAAGGACATTTCCAGATCGACCTGGGTAAACTCCGGTTGTCTGTCTGCCCGCAAATCTTCATCCCGGAAGCAGCGCGCCACCTGAAAATAGCGGTCCATGCCTCCGATCATCAGCAGTTGCTTGAAGAGTTGCGGGGACTGGGGCAACGCATAAAACTGGCCCGGATTGACACGGGAGGGCACCAGATAATCCCGCGCCCCCTCCGGGGTGCTGCGGGTCAACATGGGGGTTTCGATCTCCAGGAAGCCGGCCTCATCCAGCACCCGGCGCACGCTCTGGGTGACCCGATGGCGAAATTGCAGATTTTTTTGCATGTCGGGACGGCGTAAATCGAGAAAACGGTATTGCAACCGGTTGCTCTCCCCCACCCCCTCTTCGTCCAGTTGGAAGGGCAGGGGGTGAGAGGGATTGAGCACCTCCAAATGGTCCACAATAATTTCGATCATACCGGTGGGCAGCTTGGCATTTTCGGTCTCCTGGGGACGGCGGGCCACCTCCCCGGAGAGGCGCAGGACAAATTCGCTGCGCAACTCACGGGCTTGCTGGTGGGCTTTCGGGTGACGTTCGGGACTGAAGAGCACCTGCACAATCCCACTGCGATCCCGCAAGTCGATAAAAATAACGCCGCCATGGTCCCGGCGCCGATTGACCCACCCGCACAGTGTCACCCGTTGGCCGATACGATCTTCCCGAATATCATTGCAGTAACCGCTGCGTTTCATGATGGGTTTCCTTGCTGAGGGTGGTCGCTCCCGTTCTCTTCCTTGGTCTGGTCGGGGCTTTTTGCCCACTCTGCCCCGACTTCGGGGTCTGCTTCTTCTCCCTCCTCTTCTCCCCTCTCCTCCTCATCATCCAGGGGTTGCTGATGCTGGGCTCGTGCCAGGGCATCACGAACCAGGTGCAGCATGTAAGCCTGCTCTTCGGGGCGAATGCGACCGCTGTGTGCCAAGGCCTGTTGGTAGGAATCGACAGCGGCCTCCCACAGTTCATCCAGGTGGGCCAACATGCCCTTCAGGTAGTGGTTGAAGGGATTTTCTCCATCCCCATCCAGGGCGGTATCCACCCAGGTGGCGGCATTTTCCAGATCGCCCTGGTCGATGTAGAAGGCGGCCAGCTTTTGTGCCACTTGCCACGCTTTGACGGCGCGGGGCGTATCATACTCATCCAGGAGAAATTGTTCGCCGGCTTTTTCCTGGCCTGCCTCCACCAGCCACTCGGCGTAGCGGGCAATCCAGTAGTCGTAGAGCAGAAACGCATCTTGTCGATCCCCCTCCAGCACCCGTTTGACCAGGGCCAGAGCCTCCTCCAGGCGGCCATGGGCCTGGTAGACGGTCGCCATCTCGGTCAGGGCCACCGGCGAGGCCAGATCCACCGGAACCTTCTCCAGTCGGGTCATGGGCAATGCATGGACCAGTTGGGAGATGGCCATGGCACGGATGGCCGGGGTTGGGGAGCCGATTTTCCAGTCCGGCCTGGCCTCTTGATCCAGATGGCACACCTTGTATTTTTTTCCGGAACCGCAGGGGCACGCATCGTTGCGACCGATTTTGGGGGCGGGTACGGTGCGCTTGGGGCGGGCGTGGAAACCCAGTTCGGGATGGGGCATCATCTCCAGAAGGCGGTCGGCAAAGTAGAGATACCAAGTGTGAAAGGGATAGGTGGCCGGGCCATCGGCGACCCCCTCTTCCATACCGGCCAGCCAGGCTGCCAGGGATTCCCGGCTGGGTTCCAGGACAGCACGGACAAGGGCCTCGGCGTAGAGAGCCGGATTATTGAGATCTTTGGGTTCACCCACGGCAAGCGACTCCTTTGTCCAGGGTATGAGCCTGGTCTGAAATGAGGATTAAACGACGAACAGGAGGACCAAGGAAGCCATTTTAATCCGACCTGACTCTTAACACCAGTCAGAAAGCATCCACTCCCCCACGAAAGGCGTGTATGCCTGACGAGATGGGTATATACTGCTCCCTTGCGTGGCACACAAGGATTGCCAGAACCGTTTGCAGGAGATTTGGATATGACCGTTCGCACCCGCTTTGCCCCCTCACCGACCGGGTTTTTACACATCGGCGGGGCACGTACCGCTCTGTTTTGCTACCTGCACACCCGGCGGGTTGGCGGCACCTTTATTCTGCGTGTGGAGGATACCGACCGGGAACGCTCCACCCAGGAGGCGGTGGATGCCATCCTCGAAGGATTGCATTGGCTGGGTTTGGATCCGGATGAAGGCCCCTATTTCCAATCGGATAACACCGCCCACTATCTGGAGGCGGCCCGGCGGTTGTTGGAGGAGGGCAAAGCCTATCGCTGTTATTGCAGCCGGGAAACCCTGGACGAACTGCGCGAACAGCAGCGGGCGCAGCAGATCAAACCCCGTTATGATGGCCGGTGCCGGGCCTTGGCGGCGGCGGGCACCCCCTTTCCCGACGGGCAACCCTATGTCATCCGCTTTCAAACGCCGACCACCGGGGTGACCGCCTGGGAGGATCAGATTCAGGGCACCATTCAGTTTCCGAATGAGGAGCTGGATGATCTGGTGTTGGTGCGCTCCGATGGGGCGCCCACCTACAATCTGGCCGTGGTGGTGGATGACCACAACATGGGCATCACCCTGGTGATTCGGGGAGAGGATCATATCAGCAACACTCCTCGGCAAATGCATCTGTTCCAGGCCATGGGCTGGCCGGTGCCCCACTATGCCCACATGCCCCTGCTGCATGGGGCCGATGGCAGTAAACTCTCCAAACGACACGGCGCAGTCTCCGTTCTCCAATATCGACAGGAGGGGTTTCTGCCGACGGCGGTCAACAATTATCTGGTGCGGTTGGGGTGGTCCCACGGAGAGCAGGAAATTTTTACCCAATCCGAGATGGAGCAGTGGTTTGATGTGAGAGAGGTGGGGCGTTCGGCGGCCATTTTTGACCTGGCCAAGCTGATGTGGATCAACGGACATCACATGCGTGCCGCCCATCCCGACCAGTTGTTGCCGGATCTCCTCTTCCACCTGGCACAACGCGGCATCACGGATCCAGACCCGCAACAGGTGCGGGCCATCATTCCCGAATTTCAACCCCGCGCCAAAACCCTGGTGGAGATGGCGGAAAAATGCCACTTTTTCTTTGTGGATTCCGTGCTGCCCTACGAGGAGAAGGCCGCCCAAAAACATTTTTTGACAGCCCCTGTGGCCCCGTATCGGGCCTTGCTGGAGAGCCTCACCGCCCTGCCGGAATGGGAGATGGCGGCCATCACCCAGGCGTTTCAGCAGACGGTCGCCGCCCATGGCCTCACCGTGGGTCAACTGGCCCAACCGGTTCGGGTGGCCCTGACCGGCACCTCCGTCTCGCCGGGCATCTATGAGGTGCTTTATCTGCTGGGCCGGGAAAAAAGCCTGTCACGACTCCAGGAGGGGGCCCGGTTGCTGGGAAATGCACAGGAAGAGAATGCGCGTTGAAAAAATCTTGACAACAGCCCCGCAGCGGGTGTAAACAAGTCCGGCATTGGCGGATCGTTCAACGGTAGGACTGAGGACTCTGACTCCTCCAACCTAGGTTC
>JADGCE010000145.1 GCA_015229095.1 Magnetococcales bacterium | reverse complement strand
AGCTCCAGGGTCCGCTTCAACCATTCAAACCCGGTCGCCCCCGAATGTTTTTTGGTGTGCAAACCCTCCTTGTAGCTCCAATGGGCCGCCACACCGCTCTCCGCCACCTGGTGCATCTTTTCCGTGCGGATCTGAATCTCCAGCCGATTGCCAAACGGACCCAACACCACCAGATGCAACGACTGATAGCCATTGCTCTTGGGCATGGCGATAAAATCTTTCAAACGACCGGGAATGGGGCGAAACTCCCCATGGATCATGCCCAGGGCCCGGTAACAATCCGCCTTTTTGCGCACAATAATCCGATAACCCACAATATCATACAACGCATCCAGGCCGACCCCCTTGCGCTGCAATTTGCAATAGATCGAATACATATGCTTTTCCCGGCCCAAAACCTGGCCGGTGATGTTGTGTTTGCGCAGCAGGCGGGTCAACAGCGCAACCATTTTGCGCACCTCATCCGCGCCACCCTGACGATAGAGGGCCACCTGCTCGCATAAAGAGGCGTAGACCTCCGGCTGGCTCAACTGGAAGGCCAGATCCTCCAGCTCATTTTTGATCCAGTAGATACCCAGACGGTGGGCGATGGGAGAGTAGATTTCAAGAATTTCACGGACAAGACGGGGGGGTGGGGCCATCTGCGCGGCCGCCATTCCCCGCAACTGCTGCAGGCAGATGGCCAGGCGCACCAGGATGACCCGAATATCCTGGGCCATCGCCAAAATCATTTTGCGAAACTCTTCCGCCTGGGACTCCCCGGTCTGTTTCGAGTGGGGATTGGCCCGTGCGGAGAGCAGGGAAATTTTGGTGATACCCTCCAGCAAAAAACCGACATCCTCACCAAACTGCCGGCGCACATCCCCCAGGGTGATGAGTCGCTTGTTCACCCCATCCAGCAACAAGCCGGCGGCGACGGAGGCCGTATCCAGACGCAAATCCACCAGAATGGCGGCCACATCCGGCAGATGAATCGGCATATGCACACCGGACGGCATACGCACGGGCCCGACCGGGCTGTTCGGTGCATCCTGGCCCGCGACAGGGAGCGGTACCGCACCCTCCTTGTCTGGAGGATGGGTTGCCGGAAGAGAGATTTTTTCCAGGGCGTGATACAGATGGGAGAGAAAGCTTTTGTCGACGCCCGGATGATAGCCCTGGATGCGACCCACCAGATCGCTCCACCAATGGGCCTCGCTTTTTCCTTCGGACGCCTTGCTCACACCCTCTCCTCCTCACACAACAGCCAACGGCGGCCATCCCCCACGCAGGCGCGACCGATGAACGGGGGCAGCACACGCCGCAACCACAGCGGCTGGAGGCTCAGCCATCCGCATCCTCTGCATCCTCATATTCGCCCATGAAGGCATCGCCATCCTCCGCCGTCCCTCCCAGCAGGGCATCAAACGACTCCTCCTCCTCGCCCTCTTCAAAATCGCGCTCCTCCTGCACGCCAGGCAGATGGATCTCTTCGTTCATCAATGCCAAGGCGTCCGCATCCATCGCAGCACTGGCAAACTCCTCCACCGGGGCACGGCGGACCACCGGCTCTTTTTCCAACGCCTCCAGGTCGAGCAGGCCCGCCGCCAGTTCCCGCAGGGCGAGCACAGTCACCTTGTCGTTGTTGATCGGCAGCAAGGGTTCCGAACCTGCCATGAGCTGCCGCGCCCGTTTGGAGGCCAACAACACCAGATCAAAACGGTTGGGGACATATTTCAGACAATCTTCAATGGTTACTCGTGCCACAGGCTCACCTCAGTTTTGTTCTATTCGATTACACGGCGCGGCACAGGCCGCGACCGCACATGTTCAGGTTTCACTCACGCAAGCGGCTCCACCCCGCGCGCGCCACACTCCGCCGACCATCATCCATCCCCGGAAGGATGCTGAAAAGTGGCCAAAATGGCCCGCGCCCTCTCCCCGACCCGCTCCCGACGCAGGCGTTCCGCCATGACAATGGCCAGCAACTCTGCCTGCGCCTGTTGCAGATCATCGTTGATCAGCAGATAATCGTACTCCTCCCAATGGGCCACCTCCTCCCCCGCCTGCGCCATGCGCCGGGCAATCACCTGGGGGTCGTCCGAGCCGCGTCCCTGCAAGCGCGACTGCAACACCTGCCGCGACGGGGGCAGGATGGCGACGGAGACCACCTCGGTCGCCGCCCGGCAGGCGCGCACCTGCCGCGCACCCTGCCAGTCGATATCCAGGAGCAGATCCTCGCCCTGGGCCAGCACCGGGTCCACATTGCTGCGCTCGGTGCCGTAGTAGTTGCCGAACACCTCGGCCCACTCCAAAAACTCCCCCCTTTGGATCCGGTCGCGAAAACCCTCCTGGTCGACAAAGTGGTAGGCGTGTCCCGGTCGCTCGCCGGGTCGGGGTGCGCGGGTGGTGGTGGAAACGGAGAGGCGCAGACCCGGCAACGTCTGCACCAGATGGTTGGCCAAGGTGCTCTTGCCGGCCCCCGACGGAGCGGATAAAATGATAATGAACCCCTTGCCACGACCGTTCATAGAGTATCCCTTTATCGCACGTTATTCCAGATTTTGCGCCTGTTCGCGCAATTTTTCCACGACCAGCTTGATCTCCACGCCCAACCGGGTCAATGTGCTGTTTTGGGACTTGGAACAGAGGGTATTGGCCTCCCGGTTCAACTCCTGGCAGAAAAAATCCAACCGCCGGCCCACGGCCTCCGGACCGGCCAGCAGGAGGCGCAACTCCTGGATATGGATACGCAACCGCTCCACCTCTTCGGCGACATCCACCCGACTCAGCAAAACGGCCATCTCCCGCGCCAGCTCGCCCGGCTCCACGCCGGTGCCGGTCAACTCCGCCACTTTAGCCTGCAGGATGCGCTTTTGCTCGCTGCGCAACCCTGGCAGCAACCCCTCCACACGGAGCAACAAACCGCTCAGATCGTCCAACAACTGCTTGACCACCGCCGTCAAGGCCCGGCCCTCGGCGGCGCGCGAGCCCTCCAGTTGCTCCATGGCACTCTCCAGGAGGGTCAACGCGGCCTGCAACAGCAGGGGCCCCTGCTGCTCCTGGGGTCTGCGCTCCCGGATCAGACCCGGCCAGGAGAGCAGCCGATCCAGGGGCAGCAGCCCCCGCTCCCCTTCCCCCAGCTGCGCCCTGACCTCGCGCTCCAGGTGCAGCAAGGTCTGCAGCAGCTCCGCATCCAGCTCCAGGGGGCCCCCTCCTGTCTCGGTGTCGTGCAGCAGGTGCAGTTCACACTCCACATGACCCCGGGCAAAGCGGGCATGCAGTCGTTTGCTGGCCTCGCTCTCCAGGTCGTGCCAGCGGCCCGGCCAGTGACCAGGACGACGAAACGACAGATCCAGATAGCGGTGGTTGACCGAACGCAACCGCCAGATCAGTCGAAACCCTGCATGGCTGCCCTGCTCTTCGGCAAACCCGGTCATACTGTTAGGCATGGCGGTCCCTCATGGGTAAAAAAGAGAGGCAACCCATAAAAAAGGGGGCCTATCCAACGATATGCCCCCTTTTTTGGCATGACAAGGCGCACCCAACGGCGGCACACCCCCGCTGCCCTCACCCTGTACCAAGGGGGGCCGTTCCAGAGTCTGCGCTCTCCAAGTGCAGAAAATCAGCTGTGCAGGGCATCATATTTGGCCTGCAACTCCTCCCGGCTCTCTTCATGGTCGGCATCCGGGTGAATGCACTCCACCGGGCAGACTTCCACGCACTGGGGCTCGTCAAAGGCGCCCACACATTCGGTGCACAGGTCCGGGTGGATATAATAGATATCGCTGTCCACATCCGACCCGTCCGTAATCGCCTCGTTGGGGCATTCCGGCAGGCACACGTCACAATTGGTGCAATCTTCGTCGATAATCAAGGCCATCGTTGGTGCTCCTTCTGCTTGAAAATTTGATTTGACTGAGCGGCTCGCGCGAGGCGGGATCGCACAATGCAGGCGAAAAACCTACTTGGAAGCCTGCTTGTTACCAGACTTGACGCCGCTTGGCAAGCAAATATTCTACACGGGCTGTTATTTTAATCACAACCCCGCCTGCGGCGCGGCCTGGCATCTTCATGGAAACAGGGGCAATTGTTCCAATCCGCACGGTTCCGGCAGCGCAAACATGAGGTTCATGTTTTGCACCGCCTGTCCCGCAGCCCCTTTGACCAGGTTGTCAATAACCGAGACAACCGTCAACCAACCGGTACGGGCATCCACCGTCACGCCCAGATGGCAAAAATTGGAGCCCCGCACATGATTGGTGGCGGGCCAGAGGCCTGCGTCCAACACCTGGACAAAGGGTTCATGCTGGTAGAAGGCGGCCAGGGTCTCCTGCCACTCCCGCTGCGACCGCACGGCATGGGGGCGCAGATGGCAGGTGCTCAAGATGCCACGGGACTGGGGCAGCAGATGCGGCACAAAGCGCACGCGCAGATCCAGGCCGGCCAGTTTGCTTAACTCCTGTTCCATCTCCGGGGTATGCCGATGTCCCTCCACCTTGTAGGCCCGGAATCCCCCCTCCAGTTCGGCAAACAACCCCTCCTGACTGGCAGCCCGCCCTGCCCCACTCACCCCGGATTTGCTGTCCACGAGTAGGGTTTGGGGGTCGATCCACCCCCCCCGCAGCAGAGGGGCCAGTGCCAGCAGCACCGAGGTGGGATAACAGCCCGGATTGGCCACCAAGCGGGCCTGGGCAATCGCTGAGCGGTGGAGCTCCGGCAAGCCATACACCGCCTCGGCCAACAGTTCGGGGGCCCTGTGGTCGTCACCATACCAGGCCCGGTAGGTCGCGGCATCCTGCAGGCGAAAATCGGCGGAGAGATCGATCACCCGGATCTGCCGTTCCAGCAGGGCGGGAACCTCTGCCATGGAGGCCTTGTGTGGCAGGGCGCAGAAGGCCACATCCACCCCCTCCAGCCCGGCCAGATCACCCAGGGGGCGGCAGAGCAGTTCCGGGGCGTTGTGCAGGTGGGGAAAGGCCAGCCGCAGGGGTTTGCCCGCATACCGTTCCGAGGTGACATGGAGGATGCGCACCTCCTGGTGTCGGCTGAGGAGGCGAACCAATTCGCCGCCGGTATAGCCGGTGGCTCCCAAAATGGCGACAGAGATCGTCATCTTTTTTTCCTCCTGTTTTTTTGCTGCAGATCCGGGTGACCCTGGCCCTTTCCGGGCTCCCGCAGGGCAACCCATAAAAAAAGGGAAAGGCTCGCGCCTTCCCCTTGGATACGACATGCCGCAGAGCGGCAGACTAACGCTTCGAGTATTGCGTGCTCTTGCGGGCCTTGTGCTGACCGAACTTTTTGCGCTCCACGGTACGGGAGTCGCGGGTCAGGAAGCCGGCCTTTTTGAGGGCGGCACGGTGGTTTGGTTCGTAGATGGTCAAGGCCTTGGAGATGCCATGCTTGATGGCCCCCGCCTGCCCGGAGATGCCGCCGCCGTTGGTGGAGACCACCACATCAAACTTGGCCTCGGTATCCGTCACCTTGAAGGGCTGCCGGACGATCATGCTCAAGACATCGCGGCCAAAGTAGGCTCCGAGCTCCCGTTCGTTGACGGTGATCTTTCCGGATCCCGCCATGATCCAAACTTTTGCAACCGCTTCTTTGCGCCGACCGGTCGCATACGTCGCATTCGCCAAAGACATGACAACACACTCCATTCAACCTGGACTGAACCCACCGCTTTCAGAACCAGCCCTATCCCTGTATGGCGAGGGGGACAGGCTGCTGCGCTGCATGGGGATGATGGGCACCTGCATAGATCTTCAATTTGCGAAACATTTGCCGCCCCAGTTTGTTTTTGGGCAGCATACCGCGGATGGCCGATTCGATGACCCGCTCCGGATGGGCACCGCTCAGGATGCCACCGGCGGGGACGGAACGCAAGCCACCGGGATACCGGCTGTGGCGGTAATAGATTTTGTCCGCCAATTTGTTGCCCGTCAAGCGCACCTTGGCTGCATTGACGACGATGATAAAATCGCCGGTATCCAGATAGGGCGTATAGATGGGCTTGTGTTTGCCCCGCAGGCGCCGAGCGGCTTCACTGGCCAACCGTCCCAAGACCACATCCTCTGCATCGATCAAGCACCACTGACGCACCACATCTTTCGGGGTAGCCATGAAACTCTTCACAACGGTTACTCCTTATATGTAAAAAAACTTCCTGGCAGTGACCTACTTTCCCACATCTTGAGATGCAGTATCATCGGCGCTGAGGGGCTTAACTACCGAGTTCGGGATGGGATCGGGTGTGACCCCCTCGCTATGGCCACCAGGAAGATACGAAAGTTCTCAAAAAGCCTTGCGCGGCTCCCTGACAACTGAGTGGAATGGGCATTGATGTGCGTTGATGTGTGGCAAGAAGGCCAATGGACTGATTAGTACTGGTAAGCTTCACGTGTCACCACGCTTCCACACCCAGCCTATCAACGTGGTAGTCTACCACGAGTCTCATGGGGAAAACTCATCTTGAGGTGGGTTTCCCACTTAGA
>JADGCE010000144.1 GCA_015229095.1 Magnetococcales bacterium | reverse complement strand
CCCGTGCAATGGTCGCTCCCGGATGAAGCACCCCCTCTCATTATGGGGAGTGGCGGAAAAAAATCAAGTCACTTTGCGGCCTGGGGGTGCGCTTTTGTGGCAGCGGGTGGTCGGGGGGGCCTTTTCAAAACAGGTGCAACGGGGGATGACAATCAGGGCAAAACGCCTAAAGCAACGGGCTGTGCGCCGGACGGCTCACCCAGGGTCGCTCTCTGGATTGTCTCCTTCCGGAGAGAAAACAATGCTCCGTCTGCAGCGATCTGCGCTGTTCTTGCAGCCTCCTCCACAGCCGCCATCCTGACAATACTCTCGGCATCTTCCAGCAGATTGCTTTTCCTGAGCCTTACCTCGCGATAAAAATCATCGCGGGAACAGGCCGGGGTGACGCTGCTGGCCAAAAATTTATGCAAATCCGCCACGCCTGCCTCATACCCCCGCAGCAGATAGGCCGCGCCCCACCAATATAAAAATTCCAGATAACGATCTCCCCCACTGACGCTGTCCACGCTGAACAGGGCGGTCTTGAGAAATCGATAAAATGCCTTGAACGACGCGCCGAGGGTCGCGTCGGGGGCTTTTGCCCGGCTGTCCACAACCTTGCGGAACACCTGCAGCAATTCCGCACGCACTTTTGGCCTCAGACGGTCGGCGGCCCACGCCCGCAGATACCGCAATGTCTCCGGGGAGGCGACGGCCACGGCATGGCCATCCTGCAACGAGTGCCAACGCAATCCCGACATCGGTTGCCGGAAGTCTGCTCCGCAGTGTCTGCAAAAAAACGTTTCAAACTCCTGATGCACAGAGAGGGCCATCTCCTGCGCTTGCACAGGCATCGGCTCGACAAACAGGGCGATCCTCTTTTCCGCGACAAGCGCGTCGATCTCTGCCTGCGTATATCCGGGTCGATGGGGGTCTGCCTGGCTCAGTCGCCAGATCGGCTCGACCGTCCCTGGGGCGCGCACCAGCAGGTGGAGGATCTCAACCATGGGGTCCAGTCTGGCCACACCCGACAGGCCAACCGCCACCAGTCCGCTCTCCTGCGTCGATGCCTGTTCCGTGTGTTCGTCACATGGCTGCAATGGTTTTCTCCACATGGATGATAGTGTCATACGGGTCGACAGATCCCGGCGGCGGGCGTCGCAGCAGGTGCCACAGTGCTGCGGCACGCTCCACAGCCTGCTTTTTGTCTGCATTGGGCGGAGAATCGCCGGACTCGGCCTCTTCCCTCTGCTCCGTTACCCACATTCCCAGCGCATCTGCTGTGGTCGGAGATGCCGAAGCGAACAGGAGGGCGTCCAGCACGGCGCTGCTCTGCTGCAGGCGAATTTCCCATGTCCAGGCACGGGACTCCCGAATGCGCCCCCTGCCATGCACCGTCAAATGCCAATTATTTTCATTTCGCACGGGCAGTTCCGCCGGCCAGGAACCGCGCAGGGTCGGTGCCGGGGTGGGGGCCTCTCTTTCGAGATAGCGCCGAAGGGTGCCCGCAAAAAAATCCTCCACAAAGAGGGTAAAAGCCTCCCGCCACTCCTGCAGAGGCCGGGCGGTGTCGGCAATCAATTGGCATGCCGTGGGCTGGTCGCAGTGGGGGTGCATATGTCGGCACCACAAGCCACCGGTATCAAAGGGTGAAACGGAACCCCGCCGCCCCTCCTCGATGGCGGGAGCGTAGACAAAAACAATGGGTGTTGTGTCAACATCCGGGTAGACCTTGCCGGCAAAAAAATAGAGGCACGGCTCAAAAACATCCGCCCTGACCGCACGGCAGTTTTCCAACAGCCGATGCCCCACCCGACTGGGGTCATGACTGGAAAGAAACCAATCCCCCCCGTTCTTCTGGAGGCACTCATACAGCTCCTCCAAAGGGATGGTGCGAACCAGGGGAATCTCCTGTGGGGAAAGAGAAGGTGCCATCTCATGCTCACGCGCTTGGTGTGATGATCGATCTTTGCCATCCCGCCGCCGAAAAAAACCACGGTTACCCATGGTAGCAAAGCACGGTGCGGGGTGTCAACCTGGGCGCACTCTCCCGACGGTCGGGACGGCCTTCTCAAAACAGGTGCAACGGGGGATAAAAACAGGTATGCTGCCACTGGTCGCTCTGTTGTTTCTGTGAGGCCATGCTTTGTTTTTCCTGACCCCTGCACGAGGAGACCCCCCATGTCGGCATATCCGGTGTTTATTTCCTATGCAAATGAGGATCAAACGTTTGCCACCTCCCTGCGGAATGCGTTGCGGGATCATGGCATGGAAGCCTGGATCGATCATCGTGAATTGACCGCCGGGGAGGTTCTCCCCGAAAAGATCAAAACCGCCATCCAGGAGGCGCGCTTTTTTATCCTGCTGTTGTCGATGAAGGCCATGAATTCCAAATGGGTGGTCCAGGAAACGAAATGGGCACTGCGACAGAAAAAAACCATTGTCCCTCTGCTGCTGGGAGAGGTCGGACCAGTCGCCGCACAACCATTTCTCGGTGGGAAGGAGTTAAAATGCATCGAGGTGGGGCAAAATGGCCTGCAAGGTGCCATGGTAGCCATCCTGGCGGCCCTGGGGGTGCGCCTGCCGGATCACGATCCCGCCATCACGCCCACCGCCCCGCCGGTGGAAGAGTTGATTCTCCAGTTGAGCCAGGCAACCCTCGTGGGGGAGGTTGGCAAACAGCGGGGAGAGGCCCAGGCGATGCTGATCTATCGTCCCTCCGCTGGGGGGCCGCCGGTGGAGAGCCCGGACTATACCTTCCGTGCCCCCCTGGGGCCCATCGAGGCCGAGGAGCTTGCCTGGTATCTGGAGCGCTTTCCCCGCTGGCCGGGAGAGGCCTTTCGGGGACGGGCCCAGGCGGTGGAGAACGCTCTGCCCCGCTGGGGGGAGGCGATCTACCAGGCGGCTCTGGATCAACCGGCAGCCCTGACGGCGCGGAGTGCCTGGGAGCGTGCGGCATCACACCATCAGCGGCGGCTCACCATACAGATCAAGCCGGGCATGGCGTCGGCAGAGGCCCAACTCTTCACCCTGCCCTGGGAGTTGCTCCATAACGGCACGGGCTTTTTGTTTGATGGCATCTCTCCGGTACGGGTGCGGCGGCGACGCCCCAATTACAAGGAGAAAAAAGCCCTCCTCACCCAGCCCCCCCTGCGGGTCTTGCTGCTCTCGCCCCGACCGGAGGATAAACAGGCCGGCTATATCGACCACCGGGTGACGGCCCAGCCGGTGGCGGAGGTGTTGGCCGGGCTGGGGGATCTGGCCCGTTTGACCATCCTGGAGGAACCCACCCTGGAGGCACTGGTGGAGGAGCTGTTGCGGGCCGAGCGGGCGGAGAAGCCCTATCATGTGGTCCATTTTGATGGGCATGGGGTCTATCTCGAACAGCAGGGGCTGGGGGCCCTCTGTTTTGAAAAGGCGGGCCAGGAGGAAAAGCTGGTTGCCCGGGAAAGCCATATCGTGACCGCGACCGAGCTGATGGGCGCTTTGCAACAGCTTCGCGTGCCCCTCTTTGTGCTGGAGGCCTGTCAAACCTCCCAGGCTAAATTGAAAGCGGAGGCCTCGGTGGCGGCGGCGTTGCTGGATCAGGGGGCGGCGGCGGTGGTGGCCATGAGTCACAGCGTGCTGGGGGCGACGGCGAAGGCCTTTATGACTGTGTTTTATCAAAAACTGGCCCAGGGGGAACGGCTGGGCGGGGCGATGCTGGCGGGACAACGTCATCTCTATCACTACAAATACCGGGGCGACTATCTGGGGGCGGGCGCGCTGGAGCTGCACGACTGGTTTGTGCCGGTGCTCTATCAGGAGGAGGGAGATCCCGCCCTGGTGGTGCAATTACCCTCCCACGCGACCCAGGATCTGATCAAAAAGCAGCAGGATGCCCATCTGGGAGCGTTGCCGGATCCCCCTCCCCACCGCTTTGTCGGGCGCAGTCGCCATCTGTTGGCCCTGGAACGGCTGTTGCTCACGCAAAGGTATGGGGTGTTGCTGGGAGAGGGGGGCGAGGGCAAAACCGCCCTGGGGGTGGAGGCGGCCCGCTGGCTGCTGCGTATCCAGAGGGTGCAACGGGTGGTTTTTGTCAGCCTGGAAAAGGCCACCCATCGGGATGCGGTGTTGGATGCCATCGGTCGGCAGTTGGTGGGCAAAAACTATTCGGTGGCACCCTTTGGTGAGGATTGGGAACAGGCCTGCCTGCCGGTGGATCGGGCCCTGCGCGCCGAGCGCACCCTGCTGCTGTTGGACAATATGGAGACGGTGTTGCCGCCCCGTCCGGGGGGGCTGTTGGGTGAGTATGACCCGGATCGGTTGGAAGAGTTGCTGGCCCTCTTCCGGCGTTTGCAGGGGGTGGGAGAGAGCCGCCTGCTCTTTACCAGTCGGGAGCGGTTGACGGAGCCTTTTGATGCTGCATACAACCATCTGGATATCGGTCCCCTGGAGGAGTGGGATGCGGTGGAGATGGTAAAAAATATTCTGCTGCGGGCCAAGGTCACCCCAAAACTGGGGAAGGCACTGGACAAGGAGGCCCGCCTGCTGGAATTGGTGCAATCGGTCCATTGTCATGCCCGCACCCTGACCCTGCTGGCCCCGGAACTGGCGCGCCGGACGGTGCTGCAGACCACAGAGGCGTTGCACCGGTTGATGGCGGATCTGGAGGCAAAACATCCCGGCGAACGGGAACGCTCCCTCTATGCAGGGGTGGCCCTCTCCCTCAACCGCCTCTCCCCGGCGGTACGGCAGGCCATCCGCCCCCTGGGGGTTTTTCAGGGTGGGGGGCATTTACGGGTGATCGGTCAGGTGTTGGGGATGAAAAAGCCGCAGTTGCTGCCTCTGGTCAAGGAACTGGTCCAGAGCGGACTGTGTGATCGGCACGACAATGACTATCTCACCTTCCACTTTGCCCTCGCGCCCTTTTTGTGGGGGGAATTGTCCGAGTCGGAACAGCAGGCCGCCCAGCAGCGTTGGTTGGAGGGGGAAGCAGCGTTTGCCGATTTTTTGGAGCGGCAAGCATCCCGGGACACCTCGCTTTCCGCCACCCTCACCCTGCTGGATTTGAACAATTTACTGGCCGGCCTGGAGCTGGCAGCCCGCCAATGGCCCGCCAAACGAGTACTGCCTTGGGTCTCCGACCTGAGTAGCGCGTTGCAGAATCTGGGCAGACCATCGGCCCTGCGCCAGGTGGAAACCATCCGGGCACGGCTGGTTGGGAAACTGGGCAAGAAATGGTCCCATCTCCGTTTCATAGCTGAACGGAGTCATGTGGAAAACATGGCGCAGGAGGGAGATCTGCAGGGAGCGTTGACTGCGGTGCAAAGCCTGTTGCAACGCTGTCTGGCCAACGGAAAGGCCGCCTATCCGGGAGCCGCTTATGATCTGGCCATGGCCTACGCAATAACCGGTCAATATACCCACAGAGCTGGCGTCGCCGCCCAGGCCGTTCCCCTGCTCCAGGAGGCGCGTGCGCGCTTTCAAACGTTGGGGGTGGAGAATCCACAAGCCCGCCGGATGGCGGCTGCTACCTTGAACGACCTGGGGAATTGCTGGCTTTCCCTGGGCAAACTGGAAAAGGCGGCCCGCTGCTATGAGCGGTCCACCGATGAAAGCAAACGGGAAGTCAACCAGCGCGGTGTGGCGGTATCCAAAATACAACTGGGAACGGTGCGAATGCTGCAACGGCGTCACCCGGAGGCCCTGGCCGCCTACCAGGAGGCACATGCGATGTTTACCCGCCTGCAGGAACCTGCCTCCCTGGCCACCGCTTGGCACCAGATAGGCATGGTGCACCAAGAGATGTATGTGTGGGAAGAGGCAGAGGCGGCCTACCGGGAATCCCTGAAGATACGAACCACCCTGAGCAATGTGGCGGGCATGGCGAGCAGCTTGGGTCAACTGGGCAATCTGTTCCATGCCCAGGGGCGGTTTGAGGAGGCGGTGGTCCATTTTCGCCGAGCTGCTGATCACTATGTGAGCTTGCAGGATCAGGCCAATGAAGGCAAGACGCACAGCAACTTGGCGAACACCCTGGTCAAACTGGGGAGGTTGGGGGAGGCACGCCAGGAGATTCAGCGCGCCATCGCGTGCCTGCGACCCTTCGGCCACGCCGTCGAGCCGTGGAAACTCTATTCCTCCCTGGCCAATATCGAAACCGCCGCCGGCCAACCGGACGCCGCCGCCGCCCAGGCCCATCTGCAAGCGAGAAAACTCTTTGCCCAATACCGTCGGGACGGGGGGAAAAACCATACTACGGAGACGCAACTGTGCCAAGCGGTGGCCGCCGCCCTTGCACAAGGCGACGGACCGCAGGCGCAGGAGGAGCTGGAGAAGGTGGCGAAGGATCCCCGACTGCCGGCAGAGGCAAAAACCCTGGTTTCTGTCCTGCTCGCCATCCTCTCCGGTCAGCGGCAGCCGGCCCTGGCCGACACCCCAGGGCTGGATTATAAAAATGCCGTAGAAGTCGAGTTGTTGTTAGAGAAATTGGGAGGATAGCGTATAAAACCAGGTCGTTGCCCCTGCGGGGGCTCTCCCCCGATGGCTCCATGGCGAACAATGCGCTGGAGAGGGCAGCGGGGCAGGCATGCGCCTCCGTCCAGTACCCTGGCACACAAGTC
>JADGCE010000143.1 GCA_015229095.1 Magnetococcales bacterium | reverse complement strand
CCCAGGAGATGCGCCAGATGGCCCCATCCCCTGCGCTCCCTGTTCCCCCTGGGGCACCAGCTCCTGCACAACCTATCCGGTGAAACCTGCCATTCCTGTCACTGTGCGCGATTCTGGATAGTCACCCATCGGCACCGCAACCACCTGGGGGAGTAGCCAGCCCGGTCTGGGTGGAGTTGGCACCGATCCAAGCCAGGGAGGGGGAGAGATTCACCCAAGTGGCGTGTGGTGGTCCCGGCCTTGCCCGGTCGGCTTGCCCTGGTGGAGGGGGTGGTGCTTGTCGTGGCCCATCCTCCTGGCTGGGGTCAGCGTCACCATTACCCCAGCAGGAGGGGTCAGCAAATCCAAGTGTAAAAAATATGTCACTATGTGGAGGGTGTGCGGATGCCGATTGTTGCCCACCAAGGGGATATTATCGGATGGCTTGTTTCTGGCTGGTAGGGTGGTCGCTTGGCCGCTTCGATGTTGTCGTCACTGTGCGCGCCTATGACGGCATTTTGCTGTGTGGGAAGCAGGCTATCACCCCGGGGAAACGCGCGCAACAGCAGAACTGCGTCTTACCCATAACCCTGCGGCCAATCCAGATCGCAAAAAAACAGCGTTCACCTTGAATGATGATGCAACGTAGTGGTACAGTCTGCGTGGGGCTTGATAACCCCTTACAGCCGGTCCATGCTCGTCAGCCGTGGTTTGTTCCCTTTTGACAGATTCATGCTGCCGGGTGTGGGCCGTTATAGAACACCCATCCGTGGGAAAAGCGGTCTGCTGTCGCTGTATACGGTTATCAAGCACCCGGCAGCTCCTACCTTGGGATCCATCGACAGTTCCGTTTTTTTTGAATTCACCTCCTCTATTGGGGGAACAGGTTCGGTGTGACGTTACCCCTGGTTTGTTTATGGCGGTTGTGATGCTTGGGAGGGCACAGCTAACCTTCGTTAGTTGTGGATTTGTCTTGTCTACTCTAAACCTGCATCATATGACATGAGCGATAAAATCACGGCTGAGGTCGGCTACCGCTATTTTGGAGTGGAAAAACTCGACAGTGAAGACACTCACAAAATCCTCGCCGGACTGCGTTTAGGGTTCTAAAAAATTGTCGTAGCATTTGGTTGCATCTCCGAGCGATTGTTTGGTGCGGTTGGAGATGTGACTAAAACCACCTATAGCAGCACAAAAGGAACACACCGTGAAAATCATCATAGAAATTGTTGCGTTAGCGTCTCTCTTGATACTGACTGGGTGTGCATACGTACCAATGGCCTCCTTGGAACAAGACAGCCAAGCCAAAGCATTTATGCCTGCTACGGACAAGGCATCTCTCTATATTTACAGAAAAACAAGGTTGACTGCTTCTTACTCACCATTGCTGGTATATATTAATGATAAACTTATAGGGAAATTGAAACACAATTCATACCTGCATGTTAGCATTGCGCATGGCAGGTACAATATCTCATCAAAACTTCTCAGTGGCGAGAATTATACTCTACATGTAACAGCAGAACCAAATAAGAATTATTTTATTTCTGCGGAAGATAGATCAGAAGAGATTGCAATAAATCTTATGGTTTTATTAGAAGGTGTGGATGAGGCGACAGGACGAGCTGCTGTCATGGAATCAGCCATGGCTGTGACGTCAATTTCGGATGGTTATCTAACACCTATGGTACTTGGCAATGCCGTTGATCAGAGCAGCGCAAGTGCAATGCAATCCGTGCAGAAAAATAGAGCATTAACATTGCAATCCGTACAGAAAAATATTGAATTAACATTTTCAGACGGCAGCAAGTATTTTGGAGATACTAAAAATGGAATAATGCATGGCAAAGGTGAACTCACGTTTCCCGGTGGTAGATACGTTGGAGACTTTGTTGATGGAAAATTTCATGGTCAAGGTACACGAATAGATTATCAAAGTCATAGCTATACAGGAAGCTTTGCTAATGGACTATATCATGGAGAAGGCATACTAACATACAATATAGGTTATACATATAAAGGAGGGTTTGCTAATGGGACATTCCATGGGGATGGCATTGTGTCTGGTCCAAACATGGAAACACGTGAAACATCAGCAGAAAATGGCAAATTAGAAAGCAAAATCAATTGGGGAAATATGTTTGGCATTTTTCTGGGTGCGGCGGCACAAGGGATTGCTCAAAGCCAAACAAACCAGAGAACTTATATTCAACAGCCAGTTATCATACAAGCACCTCCAGCACCTCCAGCACCTGCTCGCGCCTTACAATGTTCAGCACCAAATGTCTTTAGAGAAACGACATGCAGATAAACCGTGTTTGTTTGGCCATCCTTCCACCTGATCGGTAGTCTCCACCGTCTGCGGTGCCGGTGTTCTCAGGGGGATGGCCCCGGCTTGGTCGGCTTGCCTTGGCGGATGGGGTGGCCATTGTTGCCCATCCGCCAGGGTCCAGCATCACCGCTCCCCAGCAGGGTGGCCCTGCCCGGGGGGTGGCCTCCACCCGCCTCCTGTGCTCCACCAGGACAGCGATTCTCACCCCGGCAAGCCAGTTACCCACCAGGACAGAGACGCGCCCCCAACACCGCCTGCGCGCTCTTGGTTCCAACCAGGGGAACGGATACAGGGGTGCCGCAAACAGAAGGTGTTGTCATTGGCTGATCATGGCTGATATGATCGCCAAGCGTCGGAGGGGCGAAGTGGTGCCGCCTTTGCCAGTCATGGCCAGCTGGAGAGCCGTGTGCGGGAGAACCGCATGCACGGTTCGGAGGGCGGGGAGGTAACACAAGAAGGAGTCTGACACATGTCTATGCCGGTTGATGTCTACAGTTGCAACAAATGTGATTTCGACCGTTGGAGTTCCCTCCTCTGGGGGCGACGTACATATGTTCACCCTAGTGGCGAGGAACACAATCTGTACCGCGCCCTCGGATGGTGCAATGCTTGTGCAACCCTTGCACCTGTGGAGACACTGAGGACAAGTAGCCCAGAATTATTCATAAACAGACAATCGTCTCCTCGATGTCTAGAATGTGGCTCAGAAGATGTCATCACGGAAGTTCAACTACCTTTTATCCATCCAGGGTGCGGAGGGACAATCTCAGAAGAAGCGCATCCAGAAGGGTTGCGCCTTATTATGGGTGATCACAATAAATTCTATGACTTAGAGGGGCGACATCTTCCAGACCACGGTTCAGATGGACGATTTCTTCCAGAAAAACCAGCACACCAAAAGGGAATTGGTAGCATAATTCAAAGGATAAGTTCATATCTGCTTGGCCGCCGGGGGTAAGAACGGATCTTGCCCCTCGGAAGGGGTGCTGAACACCTCCCCCATCGCCAGAGTCATCAACTGGCCAGCATCCAGCGTATCTCGGAAGTGCGGATCCTTGGCGGCCTGCTGCTCTCCCCCATGCCGGATATGGCCGGTGCACTGCCAAGGGCCACGCAACAGGTGAAACAAAAAACCGATGGCAATGATTGGGGAGATCCGATATAGTCCGGGGAGAGTCCAACCAGGAGGAGAGCCGCCATGCACGTCATCACATTCGACACGCTGGAGTACACGGAGCAGCTCAAGGCCGCCGGTATCCCGGAAGAGCATGCGAAAGGCCATGCCAAGGCGTTGGCCCTGGTTATCAAGCAGGTGGATACCCGCACGGATGAACAGGCCGCCAGGCACGACAAGCAGGTTGATGAGCGTCTTGATTCCCTGACAGAAAAGAGTGAAAAGCAGATGCAGAGTCGCCTGGATGGTTTGGCAACCAAGCAGGAGATGGACTACCGGCTTGCTGTGTTGGAAACCAACCTGAAGCGGGACATGAAGGAAATGGAGCTCCGCATGGTGATCAAGATGGGTGCCATGATCCTGGCGAGCGTCGGCATGATCATCGGGTATCTGCGCGCCTTCCCTATGCCGGTGCAGATCGTCCAGCCCCCCGCCCAGGAGATGCGCCAGATGGCCCCATCCCCTGCGCTCCCTGTTCCCCCTGGGGCTCCCGTACAGCCTGCACGGTGAAAACCGCCATTCCCCAGCAGGAGGAGTCAGCAAACTCCATGTAAAAAATTCTGACACGGTAGCCTCCCACCTTCGCGCGCACGCGCGTCGTTGTTGCCAATTGGATTACGCGCAGGAACGGGGCAAGCAAAAAACCCTCCTGCACGTGTAATATACGTGTGTGTTATCTATCCAACGTCAACCATGCGACCGTAAAGCGTTGCGTCGTCGATTGCGGCAGAGGCAGGCAAATGCCCACCCTGCCAGTGAAAACGCGCCTGCGTGTCACCTGATGGCTTTGCGGCGATGCTGGCGAGGATCACGGCACCAGCCACAATCAGAATTTTTTTCATGGTAGCCTCCAAATTTTATGGCTGAAATACAACGGGTCGCCCGACAGGAGTCCCTTGCCGTCGATGCAGGTCACACCTCCGGCGCGGATATTTTGGAGGGGTTTCGCCGGTGGTTGTGACTTTGAAGATTTTTCCACATTTTGGACATGCGGTTTTCCAAACCTTCAGAATCGAAGCAAACCCGTCTCTGCGGACGTAGGGCTCGGATGAAAAAAATCGGTAAATTTGTGGTGCCGCATGGGTGGTTCCCCGTAGCTTTTTGTTGTTTTTCACGAAAGTTGCTCCTGAAAAATTAATCGTGTTTCGCTGGAAAAAATCATGGCCCTGCGCAGCTTCTGCCGCACACGGTTACGGCCTACTTCAAAAACTGCTTGATCCGCAGTCAACTCCACCAGGGTGACGCCAGGATCGCTCATAGCCCAGAGCAACCCCTGGTGATCGAATCTCTTTGATGGTGCAACCCGGTGGCAGCCAAAAGTCTGCTCGATTGTCCAGCCCGCCGCGTGCGCCCGGACCGCCCACCCGTCACGCTCGAATGCGACCGCCGCCCCCTTGATGGCCTGCCATCGTCGCTGGTCGATGTCTGATGGCCTGGGTATGGTCTGCAAACGCAACAGCCCAGCCGACCATTCAGGGGGAAGGGTAGCGTCGCCCGGCACGGCCTGGGGGCTGTGCTGGCCCACCAGGGGGTGAACAGCCTGCTGGGTAGCCTCCGGTGCCGCAGGGATGGGCACCCCCTGACGCAGCAGCTCCACCAACGCGGCACGGTGCTCCCGGATCGTGGCCCGCAGCTCCGGGGTGATGGCAGCCCTCGGAACAACCCGCAGGGTATCCCCGACCAGGGAAAAATTTAGCCCGGATTCCCGCATGTCATTCAAAAAGTTGTGCGCACTCATGATAAAAAATCCTCATAGTCGGGCTCATCGCAATGATGCTCAGGCCCCCTGCCATGAGCAACATGAGCATCATTGGGAGTTGATGAGCACCATTGATCCTCGCGTACCATTTTTGAATTTTGGTTATTATTATTGTTGTTTATGCTATGGTGCTCACTGGTTGGCCAATGATGCTCATTTTTCCCAATGACGCTCATGTTTTTGGGGGCAGGAGAAGATGAGCATGATTGAGCAACATTGGACGCACCGCCCGAAGAAAGAGCCCACATGAATTTTCCCTGGTAGGCGTTCTTGTACGGTTTGATCCCAAGCAGCAGTTGCGCCCGACGCACGGTTGCCCAGGAAAGGCCCGCATCCTCAACTTCGCCCCGGATACTCCGTGCGGTTTTTGGCCCGTCCTTCAATGTCTCGTTCAGGAAGGCTTTTGCCTCGGCCAGAGCCCCACGCTCTGCCGGGTTGACTTGTGCGGCCAGTGCATCATCTGCTGTGATGGTCACGGGGTCGGCCTCCCAGGCAATCCGTGATGTCTCGATACCGGATGGCAGGGTCACGCCTTCGACACGGAACGCAAGCCCGGTCGAGTCGTTGCCAAGATTATTTTTCATCGGAAGGAATAACCGCCGGTGCTGGTCATCTCGGTCTTTACAAACCAGATACGACGCCCGTGCCGCCGCTACGAATGCGCCGGAACCTGTCACCCGGTCGATGGCAGATCCTGCGCCTTTATTCAGGTGGGATACAGCAACCACTGCGGCCCCGTGTTTTGCGGCCAGTTCGGAAAGTGGTGACAGCAGAGCCCGAACCTCGGCGTTGTTATGGCTGTCCGCAGCCCCCAGATAAGCGGATATTGGATCAACCACCACAAGAACCACACCGCCTGTTTCGGTCAATTCTGCATCCAAGGCCGCCAGGTCTTCGGAAAGCTTGAAACTCCTGGCGACAGGTCGGCCATGCTTGTCCTTATCGTGGATGGCCTCCAAGATAAACACCTTCGACAGATCCGCATCCACCGCTTCTAATCGCGGCCTGATGGTGTCTTCCGGGTCGTCCTCTGCCGAAAGGATGACAACCTTGCCGGGGAAAGAGCCTGCCCCGTCTGGCCAGGAACGCCCCCTTGTGGTCGTGGCAGCCATGTAAGCGGTCAACTGACTTTTCGCTGTTCCTGGCGGGCCAACCAACAATGTCAATTTGCCTCTCGCAATGCGTCCGAACCACATCCACCGAATGGCCATTGCTTGAACGTCGTTCATGCAACGGAGAACCGCCCGTTTGCCAGGTCCATTGTCCTGGGGGGTGGCCTGCGCCCCCTCCGGGCCCGGCTTGGCCAGCTTGGCCCCGGCCAGTTGCACCTTGACTGTCTCCAAACCATTGTGCGCCGCCAGGTCGTTGAAGTCGGTCATGCCGTCCGGTCTGTTCTCCCCAAA